>PAQX01000075.1 GCA_002709835.1 Deltaproteobacteria bacterium
CGTCCGGCACGCCGATCACGCAGGCGTCGGCCACCGACTCGTGGGTGAGCAGCACGTCTTCGATCTCGCCCGGCGACATGTTCTCTCCGCCGCGCACGATCACGTCGTCCATCCGACCTTCGAGGAAGAGGTAGCCCCCCTCGTCGAGGTACCCGCCGTCTCGCGTATTGAACCAACCCTCGTCGTCGAGAAGGCTCCCCTTCCCGCGATACTCGCCGGAGACCTGCTCGCCCCGCACGAAGATGAGGCCGCGCTCGCCTGCAGGCAGCGCTTCTTCGGTGTCCACGTCGCGAATGCTGACTTCGATCGTCGGCAGCGGCTGACCGACGGAGACGATCCGTCGCCGAATTTCCGGGTCCTCGCTCGACATCGCGTCGCGGTGATCGTCGGGGCCGAGCAGCGAGATCGTCGAGCTGGTCTCGGTCAAGCCGTAGGCATTGGTGAAGCTCGTCTCGGGGAAGAGGTCCATCGCCTTCTCGATCACCGACTGCGGCATCTTGCCGCCGCCGTAGGCGAGGTTCCGCAGGTTCGGCATGCCCGCGTCCTTCTCTCCGTCGAGTACGTCGACGATCCGCGCGAGCATGGTCGGCACGACCATCGCGTGGGACACGTTCTCCTTCCGGGCGGTCTCGATCCACGACTCGGCGGTGAAGGTCGGCATCTGGACGACGCGTCGCCCCGAATAGACGGCGCTCACGATCCCGGCCATTCCGGCGATGTGATAGGGCGGAACGCAGGAGAGCGACGCATCGTTCTCGTCCGCGCCCATGAACTCGACGGATCCGAGCACGTAGGACACGAGATGCTTCTGGCGAAGGACCGCGGCTTTGGGCGCACCGGTCGTTCCGCTCGTGAAGAGCAGGATCGCCGTGTCGTCCATATCCATCGACCACGGCTCTTCCCGCGGCGCGGCGCCGTCCGCGCGCGCCGTGGACAGCAGGTCGCCGGTCGTGAGGACAGAGACGAAGTCGCTGCCGTCACCCTCGATCTTGTCACCGAGCCGCGCGAGCCGGTCGGGCTCGGTCACCAGGCGCCCCGGCTGGAGCTGGCTCACGAGCGAGTCGAGCTCGGGATCCGTCAGGCGATAGTTCAGCGGGGCGAAGGGCACGCCGGCCCACGACGCCCCGAAGACAGCGACGGGCAGCGCGAGGCTGCTTTCGTCGAGCATCGCGAGATGCTTCGTCCGCCCATCGGAGAGGTCCGCCGCAAGCGCACCCGCAGCGTCGAAGAGCTGCTGATAGGTCAGCTGGTCGGCGCCGTTCTGGAACGCGACGCGCTCACCGAACGCCCCCGCCGCCATCTCGAGAAGCATCATCAGATTCATAACAACGCACCAGGTCGCCGACGCACCAACGCACGGGCGGAGATAGGACCGAAGCGAGATCGGCCGTCAGGGGGATCGAGAAGGGGCTTCCCCCTTCCCAGGACTAGTCGGAAGACGGAAGCGGCTTCGCGCCCTTGATCTCGAGCGCCGTGCCGTCGACCGCGAGGTTGCCCTCGCCCGGCTTGGTGCAGAGGATTTCGATGTCACCGGCTTCGTTCGTGTAGCGCTTGCCCATCTGGGTCCCCCCCTTGTGGTCCGCGTCGATCTCACCGGACCCGTCGGCGCCGAGCTCGACCACCGGCGCACCGCCGCAGGTCAGGTTCACATCGCCTTCGGGCGCCACCACGACCATCAACTCGGAGCTGCACACCGCACTCTTCAGTCGGCTACCCGCCTTCAACACCGCCATTCCATGACTCCTTGGAAACTCGAGGAAGGTCGCCCCGGCGTTCCGGGCGCGCGACCTTCGGGGTTCGGATTTGACGGCCGGCTTGCGCTTCGAGGTCGACGCCTCGGCGTTTCCGGCCGCGGTTGAGCGAACGGCGAGCATACGGATTCCAGAAACCGAATGCTAACCTCCGCGGCCTTCGGAAAAGACATGCCGCACTCCTCCCAAGCGCCCGGAATTCCTAGAAGATCTCCCTCGACCACGCCGGCCGGGAGACACGCCGAAGCGGTCCGCGCGGCGCTCGCACGACACGGCATCGAGGTCCCCGCGACGCCGGTTTCGACCGACTTCGGAAGCGGATCCGCAGCCCTCGACTGGGCCGCATCAGGGGCGATGGCCTCGACCGGCCCGCTCACGGGCGAACCTCGCTTCGCGCCGGGAGCCGTCGCGAGCGCAGCGATCGGCGTCGGCGCCGTCCTCGAAGCGCTGTCCCCTTCCCTCGCGGCCCCCGCGATCGATTGGAGCGGGTTGCTAGGCGAACGTGCCGCCGCGTGGGGACACGAAAGGCGTGGACGCGTGACGGCCGGCGGTGCCGGGCGCCTGTTCCGGGCGCGCGACGGATGGATCGCGATTCAGCTCCCAAGACCCGACGACTGGCGCAGCGTCCCGGCCTGGCTCGAGACGCCACTGCCTGCTGCCCTCCACGAGAGCGAACGCGGTTGGACGGTGATCGAAGCGGCGCTGCGGGATCGCGAAGTCGAGCCGCTCGTCGAACGTGCACGCATGCTGGGCCTCGCGTGTGCGCCCGCGCCCCGCGAACCCATCGACGGCGTGCCGCTCTTCCGGATCGACGGTGACCGCGAAGCCCGGCCGCGTGCCGCGGGTCGCCCGCTGCGCATCCTCGACCTGTCTTCGCTCTGGGCCGGACCGCTCGCGACCTCACTGCTCGCAAAGGCCGGCGCTTCGGTCCTCAAAGTTGAAAGCCCGAACCGACCCGACGGGGCACGCGGCGGACCGAGCGATTTCTTCGACCTGCTGAACGGCGAAAAGCGCGGCGCCGCCCTCGACCTCACGGTCCCAGGAGACCGTGCGACCTTCGAAGCGCTGCTCGAGGAAGCCGATCTCGTGGTCGAAAGCGCGCGCCCGCGTGCGCTCCGACAGCTCGGGTTCGACGCGGAAGCCTGGGTCGCGAACCGGGCCGGGCGACTCTGGCTCTCGATCACCGGCTACGGCCGGGACCACGAGTGGATCGCGTTCGGAGACGACGCCGCCATCGCGGCCGGTCTCGCCTGGGCGCCCGACGCCGACGACGGTGATCCATGCTTCTGCGGCGACGCGCTCGCGGATCCGCTCGCCGGACTGCATGCGGCCGCGATCGCCCTCGCCTTCGCGCAGGCCGGACGCGGCGGCCTCATCGACCTCTCCCTTCGCGACGCCCTCGCGTGTTCCGCCGCGACGCCGGTGGACCTCGAAGCGGTCGAGGTCTTTCGAACGCAGGAAGGCTTCGGGGTACTGGACGCCGGCACAACGACCCCCGTCGCCGCCCCGCGCCTGCGCTCCCCCTGGCTCGCCGCGCCGACGCTCACGGCGCCGACGACCGACAGCCTCGATGCCTGGCGGCATGGCCGATGCTGATCCGGAACGCCCTCCACCGAGGAGACCGCATCGACCTCCGTATCGAGGCAGGACGCATCGCCGAACGCGGCCACGAGCTCGACCCCTTCGACGGCCCGACCTACGACGCCCGAGGCGGGGAACTTCTGCCAGGCCTCCACGACCACCACCTCCACGTCCAGTCCCTCGCGGCCTCGCTCGCTTCGGTCCGCTGCGGCCCCCCGACGATCCGCGACCGGAACGCTCTCGCCGAGGCCCTTGTCGCGGCGGAGCCGATCGAAGGCTGGATCCGGGGAACGGGCTATTTCGAATCGGTCGCAGGGGATCTCGACCGGGATGAAATCGATGCGCTGCGGGACGACGTACCGATCCGGATCCAGCATCGCAGCGGCGTCCTCTGGTTCCTCAACTCGAAGGCGATCGAAGCCCTGGATCTGGGCGGCGCAGACCGGCCCGGCCTCGAGCGCGACGCGCGCGGACGGATCACCGGGCGACTCTTCCGCGCCGACGCCTGGCTCCGGGACCACCTCCCCCCGACGCCGCCTCCCGATCTCGCCCGCGTCGGCCGCCGCCTCGCCACTTACGGCGTCACGTCGATCACGGACTGCACCCCGAGCAACGCGGCTGCGGACTACGAGCGTCTGGCGAAAGCCCACTCGACCGGCGCCCTGCCGCAAAGGCTCCAGGTCATGGGCACGCTGGGCCTCGAACAGACCTGCAGTCGCCTCCCGGTCGGTGCACACAAGATCATGCTGGACGAGTCGGCGCTGCCGGTCTTCGATGCGCTCGTCGCGAGGATCCGCGCCGCCCACGACGAAGGGCGCCCGGTCGCGTTCCACGCGGCCACCCGGACCGAGCTCCACTTCGCTCTCGCCGCCCTCGAGAGCGCGGGCCCGGTCTTCGGAGACCGGATGGAGCACGCGTCGGTCGCGCCTCCCGAAGCCATGGAGGCCCTCGCCCGCCTCCGGGTGACCGTCGTGACGCAGCCCAACTTCGTGCGCGAACGCGGCGACGACTACCAGCGTGACGTCGACACCAGCGACCTGCCCCATCTCTATCGCGTGAAGAGCTGGCTCGACCGGGGCGTCCCCGTTCGTTTCGGGACCGACGCCCCCTTCGGCGACCCCGACCCCTGGGCCGCCCTCGAAGCCGCGGTCGAACGGCGAACGCCGGACGGCCAGGTCCTGGGCGAAGGCGAGAAGGTCTCACCCGAGGAAGCGCTCCTCTGCTTCCTGGAGCACGACCGGTCGCCCACCATCGGCGGGCTACGAGAAGGAGACCCCGCGGACCTCTGCCTCCTCGACCGCCCTTGGGAGCGGGCGCGAACGCGCTTCTCCCAAGTCCGGGTCGTACAGACCTGGGTCGGAGGCGCCCCTCTGCAGGCCGACGACGCCCCCTCCGACGTCTGATTTTCCGGCCCGCCAGACCGTGGCGCGATCCGATGCGAGGACCGCGAGGGGAGCGCCCCCCGATTCGGGCGCCCGCTGCGAAGGCGCTGATCCTGGCGCAAGCCTGCGACGAACCTGGAAAACTCAAGATCTTCGGGCCCGTGGCCGATCCCTTGCACGAGAAGGAGGCGGATTTGCGCAGGCTCGTGCGATCGATGGGGGGACTCGTGTGTCTGGCGCTGGCCGCCGGCGCACTCGCTTGCAACCGGGTTCCCGAAGAGGACCCGCGCCTTCGCCAGCCATTGCTCGGGCTGGACGTCGCGGCGCTCGGGCCGTTGTTCGACACCGCTGCGATGCTCGCCGGGACCCCGCTCGCCCGGGAAGCGGCGGCGCTGCGGCCTCGCCTCGAAGGCTGCGCCCTGGCCGGATTCGTCCTCGAGAAGGCGCCGCCCGCGGACTCTTTTCCCTCCCCTGCCTGCCTCGATGACGTCGACGAGAGGCAGCGATCCCGCCTCGACTTCGCCCGGGCCCGGATGCAGGGCCGCGAGGGGCTGCTGCTCTGGCCCGTCGGCCAGACCGGCCGACTCGAACTCAGCTTCACGACCACCGCGGACGGAGACCTCGATCTGGAGGGTTTCCTCCGTCCCTCCGGCGAGGACACGCTCGATCTGCTCGTTCCGTCGAGTGAACCACCGGCCCGCCCGGTCCTCCGCGCATCCGACGCGCTCGCCTATGCCCGCCTTCGCCCCGCCGGTGGCCTGCGCCTCGCGCGGCTGCTTCCGGAGGGAGGCCAGGCCGACCGCATGTTCGCGCTCAAGGGGCGACTGCTCGAAGGC
This sequence comes from Deltaproteobacteria bacterium, assembly GCA_002709835.1. GTDB lineage: Bacteria > Myxococcota_A > UBA9160 > UBA9160 > UBA4427 > UBA4427. Next base: position 5,551 of record PAQX01000075.1, read on the forward strand.
GCGCTGCTCAGCGGCACGGTCGAGCTCGCGTTCCTTCGGCCGAGGGGCGACGTCGACATGCCGCTCGCGATCGGTGCACTCCACCATCGCGGTGCCGGCCCGATCGAAGCCGCCCTCGACGAGGCCCTCGATCAGCTCGAAGCGACCTGGCCGATCGAACGAACGCCCAGGCGCTTCTCCCTCGCGCACGCGGGCCTCCAGGACGGTGCCTGCTTCGAATCGCTCCCGCTGCTGCCGGGACTTGCGCCGTGTTGGGTCGTGACCCCCGATGCGCTCGTGATCGCCTGGCGAGAAGCCGCGATCGTGTCCGCCCTCGGACCGCCGGACGTGGCGAGCGCCCCGAGCAGTGCGGCCGGGGAGCACGCGCTCACCGTCGATCTCGCGAGGATCGCACGCGACGACCGAAGCCGCCCCGGAGCGAATCCGAACGCCCCGCATACCGGGGACCTCTTCTCTCGTCTCACCCTCGACCTCGCCCCCGCCGACGGCGGCGTCCGACTCCACGCGCGCTTCACCAAGGAGGCCCGATGAGCCGTTTCACCCTGCGTGCCGCGTCCTTCCTCGTCGTTCTCACGGTCCTCTCGGCAACGGCCTGCGTAGACCGGTCCAGCGAGGAGCAAGCGGCGCGGGTCTGCAGCGCCACGAACGAAGAACGCTTCGAGGACGCCCTCGCGGCTTCGCAGGTCGGCGCGAGCGCCGCGGGGACCGGGCGGGAGATCGCCGAATGCCGCTGCATCGCGCAGCTCTCGACCGGCGACCGCGACGGCTGTATCGCCCTCCTCGATCCGCTCCTGCGTGAGAATTCCGCGGGAGACTGGGTCCCCCATCCAGTGCTGACGGGTTTGATGCTCCGCGTGTGGCGCGCCAGCGGGGACTACGAACGCGGCGCCCATCTCTCTCGGATCGCGGCGGAAGCCCACCCCGCGAACGTCGACCTCCTCCAGCTTGAGCTCTCGCTCCGCGCGCAGGTCGAAGACGAAGCCCTCGTTCTGACCGACATCGCCGACCGCCTCGAGGACGATCCGCGCTGGACGGCGCAACGCGTCGTCCTGTCTCTCGCCTGGACGCGGCGCATGGACTACGCGCAGGCCATCTCGGTGCTCGGCAGGACCGCGCCGTCGATCGAGCACCCCTTCGCCCTGCCCTGGTACGAGGCGCGGATCGGCGCCTTCGCGAGGGAAGGAGACGGCGACGCAGTCCGTGCCACCTTCGCCGCCTGGCGCGAGGCCGGCTGGGATCCGATCGACCTGCAGGCGCGCTATGCGCTCCGCGTCTCGGTCGACCACATCGCCGATCCCGAGCACAGCGCCCTCGCGCTCCTCGAGGCCGCGCTCGAGCACGTCGACGGGATCCGCGACCGCAACCTCGTCTGGGGTCTCTACCGCCGACTGATCGGCGAGTACCTCGGCTGGGGCCAGCCCGAGAAGGCACTGGCGCTCTACGACGTCGCGATCGAACGCGTCCCCCTCGAAGGCATCACGCGAGACGAGATCGTTCGTGCCGTTGCCCGTGGCTCCGCCGACTACGATCCGAATGCGCTCGCGACCCTGGTCCTCGAAGCCCCCCCGGAAGCCCGAGGCGGGCGCTGGCTGCTGAACCCGGAGCCCGATCAGGCGCCCGACGTGGGCTACCGCGCGCTGGCCATCGCCGGCGACGGGCCGCAGCGCGCGCGAACCCGCGTGGGAGACCACCCGACGCGCTGGATCCTCGAAGACGCCGAGGGAAGAACCCGCGCCTCCGGCTCGACCTGGCCAACGCCGGGCGCGACGACTCGGGTCATCGCGAATTTCGGCCCCGCCCACACGAAACCGGCCCATGCCACCGCGCAGAGCCGCGCTCCCGCGGATGGACGCCGAAGGGTCTTCGCCATTCTCGCGGACTGCGGCGACTGGCGACTCACCGAGTATCTCCGCGCCCGCGGCGACCTCCCCTTCCACGACCACCTCTTCGACCAGGGCCACCGAGCCGTCCTCGAGAGCGTGCCCGCGTTCACGGCGGCAGCGATGCAGGCGCTCGTCCGCCCGGCCCAGCCCCAGGCAGCGCCCGGCGCGATCGCCCGCATCTACAAGCTTGGCCTGGAACTCGCTGGCCTCGAGTCGGTCGGGACCAATCCGGTCGGCTTTCTCTCCTGGGTTCTTCCGGAGCGTCCCGACCTCTTCGAGACGATTGGTGCGGGACCGGTCGTGACCGCGAACATGCTGCTCACCCACGGCAAGCTCGACGTCGGCCGACAGGCCGAACTCGTCGGTCCTCATGGTCATCGAGAGGACCTTCCGGCGCCGCGCGCCTATCGCGCCCTCACCCCGGACGAGCTCGCCCGACATCCTGCGCTCGACCTCGGTGCGGACACGCGGAAATTCGCACAGACCATCGCCGCGGAGATGGATGCGGCGGAGGCGATCGCGCGCGAAGGGCGGGTCGACTTCCTCTTCCTACGGCTCGAAGCGCTCGATCTCCTCACCCACAGCGGTTTCAGCCAGATCGACGGCAGTGGACAGGACGACGGACGGGGTGCGCTGCTCTCCGCCTACCGTTACATCGACGAGCGGCTCGCCGCGCTGCACGCGCAGCTCGATGAAGATGATTGGCTCGTGTATCTCTCCGATCACGGGATCCGGTCCGCCATGCAGCACGAGGAGGATGCGATCTTCGTCGTCCTCGGTGAAGGCGTGCCGCCCGGTCGGGCCACGGGCGAGCCCGCGCTGCGGGGCGTGCCTAAGGGACTGGCGGCGATGTTGGGCGTCCCGACGTCGTGGCCGGACACCGGCGCGATCAGCTGGCTCGAAGTCGAGGGCGACGAGAACGAAGCTTCCGCCCTGGCCTCGCGCCGTTAGAGTCCGCACGCGCATCCCGCGCGTACGGAGACGTCATGCAGCGCACTCTGCCCCTGGGTATCGAACGAAATTCGGCCCCGCGACCGATCCCGCTGATTCTTACGGGCATCGCGATCGCCCTCTGCTTCCTCGGCTGCCTCTCCTCCCAGGGCGTCGGACCGAACGCCGCCAAGCCCCTCGAGACGGTTCCCCACGTCGACCTGGAACGCTTCGCTGGCGCCTGGTTCGTGATCGAGAGCATCGGCCTCGAGGCGGAAGCAGGCGCGCACGACGAAGTGGAGACCTACACGCTCCTCGACAACGGCGAGATCGACATCGCGCTGACGTTTCGCGCGGGCAGCTTCGACGGCCCGGAGGAGTCGATCCCTCAGCGCGGCTGGGTCCACGATCCCGAGACGAACGCCGAATGGCGGATTCGCCCCGTCTGGCCCCTCTCGCTCTCGTACCTGATCATCGATCTCGACCCCGACTACGACTGGACGGTGGTCGGCCACCCGTCGAAGCGTTGGGTCTGGATCATGGCCCGGACGCCCCGCCTCGACGCAGACGTAATCGGCGGAATTCGCGACAGACTCACCGACGTGGGTTACGACGTCGGCAAACTGGTCGCGATTCCGCAGCGCCCGATCGACGAGCGCGAACCCGGGAAGTAGCGCCGGACTAGCGGAAGCGGGGGATGACCTCGGTTCCGAGCAACTCGATCGTCCGCAGCGCCGCCTTCTGCGGAACACCGCCCATCTGGATCAGGAACATGATCTCGTCCGCACCGGCTTCGATCAGTCGTTCGACGTAGCCGATCGCGTCGGCCACCGTCCCGTAGGCGTGGTTCGGGTTGTAGAGGCCGGTCGCCTCGGTCCCGGCTTCGATCTTCTCTTCGTGGAGGTAGGCGACGAGCGCCTCGCCGGCGTTCTTGAGGTACTCCGCCGCGTCCTCGTCTTCGGGCGGCGCGGAGGGGGCCGGGCCGCCCTGATAGAAGTGATTGATCGATTCGGTGAAGAAGCGCTGGCCGCGATGACCGATCGCGCGTGCCTCGGTTCCGTCGTCGAGCACGATTGCGGGACAGAGCGCAGAGAGGTGTTCGTTGGGTTCGAGCGGGATCTGTGTCTCGGCGGTCCGGCGCGCGACCGCAGCCCGATAGACCTCGTTCTTCTTCGCGATGTCCTCGGGCCCACCAAATCCGAGACACAGCGCGCCGAGCCCCCATTCGCCCGCCTGATTCAGGGTCGTCTCGCGCGTGCACGCGAGGAACATCGGCGGATGGGGCTCTTGCATGGGCTTGGGATGAATTCGGCGCTCGGGCACGCGAATGATGTCGTTTTCGAAGGAGAAGACGTCGCTGTCCCAGATCTGGGGAATCATCCGCGCCGACGTCTCGAGCTGGCGATCGATGTCCGGGATGTGGACGTCGAAGGCGCCGGCCTCGGTTTCGGTTCCGCCCTTGCCGACCCCGAAGTTCACGCGACCGTTCGACAGGACGTCGAGCATCGCCACCCGCTCGGCGACCTTGATCGGGTGGTTCATCTTGAAGGGCAGGCAGACGACGCCGTGCCCGATTCGGATCGTCGAGGTCTTGCCCGCGACGAAAGAGAGGAAGGTCTCTGGCGCACTCATGTGGGCGTACTGGCTCAGGCAGTGGTGCTCGACCGCCCAGATGCAGTCGAAACCCATCTTCTCGCCGAGCACGGCCTGCTCGACGCAGTCGTGAAGCACCTGTTGCTCCGACGCCTTCGAGGTATCGACCATCTGCGCTTCGAAGATCATCGAGAATTTCATCGCGGGCCTTCCTTTCAGACGCATCCGGCGCCGCTGTCCATGGTGGCACGCAGGGCGCGGGTCGCCAGAGGGTCGATCGGGAAGCGACTGGGCTTCGCTATCGTGCCCCGATGCCTGGACAGATTCGCGTCGAGAAGGATGACCACACGGCCACCGTCGTCTTCGATCACCCCGAGCGTCGCAACGCCATCACCACCGCCATGTGGCGCGAGATCCCACCGATCTGCCGCGAGTTGGACGCGGATCCGGACGTGCGCGTCGTCGTGCTGCGCGGGAGCGGCGACGTCGCCTTCGTCTCCGGGGCCGACATCTCCCAGTTCGAGGAGAGCCGGACCGGCGACAACGCCGCGAACTACGACATGGACAACGTCGAGGCCTGGTCCGCGATCGCGGGGATCGACAAGCCGGTGATCGCCGCAATCCACGGCTTCTGTGTGGGCGGCGGTTGCGCGATCGCCCTCTGCGCCGACCTCCGATACAGCGCGGACGACGGCGTCTTCGCGATTCCCGCGGCCCGTCTCGGCCTCGGCTATGGACAAGACGGGCTCCAGAACCTGATTCGCACCGTCGGGACCGCCTACGCGAAGGAGATCTTCTTCACCGCCCGCCGCTTCGACGCCCAGGAGGCCGCGGCGATGGGCCTCGTGAATCGCGTGCTGCCAAAGGCCGAGCTCGACGGGTTCGTTGCGAAGACCGCGGCCTCGATCGCGGACAACGCGCCGCTGACCCTGCGCGCCTCGAAGATCGCCTTCAAAGACCTCGCCCGCCCCGAGGCGGAGCGCCAGCAGGACGACGTCGCCGGAGCGATCGCGGATTGTTTCGGCAGCGAGGATTACGCAGAGGGCGTGCGCGCGTTCCTCGAAAAGCGCCCGCCCGAGTTCCAGGGACGCTAGCCCTTGGCGGACCCGAAGCGCTGTAGCTGGTGCGGGGAGCATCCCGACTACCAGGACTATCACGACACCGAATGGGGCTTCCCGGTCGACGACGACCGCCGCCTCTTCGAGAAGCTCTGCCTCGAGGGGTTTCAGTCCGGTCTGTCCTGGCTGACGATCCTCCGAAAGCGGGAGAACTTCCGGGAGGCTTTCGCCGACTTCGACTTCGACCGCATCGCGCGCTGGAACGAGCGGAGCGTGGCGCGCCTCCTCCGGGATGCCGGGATCGTCCGCCACCGGGGCAAGATCGAGGCCACCCTCGACAATGCGAAGCGCGCACGCGACCTCCAGGATGAGTTCGGCTCACTCGCGGCGTTCTTCTGGAGCTTCGAGCCGCCGGAAGCGACCCGTCCCGCGCACTTCGACGAGAAGGCGCTGGGGACGATCGCGCAGACCGAGGCGTCCCGAGCCATGGCCCGCGCCCTCAAGCGGCGCGGCTTCAAGTTCTTCGGGCCGACCACGGCCTACGCGTTCATGCAATCGATGGGGATCGTGAACGACCACATCCAGGGTTGCGACACGCGGGAGGTCGTCGAGCGTGCACGCACGGCGTTCTCCCGCCCGCGACCGAAGCGCGGAGCCCTGATTTGAGCTTCGAGGCGTTTCCGCTCTGGGGTGTTCTCGCGCTGATCGGCGGAATCGCCCAGACCACGCGCAACGCGACGGCGCAGACGGTCGCATCGAAGGTCTCCGCGCCCCTGAACAGCTGGTCCCGATTCGCGTTCTGTCTTCCATGGGCGTCGATCACCGTCATCGCCGTCGCGCGTCGCTACGGCTGGCCCGACCTCGACGCGACCTTCCTCGCCTATTGCCTCGTCACGGCGGTGACCCAACTCCTCGCGAACGTCGCTCTGGTGATCGCGTTTCGGCGCGGCAGCTTCGGCGAGTCCATCGTATTCCACAAGCTCGAAGTCCTGCTGACGGCGGTCGTCGGAGCGCTCCTCTTCTCCGAGCTGCCCTCGGCGATCGGCGCGACCGGCACCCTCGTCTGTGCGATCGGCGTGGTCGCGATCAATCTCGCCCGCGATGGCACCGGAGGCGGCTTCCGCCAGGCTTTCCGCTTCGGCCCTGCCGGTGGCTACGCCCTGCTCTGCGCGGTCCTGCTCGTCGGGGCGAGCTTCGCCCTGAAGCTCGCCAACGCGACGCTGCGAGCCACGAATCCGGAAGCCGACTTCTTCCAGGGCGCGGTCCATACGCTCTTCCACACGACATGGATCGAGGTCGTACTGCTCTCCGCCTGGATCGCCTGCCGCGAACCGGACGGGTTCCGCGCCGTTCGCACACTCTGGCCCCGGATGCTCCTGATCGGCTCCGCAGGCTTCACCGCGAGCCTCTGCTGGTTCTGGTCCTTCTCGATCACAATCGTCGCCTACGCCAAGGCCGTCGGTCAGATCGAGGCGGTCCTGGCCGTCGCCCTCGGCATCAAGCTGATGGGGGAACGCGAACTCGTGCGGCAGCTCCCCGGCATCGGCCTGACGATCATCGGTATCCTGCTCGTCCTGCTCGGCTGAGTCTCCGATGGCGCGCGCTTCGGGGTGCGCGTACGCTCGCGCGGTCCTTCGGAGCGCATGCTTCGGAACCCGTTCGCACCGCCCGCCCGCCTCCTCAGGAGTCCCACCTCATGTCCGCCGCCATCGAGTCTCATCGCCCGCTCCACTATGGCCCCCGCCGCCACATCGCTGCGATCCGCGAGCGCCTCGACGCGCTCAACTTCGACCGCTTCGAGGTCGTGCCCCAGGCGCCGTGCCTCGGCGGCGAGGTTCGTGGCGTGGACCTCTCGAAGCCGATGGACGCGGCCCTCGCGGCCGACATCGAGCGCGCCCTCGTCGAATACAAGGTCCTTTTCTTCCGCGACCAGAAGATCAGCCAGGCCGACCATGCCGCGTTCGCCGCGCAGTTCGGCGAGCTCGAAGTCCACCCCTTCCTCCCCGAGGGCGCTTCGCCGGAGGTGATCCGCTTCGCGAAGGACGAGGAAGTCGTCGGCGTCGAGAACAACTGGCACAGCGACGTCAGCTGGCGACAGGTCCCGAGCCTCGGCTCGGTGCTCCGCGCCCACGAGGTCCCGGGCGTCGGAGGCGACACGCTCTGGACCGACATGGAAGCGGTCTACGACGGCTTGTCGGACGAGATCAAGAAGGAGATCGACGGTCGGGTGGCGATCCACGACTTCGTCCACACCTTCGGACTCGCGATGTCGGAAGAAGATCGCGCGGAGAAGCGGAAGGAATTTCCGCCGGCGCATCACCCGCTCGTTCGGACCCACCCGGTCAGCGGGCGGAAGTGCCTCTACGTGAACACCATCTTCACGAGCCACATCGATGGCCTTCCCGACGACGAGAGCCGGGATCTGCTCGCGCGGCTCTACCAGGAAGTCGAGATCCCGGAGTACCAGGTCCGCTTCCGCTGGGAGAAGGACAGCGTTGCGTTCTGGGACAACCGCTCCACCCAGCACTACGCATCGAGCGACTACTGGCCGAGGGAGCGGGTCATGGAGCGGATCACGATCATCGGCGACACGCCGCGCTAGACACGGGCCCGACTCGCCGCTCCCCGCCCGTGGCCCGGCGGACGGACCCCGACGCAGGGGAAGGGAAAGGCTCCTAGGCCTCTTCTTCCTCTTCCTCATCCACGGGCGGAAGGATGCCGTAGGCCTCCAGATCTTCCTGGCTTGCCTCGCCGGTCTCCTTCTCCTTGGTGATGCCCATCTCCTTTTCCATCGCGCGCATTTCTCGCTTGCGCGCGGCCTTCTCGGCCTTCTCGCTCTCGCGCTTCCGCTTCAGAACGCTCATTCGACTTGCTCGTGCCATCGTGCTTTCTCCCTGGCGGCGCGGGCCCGCGCCCCCCATCCGGGCGCCGCCTTCTCGGGGTCTCGTCCGGGCCGATCGGTGGCGGCGGTATTAGCCCCTTCTTTCGTTCCGTGTGTCGACGTCCCCGGCCCCTTCTCGTCTCGGGCCTCGCAAGCGAGGAACGTCGTCCGCTCGAAGAGCGGGTCGATTGATTCGTCTGGCCTTTCGCCGAACCCCGAACGGCCAGCACTGGCGCCTAGCGTCTCCCGCCTCCGCCCCGGCGTTCCTGCGCTTCGTTCACGCGCAGGTTGCGCCCCCCGAAATCGGATCCGTCGAGCGCCTGGATCGCCGCGTCTGCCGCAGCTGGATCCTCCATCTCGACGAAAGCGAAGCCCCGCGGTCGGCCGGTGTCGCGATCCATGATCACGTCGACGCCGGCGACGGTTCCATGGGTGCCAAAGGCTTCCCGAAGCTCCTCTTCTGTCGAAGAGAAGGGGAGGTTCCCCACGTAGAGTCGTTTGCCCAAATCCAGTGCC
>PAQX01000076.1 GCA_002709835.1 Deltaproteobacteria bacterium
CGGAGTGACGGTGTCCTTCACCTGGGTGACCTGGAATTCGTCGTGGGGCGGGAGCAGGAGGCGCTGGTAGAGCTTCCCGCCGCGCCACTCGAAGCGCTTGCGGTTGTCGGCGTTCCGCAGCCGGGACAGATCGCGGCCGTCCGGCGGCGATGCGGGGCCCGAGGTCTTCAGCGTCGCGTACTCGTCCGCGGTCCCGTGACAGTCGCGGCAGCGGATGTTCACTTCCGCCGCGACCTCGCCGTGGAGTTCACCGTTGCCGTGGGCGTCGTCGGCGAAATGACAGTCCGCGCACTGCATGCCTATCTCGGCGTGGATGTCCCGCATGTGGACCGCGCGATCGAACTTCTCCTTGTTGGAGAGGCCTTCCGGGATCGCGTTGCCCGCCGCATCGAGGAGCGTGCCATCCCGGGAGCGCTTGAAGATCGCGCGGAAGTTCCACCCGTGGCCATGATAGTCGGCGAACTTCGTGTCCTTCGTCTCGGGGTTCACCTCGGTATGGACCTCGGCGAGGAACTCGACGTCGGCCCACTTACCCTTGTACGCGGCCTCCTCCGGGTTGCGCTCCATGACCGCGAGCTGCTCGGAGAAGTTCGGGTACTGCTGTTCCTCGGGCCACATGAGGGGCGCGTCCGACTCGTAGTCCCACATCGTGTATCCGAGATACGAGTTGAGGAACATGTTCGGCTGGTGCATGTGGCAGTTCATGCACTGGGAGGTCGGGATCGCGCGGGAGAAGGCGTGCTTGATCGGGTGGCCCCACTCCTTCTCGCCCTTCTCGTTCGTGAGGTTCGCGATCATCGGATCGACGGTCTGGGTCTGCCCCCGGTTGCCGTACTTCGCGTAGGAGCCGGCGCTGTACCACTCGCGGTCGTTCGCGTAGACGACGTGACAGCCGGCGCAGCCCGAGCTGCGGAAGTCGCCGGGCTGGTCCTTCGTCCCCATGAACCACATATTCGGATCGTTCAGGCGGGTCTTGTGGATATTGAGGACGGGAATCGAGACGCGGTTGCCGGTTCCGGGTCCGCGGAAGGAAGCGCGCACGTCCGGCTTGCCGGGCTCTTCCTCGGGGTTCGGGATGCCCGTCTCGGGGAAGAAGCTGTTGATGTTGCGGCCGCCGCGCTCGAAGATCCGGAAGATGTCCGCGGGCGGGACTGTCTCCCAGGCGGGAAGCGGCAGCGCCATCTGCATGACGCCCATGTCCGACTGCTCGCGGGTGACCTGGAAGCGGCCCTGGATCGCGGCGGGCTTGCCTTCGCGGGTATACGCCTCGCCGAGGATGTAGCGCTTGAAGGGCACGATCCCGTTGTTGTACGAGCCACCGCCCCAGAGCATCGCGCCGGTCGCCATGATCGAGCGCTTCGCCTTCTCGATGATCGTTCCGTGGCAGGCACCGCACGCTTCGTCCGCGACGCGGTAGTCCGAGGGGTTCACGAAGCGGACGTACTCGGGGCTCTCCAGATTGAGGAGCGCGTAGGTCCGCTCCTCGTTCCGCCGGTTCTTCCACGTCTCAGGCATCGCCGGCGGGACGTGGGCGCGCGCCTTCGCGTCCAGGAACTCGGGCGAGCCCGGGTCGTAGTTGCCCGTGACCGCGGCGGCGTCGCCGCCGTGACAGTCCGTGCAACCGAGGACGACCGAGCGCTGGGGATGCATCGTCGCTTCGTCGGACTTCGTATGACAGGTCACGCAGCCCGCGGTCTTCGTCGCGGCTTCCGCCTCCGTCTGGTCGGCCGGCGCCGGCGGATAGTCCGGGTAGACGATCTCGAGGGGCGTCTCGCCTTCGGCGGCGGTCGAGGGGCTCTCCGCCCCGAGGACGGCGAGGACCAGGAAACCCGCGATCGTCGCCACGATCACGACGGCGGAGGAGAAGGACGGGGAACGCTTGTTGTCGTGCTTGGTCATCTTGTAATCCCGATCCGGCTCAGTACGTGAACGTCGCGTTGAAGAGCACCGAGTACGGCGGATCGTCGTCGCGCCGCTCCTCGAAGAGCTCTTCGTAGCCGCTCTCCGGGATCAGGACCGACCCCGAGGCGCGCAGGATGATGTTGTTCGTGAAGAGCGGGCGATAGATCAGCCCCGCCGACACGTCCCAGCCGATCTCCCGGTCGAGGCGCCCCTGCTGCCGGAGCGTCTGCAGGACCGTCGTCGTGTCCCACTGCAGCCAGGTCACGTTCGTGAGCAGCCGGAGCTGGGGCAGCAGGTCGAAGTCCGCGCCACCGCCGAGCTGCCAGATTCCCGGGTTCACGAAGTTGCTCTGGCCCTCGATCTTCGAGCTGCGCAGAGAGGGCACGATGGAGTTCTTGCCCGAGAGGGCGACGCTGCCGCCGAAGACGAAGGGGATTTGCTGACGCATCCAGAAGGAGGTCGTCCCGCCCGCGAAGTTCGGGTTGTCGAGGATCGTGTCGAAGCCCTGCGCCTTGTCGTCAAAGGGGTCTTCGTCGCCCGAGGCCCAGAGCATATACGCCTTCCACCGCATCCAGTCGATGTCGTAGCTGGCCTCGAAGGCGGCGAACCAGGCTTCGATGTCCTGGCTGCGCTGGGCGATCGGGTTGTAGTCCTCGTTGCCGAAGGCGCCGTAGATCTGGAAGGACAGGTTCAGGCGCTCGATGTGGCCGTCGCCGCCGATGCCCACGTAGTAGACCTCGTAGTCCTTCCCGCCGATCAGGCCGACCGGCGCGGGGATCACGAGGTTCTTGTTCCGGTCGAAGTCCCGCTCGTTGCCTTCGCGGTTGATGTTCGCCGCGAAGATCGCCTCGACGTTGAAGCCGAGGACCGGGAAGTCCTGGTAGTAGAAGTTCGCGATGACCGTGTGATCATCGCGCCAGGACTCGAGGTCGTTCAGGGCGGAGTTCGTATCCTTGTTCAGCCGGCCGAACCAGGCCAGGTTGTACTGGGCGCGGTTGTTGGCGAAGTTGCCGAAGAGGCGGACGCCCGGCTCCGAGCTGTCGAAGAGGAAGCCCCGGAAGTCGGCGTTGAAGGGCTGGATGCCGATTCGGAGCGAATCGAAGTCGAAGCGATCCGTCCGGTTCCAGAGATGCTTGTCGATGAACGCTTCCTGGAGCGTGAAGTGGTAGTCGAGGCGGTCGTCGCCGGCCTTCGGGTCGAGCTTGACGGCGCCCAGCTGCTGGACCCAGACCTTGTTGACGTTGAGCGCCGGCGTGACCCGGATCTCCCAGTCCGGCGGCCGGAAGGTCGTGTCGCCCTGGATCAGCGCGACGGACGTGAGCAGCGTCGTCTGGCTCTCCCAGGCGACGCCGTCGCCGAAGAGGTCGACCTCCTGATCGTTGTCCCCCACCGCGCCCGTCGGGATCGGGATCCGCCGCGGCTCGAAGAGCTGATCCGCGACGACGCTCACGTTCACAAACCAGTCCTTGGTCCCCGGGATCGGACGATCCGCCTTGAGCGTGTTCTGGTTGTACGGGTCGTACCACTTCTCGTTGACGCCGAGGTTCTCGACGATCCGCCAGCGGTCGGGCAGCGCGACGAACTCGTAGTCCGGAAGCTCGTTCTCGTAGGTCGGGGCGTTCCGGCGGCTCGGCCGCTTGCCGTCGCTCCGACGCGGCGGAGGCTCACCGGGCACCCACTCGGAGCGCGGGATCGAACGCGGCTCGGGCTCGGCCCCGGGCGTCGAGCCCGAGTCCTGATCCGACTCCGCCCCCGGCCGCACGGGCGCGGGCCGGCGCGGCGGAGGCGGCGGTTGCTGCTGGCGCGGCGCCGGCGTCCAGGAACCCTCGTCGAGGGGCGGCTCGGGCGCCGGCTGGACCGGCGCCGGAGGCGGCGCAACGGGCGCGGGCTCGACCGGCGTCGGAACGCCGCCGGAGGACGTGTCGGGCTCCAGCGGTGCGACGGGCTGCTGGGTCGGCGCCGGCGGCGGTGCGGGCGGTCGCTCCTGCCCGGCATCCCCCTGGCGACTCCCGCCGGGTCGCCGGCCGCGCGGCCGCCGTCGTCGGCGCGCCCGGGCGCCGTCGTCTTCGACGTCGGCCTGGGCCAGGAGCAGCTCGAAGACGGTCGGGGGCCTGAGCGTCTCTTCGACCGCCGCGACGTCGAGTCCGGGATCGGTCTCGGGATCGTCCGCGGGGCGCGAAGCGAAGCCCGCGTCCGCGCCGAGCATGGCGAGGGCGGTGACGCCAACGAAGAGGGAGCGGGAAAGTCCGGGTACGCGCTTCGCCCTCATCATCGTCCCTCGCATCCGTTCTGCTCGTTGCTGCTCAGGAAGGGAGCGACCGGGCAGACCACGTATCGCAGGAACACGTTCTGGACGGAGATGTTGTCCGCGCGTTGGACGTCTGGGCGGCCATCGACGGGGGTCGTATCGACGCCGATCCGCGGCGAGTTCCCGATCGGGTTCGCGATGCTCCGCGGCGCGCGGGCCTGATCCCGGCCGACTTCGTCGAGCGCCACGAAGGGGACGAAGTCGTCCTGCTCGGCGCCATCGCCCGACACGCCGTAGGCCCCGACCAGGACCGCATCGCCCGTCGTGGAGTCGGTGCGGTAGATCGGAACCGCGCCCTGAAAGATGTGGAAGCCGTTCTGGAGGCCGGTGATGTTGCCCGAGCCAGCGGGGAAGTCCTGGGCCCCCTGGATGCAGTCGAGCTGGGCGCCCGCATCCGCCGAGCCGATCAGAAGGGTCCGGACGCCGTCGCAGAACGTGTCGCGCTGACCCACGTCGGTGAAGAGCGCGGCGCGACCCCCGGGCGGCGGCGCGACGCCGAGGCCCGCGGCCGCGTTCAGGTCGAAGAGCACCCCCGCGAGATCCGGCACCTCTTCGCAGAGGCCGACGGCGATCCCGGGCAGCACGGTCTCGGTCTGGATCCCCGTCGAGAAAATGCTCCACTCGTCGACGTCGGGATTGCGGCTGAGGGGCCCGTTCTGGCCGGAGGCGACGCCGGGCGGGAAGTCAGGATTCGCGATCCCGCCTAGGGCGATCGAGGACCAGGCGAACTCCCCTTCGAAGAGCGGATCGGCGAGATCGAGTCCGAGGAAGGCTCGCGTATCGGCGAGGTACTGGTCGAAGGAGCGCGTGTTGAGCAGGTTGCCGTTGTTGCCGAGGGGATCGAACGCATCCTCGAGCTGGGTACGCGTGTCGTCCTTCGACCAGAACGCCGCCTGCCTCGTTTTCGCGATCGTGACGTCGACGCCGTCGAGGAGCGCGTCCTGGGAGCGCGCGAAACCGAGGACGTTGCCGTCGAGGTCGACGACCGCGACGTCGATCCGGGCCTGCCCGCCAAGCGGGCGGCGGGTCTGGGCGCGCGTGTTCTCCGCGAGCAGCAGCGCCTCGATCAGCAGCTCCTGCACGTCGGCGGCGGAGAGCCCGTCCGCCGGCGCCGGGTTCGCGGGATCCGCGGGCGGCGGGGGATTCATGCTGTCGATCGCGGGATACCGATCGGCTCCAACGGCATCGACGAGCTTCTCGCCGTTCGCCGTGCCGACGTAGCCGTTGCCAACGGCGACGTCGGTGTCGGCGAAGGTGTTGCCGACGACGCCCGAGGTCGGGTCGAGGAAGAAGACACCGGCGCGCGGTTCGGTGAAGGGGAAGAAGAACTGGTCGGAGACGAACTGGCCGGACCCCGAGCCGAGGGTGATCAGGCCGTTCAGGCGCGCGTTGATGGCGCCGATGTTGGCGACGTCCGCCGGGCTGATGACCGGCGCGGTCGCGCGCGAGGCCCGCCGCCCGGTGTCGTCGACCCAGCGAAGGGCGCGACCGGCGACGGTGATCCGGGAGGCCCGCCGCTCGGCGTCGGCATCGAAGCTCTCGGCGGCGGTCGCTCCGATCGTCGCGCCGTAGGCGATCCGCTCCTCGAGGTTGCGGTCGCGATCCGTGCCGTCGTTGTCGAGCCCGTAGATGCCGTTGAACTCGATGCCGACGGCGCCGACGACGACCTTGCCGACGCGCCCGGTCGGCGTCCCACCAAGGAAGACCGGTGCGTCGAGCTCGGCGATGTTGTCCTTGTAAAGGGAGATCCCGCCCGGGTCCGCGGCGAAGCCGACGGGCAGCCGGCGCGGGCCGATCAGATCGTTCGGGTCGTCCGCGACCGTCTCGTCGGCGATCTGGTTGACGCTCTGGCGCGTGTTGATGTCGCTGCAGACGAGCTGGGCGATCTGGACCGCGAAGAGCGGGCCGCCCGGTCGATCGGTCTCGCCCGGGAAGAAGTTCTGCTGGATCAGCGTGCTCGCGGTCCGCGAGGTGAATGCGTTGCCCTGTGTGGAGAAGTAGTTGGAGGTCCCCGCCTTGCTGATCGCGGCATAGCCCGCCGGAATGAAGATCCCGTCGAGGGCCGTCTGGAGGGAGGTCAGGCCCGCGGTCGTCGCGACGGCCGCGAAGTCCGCGGAGCCCCCGTTGCTCTCGACGATGAAGGGCGTGTTCGCCGTGCGGTCCGGCGACTCGACGGAGGTGATGAGGGAGTAGTTGGTCGTCGCCGCGTCGGTGTCGTAGACCGCGAGCACGTTCGAGAGGTGATCGAGGACGACGACCGTGATGTCCGGGATGCCGTTCGCTTCGGCTTCGTGGATCGCGTTCGCGATCACCTGCACGACGTCCTGGACGGTCAGCCGCGCTTCGACCCCGGCCGCTTCCGCCGGATACCCCAGCTCGGTCCCGTCCTGCGTGTAGTTGCATTGGAACTGGCAGACCTGGTTGTTCGACACGTTGCCGTCGGGGCAGCCGAGCAAGAGGCCCGTACCGAGGAGCGACGCGACGAGGGCGAGCGCGCCACGCGGGGAACGGGGGGTCATCGGGCGCCTCCAACCGGAACCCACCGGACCGGAACACGCCGCGCGTTCGATCGGCTCGCACGACGGGGCACCGGCGGTTCCAACATCCACTCGAGAACGCGCGGCCTGGGGGCGCGCACGACTCGCTGCTTCGTTCGTCGACGGGTTCGAAGCGCGCGCGTCGTTTCTCGGCTTTTCTTGACGCGAACGACGAACATCGTCCGCGTCAAGAGAAAAGGCAGGAGAACGATCTGGCACGTCCCTCACGCGTCCCGATCGATTCTACATGTCCTGAACGAAATTGCCGGGCCTAATTCAGGCGGTCGAAAGGCGGATGGCGGACGTCACGCCAGCGGGATCCGGCCGAGTCCCGGTGCGCGCCGAAGCCGTTTCGGAAGAGCGCACGATGGATCGCCGCGCTGTCTCCGGACTCGATCTCCCCGGCGCCTTCCGCGGCGTCGGCGTCGGGCGTCGGCGGGACGAATGCGGGCTCGGCGTCGGCGATCGTGCCCATCGGTCCATTCGCCCGCACGTGAAAGGGATGACACATCGAGCACGGGCTCGGGACCTTCTCGCCCCCGCTCGCCGTCGCGCCCGCGTGACAATCCCGGCAGACCGCCACATCGGGAATCAGGATGTCCCCCGAGACCGTACTCACCCCGGTCGTCGGCTCGCGCGGGATCAGCTCGTACGGAATCGCGCCCTCGAGCGACCAGGACGGCCGAGCGAGGGAGGTGTCTTCCTCCGGATCGAAGACCCCGGCCGCCGGGTGGCATTTCACGCACGCGAAGGGCGCATGGGAGCCGTGGCTGAAGATCGAGCCGGGGACCCAGACTTCCTGGACCTGGACCGGCGCAATCCCAATGCCCCCGTCGCTCGCCGCGCCCGGCGCGAGCGTATGACAGAGATCGCACGTACCCGGTCGCTCGTAGAAGCGCCGCTCCGCCGCGGCGACCTTGCCGTCGACCCATTTCCGGGAGAGCTCCGCCTCGTCGGCGGTCAGCCGCTTGCCCGGGCGCCGCAGACGCAGGCGGCGCGGGGCCGCGGGATCCTTCACATCGCCGTCGAGGACGCGATTCGCGTAGAACCCGCGGATCCGATCCCGGATGACCGCGGGATCGCCATGGGGCACCGCGTTCTTCGGCGCGGTCGCGTCGAAGTCGAGCTGATGGCAGTCCTCGCAGTGATCCTCGAAGACGACGGGCTTCATATAGAGCCCCCCGGCATCGGGCTGATGACAGGCGCCGCACTGGAGGTATTGCTTCTCGTCGCCGCGCCCGCTGACCGCCTTGCCTACGTGTCGCAGGTGGCTGAACTCGAGACCCGAGACCTCGACGAGGTCCGGCGTGACGTCGACCGAGACGGCCTCCTCGGCGGGGTCCGTCACGAGGGCCAGCTGGAAGGGCGGATGGTCATCGCCAAAGTCGCTCGCGTTGCGGAGCGCCGTCGCGGGCAGCGTCGACGCGAGGTCGGAGTGGCAGTCGGCGCAGAATCCGGCCCCGAGGTCGGCGAGGTCAACCTGACGACCGCGATGCTCGAGATGGCAGGTCGCGCAGGACGCGTCGTCGAGCGCTTCCATGCTCATCGTCTGGGGAGCGTGCCGACCGATGTCGTGGTGGCAGGTCATGCAGTCCTGGTTCTGGACCGGGCGGAAGAGACCGGAGTGGCAGCTCTGACAGTCGTTCTCGATGTAGGCGTGGCCGCGGCTCACGTCACCGGTGTTCCAGGGCGACTGCGCGCCCTCCCACGCGAGGGGGAGAAGAAGGAAGAGGGACAGAACCAGGACGATCCCCGCCCAGGCGAGCGGCCGCATCGCGAAGGCCCCGGACTCGAGACCGAGTCGCACCCGCGCGTCGAGGGCTGCACGTTCGTCTTCACCGCGGTCGGTCTCTTCGTACTCGAGCGCGACGTCGAACTCACCGACGGACGTCGGCTCGATCACCCGCAGCTCCCACGAGCCGATCTTGAGGACGTCGCCGATCGCGAGGCGCTCGCCCTGACTCACGAGGCCGTTGCAGTTCACCTCCTGGCCCGGTGCCGCCTCGGCGTAGAGCCTTCCGTCCGCCATGCGAAGGGTCGCCTGGTGGAGGGAGATCGTGAGGCCCTTGAGGGAGAGGTCGTTGTCGGGACCTCGGCCGATGAAGAGCGATTCGACGTCGAGATCGCGATCGAGCCGGACCTTCTTTCCCGTCGGGCGCAGGCGGATCTCTGTCAGGCGTACGCGCATCAGTGGTACCAGAAGACGACGAAGATGTGGACGAGGAGCGCTGCGCAGGTCGCGAACGCGAAGGGCACGTGGACGATCAGCCAGAGGTCGAGCAGGCTCTTGAAGCGGACGTCACGCCGGATCTGCTTGAGGAGCAGCTCCTTGCGCGCGATCAGCTCCACGAGCTTCCGCTCCTGCTCCTTCGCGTCGCCCGCGAGATCGATCTTGGACATCCGCAGACTCTTGAGCGCCAGGCTCGTTCCGCAGTCGGGATCGTGCCCCGAGAGCTGCGCGCGGACGGAGCCGCCGATCCGGGTCTCGTCGATCGAGGTCACGACCGCCTGGGCGTAGTAGTCGGGCAGTCCGTCCGCCGCCATCCGACACTCCGCGTCGATCTCCGCGATCCGCTCGAGCATCGCGTCGAGGGTGATGTTGTTCCGGTTGCGCGTTATCGAGGTCGGGACGAGGGCATAGAACGCGACGCCCAGGATTCCGCTGAAGCAGACGACGAGCATGAGCACGTAGGCCAGCGTGTGGACGTTCCAGCCGAACTCGAAGGCCGAATGGAGCGGCACGAGGAAGATCAGCATCGTCCCGAGATAGACGTGCGCCGAGGTCCAGCCCTTGAGCGGCGCTCCCGCCGACGCGTAGTCGCGCTTCCTCACGCCGAGCCACATCAGCCAGAAGATGATCGCCGCGGCGATCGTCCCCAGGCCGTAGCCGGTCCAGGAGGAGCCGCTCCGGCCACCCGGCGGATCGTCGAAGACATAGGCCGCGAGCGAGAGGAAGAAGATCGCGAGGGCGACCTTCAGGTAGCGGTAGTTCTGGTATTCGAGGAAGGTGCGCGGCCCGATCACGCGACTAGCCCTGTCTTTCGTAGATCTCGTCGACGTACTCGCCGGGATCGATGCGGACGATGGCACCAGTCGGGCAGGATGCGACGCAGGCGGCCCGCGCCGCGCCGCTCTTCTTGGCCGGGAGCTCCCGGCAGAGGTCGCACTTCACGGCCTTCTTGATCGCCGCCGCACCGCCCTCTTCCGGCTTCGGCGCATCGGCCTTCTTCGTCGCGCGACGCGGGAAGAGCAGACGCATCAGGAGACCCGGTCCCGGATCGTCGTCCACCTTCGCCATCTTGATCACGTCGTAGGGGCAGTAGGCCTCGCAGTTGCCGCAGCCGATGCAGGTCTCGTCGTTGATCCAGACCTCGCCGTTCGGATCGCGGTTGAGCGCGTCCGGCGGACAGTCGGTCATGCACTTCGGGTTCTCGCAGTGCTGACACGCGGTCGGCAGATGGAGCGCGCTGCCCGCGCTCGTCATGTAGGTCGCGCCCGCTTCGCGGTTCAGTCGCGATACGCCGCCGTGGGTCTCGGCGCAGGCCTTCTCGCAGTTGTCGCACCGGACGCAGAGCGTCTCGTCGATAATCAGGAGGTCGGTCGCTTCTTTCCCGCCCGCCTTCTGCAGCCACATCATCGTCCCGCGCCCGTGCTGACGACGCGCATCCGCGATGATGAACTCCTGCTCCTTGAGTTCGAGGAACTCGCGCAGCTCGCGATGCTGCTCGACGAGCTGGATCATCACGTCCTTCGGGAAGAGGACGGTCTCGCAGTCCACGCCGGCCCGCGCCGTCGCCGAGCGCGCCTGATCCGGATGGAGCACGGCCATCTCGCCGAGGGTCGAGCCCGCTCGAAGGGAGTCGATCTGCTCCTCGACGCCCTCGTGCTTCTTGTAGACCTCGGCCGTGCCGCGGCGGATGAGATGGAGCCCGTCCGGATCGTCCCCCTCGGAGAAGATCGTCTCTCCGGCGCGGTGAAGGATCGTCTCGGATCGGCTCGCGAGGAGCTTGCGTGCGCTGGCGTCGAGACTCGGGAAGAGCGTGGCGAGGGCGGTGTTCACGTAGGCCGCATCGATCACCCGCTTCACGTCCTCGACGGACCGGATGAGCTTCGCCATCGAGCTGCGCGGCGTCTCGATCAGGATGCAGGGCGAGGTCGTCGTCACGGTCTCGCCCCGACGTCGCCCCGAGATCAGGCCGTCTTCGCCGAAGAACTGCCCCGTGCCCCGGGTCGCCTTGCGCTCCGCCCGAAGCTCCTCGGGAATCGTCGGGTCGGAGTTGTCGACCCAGGCGAGCTCGACGTCGCCCTCGATGATCGAGAAGAAGGTGTTGTCGAAGTCGGCGCGCTGGTAGACGACGGTGCCGGGCGGGACGATCCGGATCTTCGACTCGAAGATCAACTGACGGAGCTGGACCGACGTGAGGGGCGCGAGAGTCGGGATCGTGTTCTGGATCCGGTCGAGGTTCTCGCTGACGCTGCCTCCGACCTCACGGAACTTCTGGGCCAGGACCGGCTCGTCGGCGGGCTTCACGTCGGCGCCGAGGATGTGCTCGACGACCTCGAATCCCTGGTTCATGCAGTTCTTGATCAGCGGATAACCGACCAGGGCACCGACCATGTAGATGCCCGGGATGTTCGACTCGTACTTGTCCGAGACGTCCGGGATGGCCTCCTTGTCGTTGCTCGGGAACGAGATGCCCGTCGTCTCGAGGAAGGCCCGCGGCGGCGTCGCGCCGAGACGACCGATCACGAGGTCGCAGGGAACCGTGACCTCTTCGCCGTCCTTCGTCTTGAAGACCGCCGTGTCGCTCTCGAACCGGTCCGCGCTCGCGTTCGTGAGATAGGCGATCTCCCCCGACTTGATCTTCGCTTCGATCGCGGCCTTGTTCATCGGCTTCGCGCGGTCGAACTCGTCGCGGCGGTTCACGATCGTGACTTCGTTGCCGTTCTCCGCGAGGGCGATCGCGTTCTCGATCCCCGCGTCGCCGACGCCGACGACGATCACGCGCTTGTCTTCGTATGCCTTGGGATCGTCGAGCTGATAGGTCACCCAGGGCTGATCGTCGCCTGGTACCCCGAACTTCCGCAGGTCGCCCTGGACGCCGATCGAGAGGACGATGTGGGTCGCCTCGACGGTCTCGGCGCCGTTCGGGCCCCGCACCGAAATCCGGAACGCGCCCTTCTCGCCTTCGATCGCGAGGATCTCGGTCGCTTCGACGAGGTTCGTCCCGGCGTCGCGAACGGCCGTCTCCCACCACTTGAGCACCTGTTCGCGGACGGCCTCCTCGAAGATCATCTTGAGGTCCGACTGCAGCGGCAGCTGCGGCGGCTCGGCCATCACGAACTTGCCCTTCTGGTACTTCACGATCGTGTCCGCGAGGACCGACCGCTCGTAGAGGGCATGGTTCACCCCGCGCTCCGCCGCGCGGACCCCGGCGGCGATGCCGGCGGGACCGGCGCCGATGATCGCGAGCGAAACGCTCGACGGATCCGGCGGTGGCTCGTCGACCGAGACCGGGCGCATGATGAAAGCGCTCGTGACTTCGGGCCCTTCGGCCGCTTCGATCGTCGCCATCGGCGCCGGCGCCGCGCGCACGGGCGCGACCGTCTCGGGCTCGGGCGAGGGCGAGGGCGAGGGCGAGGGCGGGACCGGTTCCGGCGGCGCTTCGACGGGCTCGGCCGCCGCGGCGACCGGCTCCGGCGGATCGTCGACCCGACCGACCCGGGTCTCGTCCACGCTCGCCGGGGTGGCGTCCCCAGTCTCCGAAGGCGCGTCCTCCGCCGCCTCGATGCGCAGTCGCAGGACGACGCGGTCCGCGAGTTGGATCTCTTCGCCGCCCGCGAGCTCGAGGCGGTCGGTGATCTGCACGCCGTTCACCAGGGTGCGGTTCACCTGGCTCTTGTGGACGAGAACGAGGGTCTCGCCCTCCCAGACGAGCTCGGCGTGGAGGCGCGAGATGCTCTGGTCCGCGAGCTGGATGTCGCAGGCGAGTCCGCGACCGAGGGTGGTCGTCTCCGGACCGACGTCGAACGACTGTCCCGCCTGGTCCGGCAGACCACCCATGATGGTCAACGTGGCGCGCATGGACAAGCTGACTCACCCCTCTAGCCGCGCGATTCCGAAACAGGAAGGGCGGCCCCCGAACGATTCTATGCCACGTGGACCGAGGAAATCACCTGCGCGTGGAGCGCACGGGACCCTCGGAGCACACCCGCACGGCGCGCACGAATCGAGTCGGTACCCGCGACGCGCCGGAGGGAGTCCATGGGACCGCACCCGGCGCGGGAGCACATGAAGGGAAGGCGGTCTAGGCCGACCCGCCGTCCACGGGGAGTGCCGGAGCGGTCCCGCCCGTTCCGCCCCCGCCGCTCGGCTCGGATCCCGCCCCGTCGCCTCCGCTCGCGCTCCCGGCCCACCCCTCGACCCTTATGAGAATCTTTCAGCCTCCTCGGCGCCCGCTCCGGCCAAGCAAGTCCGCTCCTCGGAATAATTGTGGCAAAAAGCCTCCTGCCAATCCTCAAGGGAGCCCCTCGGCCGGTCGATTTCTCGTGCGAATCCGACAGTTTGGCCCTGGCCCGCGAGTCGGGAGGAAACGTGTCCGCCCACCTGAAGTTCTTCGAGCTCGAGCAGTCCCCCTTCGAAGGGAAGGCCCAGAGCAAGGTCGTCCTCGGGACGCGCGCCCTGCGTGAAGCGTTCGGCACGATTCGAAGCGGCATCGACGAGGGGGCCTCGCGCCTCTGTGTGAGCGGCAACGCCGGCCTCGGCAAGACCAGCCTCGCCCGGGCGCTCCCCAAGCTCCTCGGTGACGCGGCTCGCGTGGCGAACGTCCTCGATGCCAGGGTCGAATGGCCCGCCTGCCGCGAACTCATCGCGCGCCAGTGGGACCTCGACGCGGGTCGCCTCTCGCGCGCCGCGCTCATCGAGGCCCGTACGGACCGCCGCCTGGTGCTCGTGATCGACCAGGCCGAGCGGGCCAGCGAAGACTTCCTCGACCATCTCGACGTCCTGCTCAGCTACCGCACCGAGACCGACACGCCCGTCGTCCAGAGCGTGCTGCTCGCGAACCTCGAGACCCGCGAAGGCGGCACGCCCGTCCCGCTCCTCTGCTGGCTCGATCGGACCCAGACGCTTCAACTCGAATTCGCGCCGCTCCCCCGCGACGGCGTCGCGTCCTACATCGCCAAACATCTCCGGCGCGCCGGCTGGCGCGGCGAAGCCCTGTTCAGCGAGGACGCGGGCTTCGCGATCCACGACTACGCGGGCGGCGTACCCGGCGAGATCTCCGCGCTCTGCGAACGACTGCTCGTTGAGGCGGCCTCGGTCGAGCCCGCGGTGCCGCTCGCCTCCCCGGAGAAGGGCTTCGTCGATGCCGACGCGCTCGCGCAGCTTCCGCCGGAGGTGCTCGCCAACGCGATCGCCGCGGCCGAGGCCCTCGCGCCGATCGTCGAGAGCGAGCCCGAATCCGCACGCCTCGCGCGAGTTGAACCGCCGGTCACGCAAGCGACGCCCGAAAAGAACGAACCGGCGGTCAGGGTCGTAGCGAGCGAGGCGAGCGACCCGGACGCCGGAAACGGGGAATCTCCCCTCGGCGGAGCGAACGAGACCGCCGCGCCGGCGGAAGCCCAGACGAGTAACCCCGAGAGGTCGGATTCGATTCCGGCCTCGCCAGAGCCTCTCCCTGCCGTTCCGGACGAGGAGCGTTTCTGGTAGACACATCGGTGCGTCGCTCGACACCGAGGCGGCTCAGGCCTCGGGAGCGGCGGTCGATCCAAACTTCCGTTCGACGCAGGTCGAACGATCCACCTCCCGGTCTGACTCGTAGTCGGGTCCGGGGAATTTAGATTCCCGACCCCGACATCTTCGTCGGCCCACCCTCTGGAGAACATCATGAGCGCATTCATGGACGACGCCGTCCTCCTCTATGTGCAGGAGCTGATCGATTGGGAGTCCTACTTCAACTGGCGTAAGGGCGAAGACGGCGACGTCGATGCCGATCGTGCCGCACTCCAGGAAATTCTCGAGACCGCCGCCGCGATCTGCGAAGAGCACGCCCCGGCGCTGCGCGAAGGCTGGGATGACGAGGTGAAGCTCGTCGACGACCAGGTCGTCTACCCGAAGCACATCAAGGAGGCGCTCGATGCGCTGACCGAAGCAGGTCTCATCAGCTTCGGCGTCGAAGAAGAGTACGGCGGCTTCGGCCTGCCCTCGTTTGTCGCGAACGTGATTCTCCAGATGGTGTCCCGCGCCGACGCCGGCCTCATGACGATCCTCGGCCTCCAGGCGGGTGTCGCGGAGGACATCCAGAAATACGCGTCCGACGAACTCAAGCAGCAGTACCTGCCCCGCTTCGCCTCGGGCGAGGTCGCTGGCGCGATGGATCTGACCGAACCCCAGGCCGGCTCGGACCTCGGCGCGATTCAGACCCGCGCGACGGAAAAGGATGGCCGCTACTTCCTCGATGGCAACAAGATCTTCATCACCAACGGAGGCTGCAACATCCACCTCGTGCTGGCGCGCGATCACGCGACCTTCGACGACAGCAAGGGTACGACGAAGGGCCTGTCTCTCTACCTCGTCCCGCGCGTCCTCGACTCCGGCGAAAACAACAAGGTCCACGTGACGCGCCTCGAAGAGAAGCTCGGCATCCACGGTTCGCCCACCGCCGCGATCACCTTCGACCACTCGGAAGGTTTCCTCGTCGGCGAGCAAGGAGAAGGTTTCAAGGCGATGCTCTCGCTGATGAACAACGCACGCCTCGGCGTCGCGGCCCAGGGTGTCGGCATCGCGGAGGCCGCCCTCCAAGAAGCACTGCAATACGCGAAGGATCGCGTGCAGTTCGGCGTCCCGATCGCGACGCAGCCCCTGATGAAGGATCGCCTCGCGAAGATGACGCTCGAGCTCGAAGGCAGCCGCGCCCTCCTCTACCGCGCCTGCTCGCTCGTCGATCAGAATGCCGCGATCGAAAAGGTCATGGCGAGGATCGCCGACGGTTCGACGGAGCTCTCGAACGCCGAGCAGATCGAGCTGCAGGCCCTCTACGAGCGCAACGCGACCCGCATCCGACTGCTCACCCCGCTCGCCAAGTACATGGGGACGGAAGCCGCAGACTCGATCAGCCGCGATGCGATCCAGATCCATGGCGGCCTCGGCTTCATGGCCGAGTCCACCGTGGGGAAGCTCCACGCCGATGCCATCATCACCACGATCTACGAGGGAACGTCCGAGATCCAGGTCTCCTTCGCGCTCAAGGAGCTTGCGAAGGGCGCGCTCACCGTCGTCTTCGAGTCCCTCGAGCAGGAGCTCAAGACCTTCGACGAGCCGAAGATGAAAGAGCAGGCCGACAAGGTCCTGCAGGGCATGAACCAGATCCTCGGTGCCTCCGGGGCGCTCCTCGCGGACTTCAACTACGCGCTGATGTCCGCGCAGAGCCTCGCCGAGGTGGTCGCGAGCGTGATCGCTGGCGCCGAGCTGCTCAAGCAGGCGAAGGCCGATCCGCGCCGCTTCGACCTGGCCGCGAGCTGGATTAGCCGCCGCATGAACGACCTCGAAAGCCGCTGCAAGCGGATCAAGGAAGGCTCGGTCGACCGACTGGATTGCGCGGACGCGATCATCGACCTGAAGGCCTAGCCCGCAATTTCAGGCGAATGGCTCCGTCTGACGGAGCCATTCGCCAAGCAGCATGCTCGTGGCCGCCTGCACGTTGTAGGACGGAATGAATCCGCGCGTAGGAATGCGAACGGTCTCGTCCGCCTCCGCGAGACGTAACTCCGGGATCCCCTCGGCCTCGCCCCCGACGACGATCAAGGTCGGTCGCGTGAGATCGAGCGACCAAGGGGTGGCCTCGCCGCTGGTCTCGACCGCGACGATGCAACGTCCCGCGGCGCGCGCCGCCTGAAACACGCGGGCGGTCTCTGCCTCGACGACGGGCAGGAAGCGCTCCGCGTGGATCGATGCGCGCCGAGCGGCCGCGTGCTCCTTCTCGGTCCACTCGACGTCGAGGGCGACGCCGGCGGCGCCGGCGACCTCTGCCGCCCGCAGGATGAAGCCGACGTTGCCTGGATAGCGGAGACGACAGAGGTGAAGCGCCAGCCCGGGGCCCGTCATGACCGCTGCGAGCGTCTTCTCCGGCGGCGGACCCACGAGCGCGATCGCCCGTTCGATCCCGTCGCCTTCGGTCATCCGCTGCATCTCGCGCGGCGGCTCGGCCACCACTTCGACGCCCCGTTCGGTCGCCAAGGCGACGAGATCGGCGAGCGCTTCATCGTCTTCTCGAACGAGGAGCCTGGCGATCGGCGTGCCCTTCGCGAGGGCACCCTCGATCGCAGCGACGCCGGAGAGGCGACGGCGGTTCGGGGGCACGCTCAGTAGCGGCCCGGGTTGCGACGCGGGATCAACTCCAGGATCGCCTGGAAGCTCGCGCGCCGCTGCTCGACCGATCGGGTCGAAGCATCGAAGTACGAGAGGAAGACGCCCCCGTCGAGCATGAGCAGGAGACCGGTCGCGATCGCGTGAGGGTCGTACCCGGGCGGCACGATCTCGGAGATCGTCTCGGCGAGGGCCCCGCCGAAGCGGTTGTGAAGATCGAAGAGCGAGCGCGTCAGCCACTCGCGAAAGTTCGGGTGCTCCATCGCCCAGCGGATGAAGCCGTCGACGTCGGTGCGGCGTTGAGCGACGAAGCTCTGATAGAGCTCGACCTGTTCCTGGAGGCGCTTCTCCGGCGGAAGATTCGACTGGTCGCGGGCGAGGGAGATGCGGAAGGGCTCGCAGAGACGGTTGAAGCACTCGCGGAAGAGCGACTCCTTGTCGCTGAAATGCCAGAAGACCGTCGCGCGGGAGACTTCGGCGTGCTCGGCGACCTGCGCGATGGTGGTGTTGTCGTAACCCCGGGTGAGGAAGAGCTCTGAAGCGGCGGCGAGGATCCGCTCCTGGGTCGCGGCCTTGCCGGTCAAGGGCTCGCTCGGCGCGGCCTCGGGGGCGAGCGCATCTTCGACGGCGACGTTCGAATCATCGGGGGTCAAGGCATGTCTCCTGGGCGGCGAGGCCACCGGCGACCGCGGGGCGCTCGGGGCAGCTCCGCCGGTAGCTCGGATTCTACCCAGCTCGGAAGTGCCGCGCGCTTCCCGCGGGTTCCGCCGAACCACAGAAACACCGAGGACCCGAACGATCGTTCGCGGTCTTCCCGAGGCCCCGCGCTAGCCTGAGCGCGCCCCCGGGAGGCTCCTTGCATGCGAGAATCGATCTCCTCCACGCCCCCCGCTTCGTCATCGTGCCCTGCCTCAGCCGCGGAGCGCCTCGCTCGACGCGCGCGCGGCGACGCAATCGGACGCGGCGAGGCCGTCCTGGTCGGCACCGTGGACGGTGTGGTCGAATGGACGGATGGAGCGTGGACCCGCCTGACCGGGTTCCCCCTCGACGAAACACTCGATAAGCCGATCACCCATTTCCTCGACCGCGCCGGCCTCGAACGCGAGTTGGTCGAGTTCGTCGCCCACAACTTTCTGGAGGGGCGCTCGTGCACCGTCGCCCTCCCCTTCGACACCTTCGACGGCCGCCACATCGACGTCCAGCTCGAAGTCGACCGGTGGCGATACGGCGAAGACGACACGCCCCGGTTCATCGCGGTCGCGCGGGACGTCACCGGGGAAGCCGATGGAACGAACACGGCCGAGCGCGGGAAAGCGATCGAACCGCCTTCGAGACACACCGGCGGAGCCACGGCCCTGCTCGAGCCGATCGTCCTGGCCGCGGCGGATGAAGGCCGTCCCGACCCAAGCACCGTCCGCGCCTTCGACGTCCACCTCGCTCCGGCCGCCGGCCTGCTTGCGACCCCGACCGAGCCGATTCCGGAAATTCTCGGTGCCCTGCTCCAGGCGAGTCGCGCCGCCACGGACGCGGGCCCGACCTTCATCTCCGTCGTCGCCGGCGCCCTGGAAGCGGGCCGAAGCCATCACTCCCTCGTCCATCCGATCCCAAGCCGAGGCGTCGCGGCCCGAGCTCGGGACGGATGTTATGTCGAGGTCCACGACACCGCGCCCCACCTCGACGCCCAGGCCCTCGCAGCTATTCGAGTCGGCGCACCGGGGCCGAACGCACGTGAGCGGGCGATCGCTCGGGCGCTCTCCCTCGCGGAAGACGCCGGGCTCGACCTCGACCTCGACAGCACCCCGGGCTGTGGCACCCAGGCGCTCCTGGTCCTCGACCGCGCCGCCCCGGAGGCGGCCCGGCGCTAGGCCATGTACATCCCGCCATTCGCGGCGAAGACCTGACCGGTCGTGTACCCGGAGACCATCGGACAGGCCATTCCGACGACGGTCGCCGCCAACTCGTGCGGCTCCGCGACCTTGCCGAGCAGGGTCGTCTTCTTCATCGCCTCGATCCCCTGCTCGCCAACCCCCGCGAGCATCGGCGTATTCACCGGCCCCGGCGCGATCGCGTTCACGCGCACGCGGTAGCCCGAGTACTCGCGCGCCGTCGTTCGCGTCACCGACTCGATGGCGCCCTTGGCGGCGGTGTAGTCGACCTGACCGACGTTGCCATTCTGGGCCGAGACGGAGGAGAAGTTCACGATGAAGCGGTTCACGGCGTCGTCGAGCGGCTGGTTGCCATTCTCCTTGAAGAGCGGATGCCAATGCTGGTTCGCCACTTCGCGCGTGAAGAGGAAGGTGCCGCCGAGATGCACCGACATCACCAGGTTGAAGTCGTCGTAGCTCTTCTTGGTGATCCGGGTGTCGCGGGTGATGCCCGCGACGTTCACTACGCCATTGATCTGGCCGGTCTCTTCTAGGACCTTGCCGACCGCCGCGACGACGTCGTCCTCCTGAGACACGTTCGCGGCGATCGCGATCGGCTTGACCGCGGCGCCTTCCACCTGACCGGCAGCCTCTTCGACGCGCCTCTGATCGAGGTCGACCATCGCGACCTGCGCTCCGTGAAGCGCGAGAGACTGCGCGACGGCGAAGCCGATGCCCTGAGCGGCACCGGTCACGATGTGGGTTTCTCCGAGGAACGCGTTCTCGCGCAGAATCAGGTCCATCTTTCTTCCTTGGTTCTTTCTACTTGCGGCGACCGGTTCAGACGTCGACGCCGATCGGACAGCTGACGCCCGTCCCGCCGAGCCCACAGTAACCGTTGGGGTTCTTCGCGAGGTACTGCTGGTGGTAGTCCTCTGCGAAATAGTATTCAGGCACGGATTCGACCTCGGTCGTGATCTCGCCGAAGCCCGCCGCCGAGAGCTTCGCCTGAAACGCCTCGCGCGAGCGCGACGCCAGCTCTTTCTGCTCGTCGTCGTAGTAATAGAGGCCGGACCGGTACTGGGTGCCGACGTCGTTGCCCTGCCGCATGCCCTGCGTCGGGTCGTGATTCTCCCAGAACACCCGAAGCATCGTTTCGTAGCTCGTGACCTCGGGGTCGAAGATCGCGACCAGTGCTTCGGTGTGCCCGGTCAACCCGCTGCAAACCTCTTCGTAAGTCGGGTTCGGGGTGAAGCCGTTCACGTAGCCGACGCTCGTGCTGATTACGCCGGGCGCCTCCCAGAATTTCCGCTCCGCGCCCCAGAAGCAGCCCATCGCGCACATGATTCGACCCATTCGCTCGAAGGACGCGTCGAGGGGCTCGCCGGTCACGTAGTGGGCCCGCGGCACGGGCATGCGTGCGTCGCGGCCGGGCAGCGCCTGGTCCGCGGTGATCATCTCTGCCTTCTTTCCGAAACCGAAGAGCGCCATCGGACAACCTCCGTATCCGCCGGACGGGCGAGCCGGCAGGAGCGCGAAGATAGCCGCCCGGACCCGCGATGGGTGGGCGCGGGGCGGCCCCCGCCGTCCGCACCGTAGGCCGCCGAAGGGGGGCAGCCCGTGATACGCTGGCCGGCGCTCTGCCGCCGCGGAGCCGTATTCCCCCTGCCGAGAGGATCGCCGTGCAGCTCGCGACCTGGAACATCAACGGCCTCCGGGCCCGACTCGACTACATCAAGCTCTGGCTCGCCGAGCGCGCGCCCGACGTCGTCGGCTTCCAGGAACTCAAAATGGAGGACGACAAGTTTCCTCACGAGGAGTTCGAAGCGCTCGGCTATCGCTGCGTGACCCACGGACAGAAGAGCTGGAACGGCGTCGCCATTCTCTCGCGCCTGCCGATCGAGCACATCGAGTCGGGCCTTCCCGGGCAGGCGGACTTCGGAGCGCGACTGATCCGCGCGCGGGTCGGCGAAGGAGACGCGACCGTCGACTTCACGACGCTCTACTGCCCTAATGGGAAGAACCTCGACCACGACGATTACCCGCGGAAGCTGGCCTGGTTCGATGCCCTGAAAGATTGGGCGATGGGATTCGTGGACCCGAGCCAGTCGGCGATTCTCTGCGGCGACTTCAACATCGTGCCGACCGCCCTCGACACCTGGGACGAAGAGAAGTGGGCCGGGGACATCTTTCATACGGACGAAGAGCGCGCGCGCCTCGCCGCCGTCGTCGAAACGGGCCTTCGTGACCTGTACCGCGAGCGCGAACCCGAAACCCAGGCCTTCAGCTGGTGGGACTACCGGGGCGGCGCCTTCCACCGCAAGCACGGCCTGAGAATCGACTTCCTGCTGGGGACCGACGCGGTCGTCTCCCGGCTGAAGGGCGTCGAGATCGACCGGGACTTCCGCAAGAAGAAGGATGGCATGACGGCGTCGGACCACGCTCCGGTGATCGCGACCCTGACGGACTGAGCCGCTAGAACTCGGTCGAACCGAAATTCACCGCGCAGGCGCCTACGGTCGAAAGGCCGTCGACCGCGGTCCCGGTCCAGGTCGCGGTGCAACCGCGGGCGCTGGCGACGACCCCAGCGGTTCGGTGAGATGAAGCCCCAGATCTGCGGCGCCTCGTGGAAAGACGCACCGGACTACGCTCCGCCGAGTCGCTTGAGGACTTCGTCCCGCGACTCGACGTCGGCGCCACGACTCACGCGGGCGACGCCCATCGCGAGTCGGCTGCAGACCCCGTCGGCATTGTCGACGCCGCGGGCGACCAGCTCTCCGGGGAGCACCTTCTCGAGCACGACGCGCATCTGATCGGGCCGGACGCTCCCTTGGGACCGGAATCGAGGCGCGGGGTCTCTGAAGAGCCCAGCGCATCTGAATTGACGGCTTTTAGCCGGGCCTCGAGAGGTGCGCGCGAATCGGGCCTATCCCCGGCGTTCGACGAGCGCGTCCCGAATGTCCCGCTTCAGGATCTTGCCCGAGGCGTTCCGCGGGAGCGGCTCTTCGTAGACCTCGACGATCGTGGGCACCTTGAACTTCGCGACCTTCGACGCGACGAAATCGGTCAACGCGTCGACGTCGATCGACTGGCCCTTCTTGGGCATGACCGCGACCGCAACCTCCTCGCCGAGTCGGTCGTGCGGCATTCCGAAGACCGCCGCCTCGTGGACCGCTTCGAACTCGTAGATGACCGCTTCCACCTCGGCGCAGTAGATGTTTTCGCCGCCGCGCAAGACCATGTCCTTCGCGCGATCCTCGACGAAGACGAAACCTTCTTCATCGATTCGCCCGAGGTCCCCGCTCTTGAGCCAACCGTCGACGATCGTCTCGGCCGTCGCCTCCGGCTTGTTCCAGTAGCCACGAATCAGGTTGGGGCCGCGGAAGCAGATCTCGCCGACCTCGCCTCGCGGAACCGGGTTCATGTTCTCGTCGAAGCACTCGACCTGCAGGACCGGCACGGCGCGGCCCGAGCTGCGCGGCTTACGGAGGTAGTCGGCCCCGGCGTTCTGAGGACCGTAGGCATTCGTCTCGGTCATCCCGTAGCCGAGGCCCGGGCGCGCGTTCTTGAAGCTCTTGTCGACGCGGCCGACCATCTCGGGCGGAGCCGGCGCACCGCCGCCACCGACCGACGCGAGGCTGGAGGTGTCCCGGTTCGGGAAGTCGGGGCATTCGAGCAGGTCGATCGTCATCGTCGGCACACCGACGAACTGGGTCACCCGCTCGCGCTCGACGAGCTCCAGGGCCCTCTCCGGCGTCCACTTGTACATGATCACGAGCTTGAACCCGTTGCTGAAGCACGAGAGCATGACCGGCACGAGTCCGGTCACGTGGAAGAGCGGCACGGCCAGGATGAAACAGGTGTCGAAGGGGCTCGGCTCCTTCGGCGGCTGGATCATCGCGCCGACGAGCGCACGGCAAGCGAAGGCCCTCAGGCCCGATAGCACCGCCCGATGAGCCGAAACGGCGCCCTTAGGGAACCCGGTCGTCCCCGACGTGTAGAGGATCGTCGCATCGTCCTCGGGACCGACCTCGACCTGGGGCATCGTCGCGCCCGCGGTCAGCACTTCGTCGAGTCGATCCACGCCCTCAGGCAGACTGCCGTCGTGGCGAACGCAGACGGCCTGCATGCCGAAGCGCGCGAGGTTCGGCGCTGCGGTCGTGATTCGCTCGATGTCGGCCATGAGCACCTTGCAGCCGGAATCCTCGAGGCCGTAGGCCATCTCGTCTTCCTTCCACCAGGCATTCATGCAGACGGCGATCGCACCGACGCTCGTGATCGCGGCGAAGGAGAAGATCCACTCGGGGTAGTTGCGCATCGCGATGGCGACGCGGTCGCCCTTCTCGACGCCGTACCGGTTGACGAGCAGATCCGCGATCTCGTCGACCCGGTTCATCGTCTCGGCGAACGTCCACGTCTCGTCTTCGTAGACGAGGAAGGTCTTGTCGCCGTTCAGCCGCGCCGCCGCGAAGACTTCGCGAAGGGAGGAAGGCAGATTCTTCCAGACCTTCATGGCCTGCCCGTCCACTTCCGCTTCGGCAATCTCGAAGGGCGAGCCCTCTGCGCTGGTCAGAGCGGCGAGTGCCTGTTCGAAGTTCGGTTGATCGGCCATGGCGACGGGTCCTCGGGTGCACATGTTCGGGCGCGCAGATCCCCTCCCGTGGGGGCGCGCGGCGGCGGAGGGTACCCGAACCACGGCGGCCGGATCACTCACCGGACGGCACGCCGGGTCACGACCCGAGCGCGTTTCGGCGCTCGGCCGGCTCCGAGCGGCCTCGAAAACGTCGATTGACGGCGGCCCGGGATCTTTCCATGATTACGGCCGAACCTGTTTTTCCGCGCCGACCCCACAGGCGCCGCAGACCCACGAATGGAGGCCGACCCATGGGCGACCAGATGATCCGCGTCGACATGACGAACCAGACCGCGACCGTCGAGGACTTCCCGGACAAGTGGAAGTACCTGGGGGGCCGGGCTCTCTCCGCACGCATCCTCGTCGAGGAATGTGACGCCGCCTGTGACCCCCTCGGACCCGACAACATCCTCGTTCTCGCACCCGGCGTCCTCTCGGGAACCGCCGCGCCGACCTCCGGCCGCATGAGCGTGGGCGGCAAGAGCCCCCTTACGGGCGGGATCAAGGAAGCGAACGCCGGCGGCAACCCCGCCCAGGACATGATGAAGCTCGGCTACCGGGTCATCGTCGTGACCGGCCAGCCGGCCGATACCGAAGCGCGGTACGCCCTCGACGTCACGACCGACGGCGTGACCCTGAAGGAAGTCCCGGACTGCAAGGGGATGTGGAACTACGCGCTCATCGACCATCTCGCCCAGAGCTATTCCGCGAACGCCTCCTTCGTCTCGATCGGCCCGGCGGGTGAGCGACAGATGAAGGGCGCCTCGGTCTGCTGCACGGACCAGGACGACGTCCGACGCCCCGCACGCCACGCGGCCCGCGGTGGCCTCGGCGCCGTGATGGGCAGCAAGGGCCTGAAGTACGTCGCCGTCGACGCGGGCAAGGCCGGCGTGCGGCACGGCGCCGACAAGAAGGCGTTCATGCAGCTCTGCAAGGGCATGAGCAAGACCTACCTCGATGGGCCGCAACCGATGCAGTACGGCACGAGCCCGAGCGTCGACATGGCACAGATGCTGAACACCTTTCCCTACAAGAACCGCGTCGAGGGCCAGAGCCCTGACGCGGCCACGCTCACGGGCACCGGCATCATCGCGAGCTTCGAGGAGCGTGGCGGCGGCATGCACAACTGCATGACCGGCTGCATCGTCTCCTGCTCGAACGTCGTCCACGACGCCGACGGCAACTACAAGACGAGTGCCCTCGAGTTCGAGACCCTGACCCTGCTCGGCGCCAACTGCGCGGTCGACACCTGGGACAAGGTCGCGGCACTCGACCGGCTCTGCGACGAAGTCGGCCTCGACACGATCGAGACCGGGGCCGCCATCGGCATCCTGATGGACTCCGGCGGCATGGAATGGGGAGACAACGTCGCCATGGAGAAGCTGATCGCGGAGGTGGCCGAGGGCGGCGACCTCGCCGACGCGATCGGACACGGTGCGGACGCCACTGGCGAGAAGACCGGCCACCATCGCGTGCCGACCGTCCACGGCCAGGCGATCCCGGCCTGGGATCCGCGCCCGCTCAAGGCGACGGGCGTGACCTACGTGACGAGCGCGATGGGCGCCGACCATACGGCCGGACTCGTCGTGAACCCGGGCGCGACGCCGGATCAGCTCGCCCGACTGTCCCAGGAGCAGCAGCACATCAACGCGGCGATCGACGCGTCGGGCTTCTGCATGTTCCTCATGCCCAACATGGAGCAGATCCGCGAGTTCTATTCCGCCTACTTCGGCGAAGAGATCTCCCGGGAGCAGTTCCTCGACCTGACGTGGCAATGCCTCCAGGACGAGTGGGACTTCAACAAGCAGGCCGGCTGGACCGCGGCGGACGACAAGATGCCCGAGTGCATGCAGACCGACGCCGTGGGACCGGAGGGCGCGAAGGTCGTCTTCGACATCGAGGACGACGTCATCCAGGCGACCTACGAGCGCATGATCGAACCGACCGAAGAGGTCTTCGCCAAGGCGGGCGCCGCCTAGGCACTCCGCACGTTCGACCCACGCGACCCCGGCCACGTTTTCCGTGGCCGGGGTCGCTTGTCATCGGGCCCCGCGCCCCAGAGAGAAGCAACCTTGCCCGAAACCCTCCGGATCACCGACCTCGCCGACCCCGAATACACCGACGCCGCGAAGGCCGGCTTCCAGATGATCGAGCAGATCCCCTTCGACCTCTCCGTCGACGGCGTGATCGCGGCGGCGCGCGATCAACTCGATCAGGAAGGTGGATCCCCCCTCTTCGAGGACGAGGCCTGGAATGAACGGCTGCGCTTCTACATCGAGTGCGTCGGCGAGGACGCCCACTACACGACGATGGGGCGCTTCAACACGTACAACTCCCTCGTTCGCTATCTCGTCCAGCGCAGCCGCCTCGAAGCGCTCTACGCGGCGCACCCCGAGATCGACGATCTCGAGATCGAGCGTCCGCTGATCATCGCGGGTCTCCCGCGCTCTGGGACGACCCATCTCCTCAATCTGATCGGCGCCGACCCCCGTCTGCGCGCCCTGCGACGCTGGGAGTCCCAGGAGCCGATCCCCTCGGCCGCTGCACGAGCGGGAACCGTCGCGGACGATCGGATCGCCAACGGTCAGACCGGCCTCGACCAGATCGACCTCGTCATGCCGCTCATGACGAACATGTACGACGTGCCCAATGACGGGATCCACGAAGAGGTGGATCTCCAGCACATGTGCCTGTCGTCCCTGCTGATGGCGGCCGGCCAGCCGGTCACGCGCTGGATGGACGCCTACTTCGAAGAGGATCAGCGTCCCCATTACGCGTTCCTGAAACGCGCGCTCAAGGCCCTGCAGTTCCTCGAATCGAAGGAGCGCTGGGTCCTGAAGAGTCCGCAGCACCTGGGCTGGCTCCCGGCCCTCGTCGAGACCTTCCCGGACGCGACCTTCGTCTGCACCCACCGCGACCCCGTCTCGGTCTTCACCTCCTGGATCACGATGACCGTCTACGCAGCGCGCATGTCCCGCCAGCCGATCGTGTTCGACGAGATCATCCCCCACGCCGAGAAGCTCCAGAAGTACCTGCTCGACGGCGTCGTCCGCGATCGTTCGGTCCTTCCCGAGGCGCAGACCGAGCACGTCTACTTCCACGAGTTCATGGCGGACGACATGGGGACCCTCGAGCGGATCTACGACCGCGCCGGGCTCGGCATGAGCGACGCCGCCCGCGCCGAGATCGACCACTACATCGAGACCCATCCGCGAGGCCGCCACGGCAAGGTCGTCTACGATCTGGAGGGCGACTTCGGGATCACCCGCGATGCCATGTACGAAGTCTTCGAGAACTACATGGACGCGTTCCCGGTCCAGCGCGAGACGCCCAACGCGTGACCTGCCCCCGGGGCAGCCCGGCACGCCCCAGTCCTCACGAGTGCTCCACCGCGCGCTTAGTCTGGTACTACGGCTGGAGGAGGTCGACGACGACCAGGACGAAGATCGCGGCCGCCAGAACGAAGAACACGTCGGTGATCGCAAGCGCCGACAGGATCGAGTCGAAGGAGAAGATCAGGTTCATGGTCACGATCATCGCGATCACCTGACTCGCGCTCTTCGGGTCGCGCTCGGCTTCTTCACCGGACTCAAGATGCTCGATCGCCAGAGAAAATCGTGATAGTTTCGGATTTTCAGTCGTCAACTTGGGGTGTATCTCCAATGCTCTTCTCCGGAACGAAGACCTTGCGCCAGATCGCCGCCGTTCTCGAGACCGGCAATCTGCTGTTCCTTCGCCTACTTCTGACCAACCCTTCAGCCGCGCGGGTCTTCCCGGGCGAGATGTACCGCAGCTACCTCGGGCTTTCCGGGGGCGATGCCTGGCCCTGCCGGCCCATTTTCGAGCTGCTACCGAATGCCGGTAGGGTTCGCGCGACCATCGAGCACATCCCCTCCAACGTGATCGGGACGCCCCTCGAGCAGCTTTCGGCACTCGCCCTCTTCGCGCGCGCTACGAACGCGACTCGCATCTTCGAGATCGGCACGTTCAGAGGTCGAACGGCCCTGAACTTCGCGCTGAACCTGCCGGAGGGTGGTCGAGTCTTCACGATGGATCTGCCCCCGAGCGAAGACGCACGCGGGGACGCGTCGGATAGAACGAACTCTTCGGACGCAACCATCATCAGCGAGAGTACGACCGGATCCGACTACAGAGGAAGCGATGTCGAATCCAAAATCGAGCAGGTCTACGGCGACTCCTCGGTCTTCGATTTTTCTCCCTACTACGGGTCGATGGACCTGGTGTACGTCGACGGGGCTCACCACTACGACGCCGTAGTCCGAGACTCCGAACAAGCGATCAAGATGGTCCGTCCGGGCGGTTACGTCCTCTGGGACGAGTTCTGCAACTTCGGCGACTACGCCGACGTGACACGCGCCGTATTGGACGTCGTTCCGCGCGGCCAGGTCAGTCACGTAGAAAAGACCCAGCTGGGGGTCTACCGAAAGCCCCTCTGACCGCCCGAACAGCAGGCGGATGCCTCTCCTACGCGCCCCAATCCCCGCGACTGACCGAGCCGTACTGCTCCGCTGCGCGCTTGGCCGCGAGCTTCGTCTGGTACTTCGACTGGAGCAGGTCGACGGCGACCAGGACGACGATCGCGAAGTAGAAGGTCGCCTTCGAGATCGGCTCGATCGGGAAGCCGGCGATCGTGAGGTGGGACGCGTGCCCACCCTCCCCGAGCAGAACGATGGCGACGATCAGCAGAATGAAGAGGCCGAGGACCTCGTACTTGCGGTTGCGCTTGATGAACTCGGAGACCGAGTCGGCGAGCACGAGCATCATCACGCCGGAAACGACGATCGCGGCCGCCAGGACGAAGAACACGTCTGTGATCGCGAGCGCCGACAGGATCGAGTCGAAGGAAAAGATCAGGTTCATGGTCACGATCATCGCGATCACCTGATTCGCGCTCTTCGGCTCGCGATCGGTCTCCTCCCCGCTCTCGAGGTGTTCGATCGCCAGCAGGTGGGAGATCTCCTTCACCGCCGTGTACATGAGGAAGGCACCACCCGCGAGGAAGACGATCGTCGAGAACGTGAACTCGCCTTCCAGCACGCCGGTCCAGTGGATCGAGAAGAAGGGCGCCGAGAAGGTCTGGAGAAGCGACATGATCAAGAAGAGCAGCACGACCCGCAGGACGAGCGCGATCGTGATCCCGAGCTTGCGCACGCGTGCCTGATCCACAGCTGGTGCACGCTGGGACTCGATCGAGATGTAGAGCAGGTTGTCGAAGCCGAGCACGGCCTGCAGAAAGATCAAAACACCCAGGTTCAGCGCGTTCTCGAGACTGAAGAGCTCCACGGCTCGCCTCCTCTTCGAGGGAAGGGGAAAGTCTACGCCATCGCAGATGCGAGCCCCGCCTCGTGTGCGATCTTCGCGAGGCGCCGACGTACTCACGGCGACAGACCGAACCACCAAAGGAAGCCCGATGAGCCGCGAAGAAAAGAACAAGGCGCTCATGCGCCGCTGGTACGACGAAATGTGGGCGAATCTCGCCTTCGAGAAGATCCCGGAGCTCGCGGGGCCGACCTACACGCGCCACGACGTCCGCGGCACCCGCGCCGTCACCGCCGAGGAGTACCGCGACGAGCTCCTCCCCATGAAAGAAGCCTGGACAATCTCCGACTTCAAATACTTCCTGATGGCGGAAGGCGACTACGTGACCGCGATCGGCACCTGGAAGATCAACGACCAGATGCAGTGGGACTGGGTCCAGACTTTCCGCGTCGAGGACGGCAAGCTCGTCGAAACGTGGCTCCCGGCCATGGCGACCGAGGGGCGCTGGGCGCTCGACGAGATCCCCGGCTGACTCAGGGCGTGAACCAGATGGGGCTCGTCCATGCGCGCTCCTGCTGGGTCTTCGGGAAATCGCTCGTACAGCACGCTTCGTAGCCAGGGCCGATCGTCGAGGGTTCGGCGCAGTCGACGCCGGCGTCAACGCAGAGGTGCTGCTGCCAGCGGCAGGTCGGGTTTTCGAGCACCCGGGCGTAGTAGAGCGCGCGCTCAGCCGGGTCGAAGTCCGGATCCTGCCAGCGCGAGCACAGGCTCCGCGCGCCGGCGCCGAGGGGCGTGCACGAATCGAGGTCGACGGTCGCGGTGTTCGGCTCACCGGCCACGTCGTAAACCGTCTCCTTCGCTTCTCCCCCTTCGGTCCAGGCCTTCACGATCTGGATACGCTGGAGCGGGGTGCCCGGCCGCGAAGGGGTCCCAGGATCCTGGAGCGCGGACACGAGGAAGGTCGGAGCTCCGGCGCCCTCAGGCCGGGACTCGAGATCGCCCCCCATCGGGACGCCTTTCGAATAGCCCACGCTCGCGAGGCTCCCCGTCGAACAGACGTCCTCGGGATAGTCCCAACCGCCGAAGAAGCGAACCTCCGGCCTCGTCCCGCTCGTGCCATAGGTCTCGCGACGCGAGAGCGCCTCGAATATCGCGTCACGGGTGTTTTCTTCGGCCCAGACGACCGCCAGGCCACCGGGGTTCATCTCGATCCCGTCGGGCAGGCCCGGCGGAATGGAGGTCGAAGCCACGCGGGACGCACCGCCGTGTCCGACGTGGCCGTCTTCGGCGACGAGGCCTGGGGTTCCGAGATGCGTGTCGGTGCTCGCGATGATCCCGTGCTTCATGGGGTTCACGCCGAGCTCGCCCTCGAGAAGCAGGCCCGTCTTGAGGCCTTCGCGGACCATCGCTTGTCGCTTCGGGGGAATCCATGCGCGACCGATCGCGCCCGACATGTTGTCGTAGGGCAGCTTCTCGAAGCCGCAGGCTTCGTCCGTCGTGTCCCCGCCGAGCAGGCACTCGGAATCTCCCTTGTGCTGCATGATCTCGATCACGCGCTCGAAGCGATTCCTGAGACGCGCCGCCTCGGGATCGAATGCCATGCCGAGCTCGGACTCCGTCACCATCCGGCTCGACTCGAACATGAATCCGTCGGTCGAGAGGTTCGAGTTGTGCGGGATCACGACCGCATCGCAGCCGGGAAGGCCTTCCACGCACTCCTCCTCGAGAAGTTCGAAGAGGCGGAACGCGCTCTTCGTGTCGTAGGACGACTGGGCGTAGGCCGGAACGATGTGGTTCCGGAAGAGCACGTTCCGGTGGAGGTTTCCGCCGAGTGCGCTCGTCCACTCGTAGCCGATCAAGCTCGTGAACGAACACGAAGCCGTCCGATCGTAGGCTTCTTCCGCCGCGGCCTGGATGTCCTTCCAGGCGCTGCGCGCGGCGGCCCGACAGAGCTCGGCACCCTCCCCACACATCTTGTGTCGCTCTCCGGCCTGCGGGCGCGCGAGAAATCCGAACAGCGCGAGGGGCGCGTTCCGCTTGTTCCAACAGACGTCGCTGTCGTACTCCGGATGGTCAGGATCGTCGCAGATGCGGACCTCACCGAGCATCTCCGAGTGGTCGGAGAGTGCAGTCCAGTCGAGCGGACGATGGAGTCGGACGGTGCGGCCACCCTTTCCGTTCCCGTCGAAGGGCTGGATCCCGAGCGCCTCGCCCTTCGCGAAGCGGTAGGCGTCGCGCGGAATGGCGCGCGTGTCTTGAGTGCTCGCGTCGTGGGAGTAGGCGGTATGAACGTGGGTGTCTCCGAAGAGCGGGCGCCGAAGCGGGTCATAGGCGCGACAGGGCTCGCGCTCCTCGGTCACGGGATAGGGACGATCCGCAGCGTTCGCTGCGAAAGCGATCCCCGCACACAGTAGGCCGACGAAGAAGGCGATCGAATGACGCATGAGACCCTCCGGAGGAGAACGAATGGAGACTACGGGTGAAGTGCTTCGCCGACGAGCGCCGCCGCCATGGACTGAATCCGGCGCGCACGGTGCGGCGAACCCAGGAAGCCGTGGAGCGCGTCTTCGCGGTGGAGCGTGACGGGGACGCCCGCGGCCTCGAGGCGGCGGGCATATGCCTCCCCCTGGTCCCGGAGCGGATCGAAGAGCGCAGTCACGACTAGCGCCGGCGGCAAACCCTCGAGTCGACCTTCGAGGAGCGGGCTCACGTAGGGATTCATCCGCTCCTGGGCCTCCGGCACGTAGGCCTCGATCATCCTTTCGATCCCCGGGACCGTCAGGACGTAGCCCTCGTAGGCTTCTTCGTAGGAGTGCCACTCGCGTGTGCCCGAGAGGTCGGTCGCCGGGACTTGCAGATACTGGAAAGCGATCGCCGGACCACCCTCGTCGCGCATCTTGAGCGCAAGGGCCGCGGCCAGGTTTCCGCCCGCGCTCGCGCCGCCGACCGCCAGACGCGAGGGGTCCCCACCGAGGCGTTCTCCGTGCTCGGCCATCCAACGCAGCACCGCTTCACAGTCCTCGATCGCCGCCGGGAATGGATGTTCCGGCGCGAGTCGGTAGTCGACGGAAACGACGATCGCAGGGATCTGACCCGCGAAGGCGAGCATCCCGTCGTGGAAGGGGAAGCCGTTTCCCATCCACCAGCCGCCCCCGTGAATGTCGAGAAAGAGCGGCAGCGGGCCTGGCGCATCGGGCGTATAGATCCGAACCGGAATGTCGCCTCCCGGTCCGGAAATCGCCCGGTCCTCGAACACGACGGCCCCCTCCGCATCGAGGTCGCCGCGCATCCGGCGGGTCATCTGATTCGCTGCCTCCCGCGCCGCGGGCGTCATCTCCATCTCGGACGTGCCCTGCAGACTCGCGATCCTCGCGAGGATCGACGCCTGAAGATCGAGGCGACCGAGAGGGGTGAAGGTCCAGCTCCACACCACAGCGGTCAGCGCGCCGACGAGGACGCCGAGCGCGATCGCGAGACGGGTGGGCATACGCATCGAGCAGTGACGCCTTCAGCTCATCTTCGCGATGACGTCGTCGGAGAAGCGCTTGATCCCATCAACCTTCTTGTCGAGCTCGTCGGTCATCCCGTGATAGAAGACCCAAGGAATCGTCAGGATGTGGTTCACGCCCCCGTCTCCAAGCCGCGCGTAGCCGTCGATCCCCGCTGCATCCGAGGCGCTCGCCATCACGTCGCAGTCCTCGCTCTTGCCGAGGTCCTTACGGTAGGCGCGCACCTTCCGGATGCACTCGAGGATCTCCTCTGTCGTCTGCAGGTCTGAGAGCCAGCCGTCGTTCCGCGCCGCACGCTTGAGAGCGAAGTCGGAGATCCCGCCGACCCAGATCGGGATCGGCGCCTTCGGAATCGGCGGCGTCAGCTTGAGCCGGTCGAATTGATAGAACTCTCCGTCGTGGTCGATCCACTCGCCGCTCCAGGCCTTCTTCATGACCTCGAGCATCTCGTCGCAGCGCCCGCCCCGGCGCTTGAACGGCTGCTCGACGAGCTGGAACTCGAGGTTCGACCAGCCGACGCCGATCGTCACGGTCACCCGATCGTTCGAGAGCGCGGCGGCGGTCGCGATCTCCTTCGCAGCCATGAACGGGTTGCGCATCGGCAGGACGTACACGTTCGTCGTGAACCGGATCCGCTTCGTCACCGTCGCGAGCGCGCCTGCGAGGACCCACGGCGAAGGGAAGTGGGACGTCTCGTCATACCGCCGGGTGCCGTCCTCGGTGTAAGGATAGGGCGTGTCGAGGGTCTCGGGATACACGGCGTGATCGGATGAGGCGATCGCCTCATAGCCCGCTTCGTCCGCGGCACGCGCGATCTCGACGAGGTGCTCCGGCGGCTGAAAGGCGGCAGAGATGACGAACTTCATGAATGGGCACTCCTGGGCAGCGATGGGGTGTACGGCGCGCGTTCGATTCTTGCTAGGCGCTCGGTTGGAAGAGGACGAGAGTCTCGGGACCGAGGTCCTCGAAGGTCGCTTCGACGGCCATGCCGACCTGAACGTCCTCTGGCGCGCAGCCGATGACGTTCGAGGTCATGCGCGGTCCCTCCTCGAGCTCGACGATCGCGACGACGAGGGGAAGCCGTTCGCGCTGGGTCGGGTCGAGGCCGACACGGTCGACGGTGTAGGAATAGACGCGACCGCGGCCACTCGCCTCTTGCCACGTCCAGTCGTCGCCGAGACAGACGGGACAGCGAGGACGGGGGTAGAAGAAGAAGCCGTCCCGAGGACAGCGCTGAAGCCTCAGCTTTCCCTCGCGGGCCCCGTCGAGAAAGGGCGCGCTCGTGGGCGTCCGGCGCGGGATTGGTCGTCCGGCTTCCGAGAAGGGCTGTTCGACCCGCATCAGGCCCCCTCCAGGACGAGACCCACATTGGAGGCCATAAGGCCTCCGACTCCGGTCACGAACGCCTTGTCCGCGCTCGCGAGCTGCCTGTCTTCCGCTCGGCCCTGCAGCTGGGTCAGCGCATCGACGACGTGGGAGAGGCCGCCCGCGGCGCCCCCCTGTCCCATCCCGAGCTGACCGCCATGCGTGTTGAGCGGGAAGTCTCCGGCGAAGGACAGGTCGCGTTCCGCGACCCAGGGCCCACCCTGCCCCTTCGGCGCGAACCCGGTGTCTTCGAGGGTCGCGAGCACCGTAATCGTGAAGCAGTCATAGAAGGAGCAGAGATCGATGTCGGCGCGGTCGACCCCCGCCATCCCGAAAGCCTGATCGGCAGCCGG
Source organism: Deltaproteobacteria bacterium (assembly GCA_002709835.1). Classification (GTDB taxonomy): domain Bacteria; phylum Myxococcota_A; class UBA9160; order UBA9160; family UBA4427; genus UBA4427. Next base: position 34,119 of record PAQX01000076.1, read on the forward strand.
CTTCGCCGGCGTGACGGTGATGTCCTTCATGTTCGTGACCGTCTTGTGGCTCACGTACTCGCCATAGCCCGAGAGAAAGACCGGCCGGTGTTTCGCCGTCTTCGCGCGCTCCGCGTTCGTCACGACGACGGCGCCGCCGCCGAAACAGGGCATCACCATCTCGAGCAGGTGAACCGGATCACAGACCATCGGCGACGCCAGCACGTCGTCCACGGTGATCGGCTTGTCCTTGAAGACCGCCTTCGGGTTCTTGAGCGCGCTGTTCCGCTCGTCGACGGCGATCTTCGCGAGCTGCTCCGGCGTCACTCCGTAGGCGTCCATGTAGGCCGTCGCGACCATCGCGAAGGACGGTGCCGCCGCGACCAGGCCGTAGGGGATGTCGTAGATGCTCTGCGGCGAGCCCCAGGCGTCGCCGGCGAGATAGGGTGGCATCACCATCTTGCGCGCTTCGTCTCCGGCCTGTGACGGAGACGGCGTCGACGGGACGAGCACGAGGACCGTATCGCAGAGACCGACTTCGATCGCCGCCGCTGCGCGCCAGATCATTCCGGCGGAGCTCGCACCGCCGATGTCGACCTGCTCGCTGAAATGAGTCTGGATGTCGAGGTACTCTGCCAGCGCGAGAGGCCCGAACATCGGCGAATCCTGCAGCCCCCCGGTCACGAGACCGTCGATCGCATCTTTCTCGATCCCGGCGTCGGCGAGCGCCTCCGCCGCGAGCACGGCGCAAGCCTCCATGCCGAACATCGGTCGTTCCCATTTTCGTTCCGGGGCCCACTCGGTGAAACCGACGAGGGCGGCAGCGCGTTTACCCATGTATTCCTCTCGAATGCCGAGTCCCGTCGGGCCGACGGTCAATCGCGCAGGCGAACCGGCAGGGTCCGGAGCCCGCGCGCGAAGGCGGGGCCGTTGATCGGAAGCGGGCCTTCCGTCGCTCGCTCGAGACTCGGCCACTTCTCGAGCAGTTTCTCGAAAGCGAGCCGCAGCTCGAGCCGCGCAATGTTCGCGCCCATGCAGAAGTGAGTGCCGATCCCGAAGGACACGTGGGGGTTCGGGTCTCGCGTGATGTCGAAGGTCTGCGGATTTTCGAAGACCGTCTCATCCCGATTCGCGGCGGCGTACATCAGCAGCACCTGATCGCCGGCCTTCAGCGGAACGCCCTGGATCTCCAGATCCTCGGTCACCGTTCTGCTCATGTTGAGCAGCGGCGTGACCCAACGGATCATCTCCTCGATCGCGACCGGCAGTCGCTCGGGCTCGCGCTTCAGCAACTCGAACTGCTCCGGGTGCTCGAGCAGCGCCAGCGTGCCACCGGCGATCACGTGCCTCGTCGTATCGCTCCCCCCGTTCAGGAAGAGCAACGACTCCGACGCGATCATCGCATCGTCCCGTGCGGCATCGCCGTTCTCCGCGTTCGCGATGATCTTCGAGAACCAGTCCTCGCCGAGGCCCGCCTCCCGCCGCTGAGCCACGACGCCCATCGCTTCCTGGAAGAAGCCCGTGGCCGTGTTCATCATGTGCTCGTCGGCGTATTTCGGCCCGCCCCCGGCGGCCATTGTCACTTCGGCGATCTCGGCGTAGCGCGGCCACTCTTCGTCCCGCAGCCCGAGGGCCTCTACGATCACCCGCACCGGAAGCGGAATCGCCAGCTCCTTCACGAGGTCGAACTCGGTCTGCCCCTCGAGGCCTGCAAAGAGGTCGTCGACGATCCGCTGGATCCGATCGATGAACTGCTTCGCGCCCCGCGGCGTGATCTCCTTCTGGAAGATCCGCCGGTAGGCGAGGTGCTTCGGATCGTCGTTGTCGATCATCGATCCGGAGCCCGGGATGTTCGGGCGCGATCCCTGCGCGCTGGAAAAGCGCTGGGGGTCCCGGGAGATCGCGACGATGTCCGCATGATGCGAAATCCCCCAGATCCCATTCGTCTCGTCCCAGTAGACCGGCGCGTTCTCACGGAGCCAGGTGTAGGCCGGCTGGGGGTCGCCCTCGTAGAGCGCGCGATCGAGGAGATCGATGGTGCGGGATTCGGCGGCAGACATCGGACGGAGCCTCTCGGTGTGGGAGCCCGGAACCCCGGTTCGGGTCGGGCGGGCCCCCAATCCTAGGGCGCCGGGACGGGCTCCGCTGCGGCCGCGCTCCCCTCGAGAAGGATGGATTTCACGCCGCTACTCGTCCTCCGATTCGTACTCTCCCGCGGCGGCCTGAGCTTCCGGTCGGGGCGATTCGAAGATCTCGCGGCGGCGAGACGGCATCGACGGCGAGCATAGCGTCGACCGCCTCCTCGAGGCGGCCGCGCTCTACTTCAACTTCTGAAGCATCGCGCCCATGTTCGCGTGGACCCTCTGGATCGCCTTCAGCGGACGGATCATGACCTTGAACTCGACGATCTTTCCCTCGTCGTTCCATTTGATCATGTCGACCCCATTCACGAAGATCCCGTCCATCTCGGTCTCGAACTCGAGCACCGCGTCGTGGCTCCCGAGAACTTCACGCACGTACTTGAACGCGCCCTGCGGCTTCTCACCGCCCGCGCCACCGACCTGCTTCGCCTGCGCGTCGTCGCCCGGGAACACGTTGAAAGCCGCCATCAGGTACATCTTAGTCGCGGGCTTCCCCGCTTGCGGCGTGTGAACGACGGGCGAAAGGAAGACCACGTCGTCGGCGAGGATCTCGTCGAGGGTCTCTTCCTTCACGTCACGAACATAGGCATGCCAGGCTTCGACGCCGGTCTTCGCGGGACCTTCCATGGAAATTCTCCGGTCTTGGGGGTCCCGACGCGCGGCCGGGACGAGTCAGAGGAAGCGGCCGGGAACGGTACACGCCGCCGCGTAGGCCGTGAAGGCCAGGGTTCCCGCGATCAGGACACCCGGAGTCGCATCCGGGAAGATCATCTTCAGGATGACCGGCGCGACCACCAGCAGCGTCGCGCAGGTGATCCAGGCAGCCGGGCGGGCTTTGAGCTCCGCGAGGATGCGCGCACCGAGTCTGGTTCGCTCGATCGTCTCGTCTCGTTGCCCATCGGCCTCGTTGCCGGTGCTCTGCTCGGTCATTGTGGCCTCCCCCAGCGCCTCCCGGCGCTCCTCCCGGACGGCCTCAAGTTACCTGGCGGTAACCGGTCCTCGCATGCAACCGCGGGCTGCCCGGTGCGACAGAGCGTCACGCCCTCGAAGCGCAAGCAGAACCTCGGCCGGGATCAGTCCGGAAGTGAAGCGACGATCCGCTCGGCCAATGCCGAGATCGCCGCATCGTGGGCCGCGACGAGCGCCGTGTTTCCGCTTCCATCAAGCGGAATGCTCTCTTCCATCACGTCCACCACCGGCGCCGCACCGTCGGTCAACGGGATCATCGCCCACCGGATACGGGCCCGGAGCGTGTCCCCTTCGACGACGAGATCGTCGACGTGGAGACGGATCCGCGCATCGAAGGGGAACGGCGCGTTGGAGGGCGTCGAAGCGATCCGGATCGAACCGGTCCGGTTCGCGAGTTCGAGGGACAATGCGCGCAGAAAGTTCTCTTCGAAGCCCCCGAGCCAACGAGCGAACTCGTCGAGTTCGATCTCGCCCTCCCCTTCGAGTCGCGCGAACTGCGGTCGATCGAGATAGGCCGGCAGCCGGACCGGCCCGACGAGCAGCGCGACGTCGGGCGCTTCTTCCATTCGAGTGCCGTCGGCGTTCGTGCCGAGCATGTAATGCTCTGGCGTCGGACTGCGGCCGAGGCAGGCCGTCGTCAATACGAGGACGGCCAGGATCGCGAGCCCGGTTCGACGCATGGTCATTCGCTCTTTCCTCTCAACAGCTCTTCCGGATGTTCTTGCAACCGCTCAGCCATGATGCGGAGCGAGTCGGCGGCCTGGGAGAGATCGCTGACGAGCGATTCGAGTTCGAGCGCCATCGACGAATCCGGCGAGATCATGGCGTCCGCCGACGCCAGGGTCTGTTCGAGACGCGCGAGGGTCGCGGTCATCCCAGGCAGCAGTTCGGCGTTCGCCAAGGCGGTCGCGTCTTCGATCGAACTCATCGTCGAAGCCAGGCTCGCGAAGACCTCGTCGAGGTTGGCGCCAATCGACTCGATGGGGAGCTTGTCGACGCGATCGACGATGCGCGCGACACGGGTCGTGATCGCATCGAGCCCGCCGGTCGCCGTCGGCAGGATCGGATATGCGCGGCCGTAGAGGATCTCCTGCTCACGGGCGCCTTCGAGGAAATCGAAGTCGACGGCTTTCTGGCCCGTGAGGAGGTTGTTCGTCGCCAGCCGTGCGCGGAAGCCCTGGGCGACCATGCTCTCGACCCGCGCCCTCGGATCGCTCTCGAGCTCCTCGAGGGTCAACCCCAGTCGCTCCGGTTCGATCTCGATCACGACCGGGATCCGCATCGCATTCGTCTCGCGATCGAGCTCGACGTCCACGTCGAGAACCTCGCCGAGCTTGATCCCGCGGAACTCGACGGGCGAACCCGGAACGAGTCCCGAGACCGAGTCTTCGAAGTAGAGCAGGTAACGAGTCTTGAGCGAGTAGCGCGGACGCCGCGTTGCCTGCTTGTTCGGGTAGAGTTCGAAGACCATGTTCTCGGGAACGTCCTGCGCCACGGTTACCGTCGGCGGCGTCTCGAACGCGATCCCGCCGACCAGCATCGCCATCACCGAAGGCGTGTCGACCTGAATCCCTTCGGCGGTCACGACCGCATCGAGGCCCGAGGCATTCCAGAAGCGCGTCGTCGAGCGCACCCGTTCGTCGTGGGGCGCCTCGATGAAGACCTGGACACGGACCGACTCGCCCTCCTCGTCGAGCTGGTAGCCCGCGATCTGGCCGACCCGGATCCATCGGTAATAGACCGGCGAGCCGACGTCGACGGAGCCGAGCTCCCTCGCCCGCAGCTGGAAGAGCGTGCCCGCCTTGTCCGGCCGGATGATCGGCGCCTTCTCGAGCCCCTGAAAGAGCCGCGTCCGCTTGCCTTCCTCGGAAGGCGCCATGCCGATGTAGGCACCCGAGAGGATCGTATCGACCGCGGTGATCTCGCTCGCGGAGACCTCGGCCTTCACGACCCAGAAGCTCGCTTCGTCCGTCAGGTACCCGGAGAGTTCCTTGACCATGCTGGCCGTCACCCGGACCTCCGAGAGATCTTCCTCGAGTTCGACGCTCTCGACGAGGCCGACGTCGACGTCCTTGTACTTGATCACGGTGGTTCCAGCGACGATTCCCGCCGCGCTGTCGAACGCGATCGTGATCGTTGGGCCTCGCTCGGACCAGGCCCAGAACGCGAGATAGAGGCCGACGAACGCAGCGACTGCCGGGATCAGCCAGACGATCGATACCCTCGACCGCGTCCGGACGATCGCGCGGGGCGCGTCCGGCGCCTCGCTCGACCCCACCGGTTCATCCGCCATCGTCGTCTCCCCCTGCCTTTTGCGCGTCGCGGTCCGCGTCGTCGATCAGCTGATCCCAGATGAGTCGGGGGTCGAAGCTCTCCGCCGCGAACATCGTGAGGACGACCACCGCCCCGAAATAGAAGCCCCCGACCCGCGCCTCCACGTTGGCGAGCGAGCCGAGATGGACGAGGGCGACGAGGATCGTGACGACGTAGACGTCGACCATCGACCAGCGTCCGACCTGCTCGACTATCCGATAGAGTCGCGCACGATCGCGCGGGCGCCACTGGCTCGCGCGCTGCACCGAAAGCGCGAGGTATCCGAGGGCGACGATCTTGGCGACGGGAACAATGACGCTCGCGATGAAGACGATGACTGCGAGGGGCCAGGTTCCGTGCGCGGCCAGGTAGATGACCCCGGACAGGATGGTGTCGGCCTGGCTCACGCCGAGGGTCGTGACCTCCATGACCGGATACAGGTTCGCGGGCACATAACAGATCGCCGCGGCGATCAGCAGCGACCAGGTCCGCGAGAGGCTCTCGGGCTTGCGGCGATGGAGCGCGGTCCGGCAGCGCGGACAGGCGAGACCGTCGGTCGGCCCCTCGGGCACGCCAACGACCAGATTGCAGACGTGACACTGGGCATGGGGCCCGATCGCGGAGGTCAGCGTCGGATCCAGCGCGCTCAATCGAGATCTCCGATCTCGCGCCACACGAGTTCCGCGTCGAGAAAAGAGGTCCCGCCCGCCAGGATGGGAATCAGCAGGCCGAACGCCCAGAGCGCGATCCCGGGCACGATCTCCGCCATGTCCGAGAGCTTCACGACGGCGACGAAGATCCCGATCAGGAACACCTCGATCATGCTCCAGGGGCGGCACCGCTCGACCAGTCGGAACGCCTCGACCGCGAACGGCGCCGGCCGGTGGAAGTGGAGCGGCGCCAGCACGTAGAGCATCAGGCCGATCTGCAGCGCCGGGGCGATCACCGTCGTCCCGAGAACGAGCAGCGCGATGACGTATCGGCCCCCGTCCCAGAGCGCGAAGACCCCGGAAGACAACGTCGTCCGCGTCGTCTGCCCCTGCATCTCGAAGGAAAGGAAGGGGTAGGCGTTCGCAACCACGAAGAGAATCGCCGCCGCCGTCGAGAGGGCGAGGGTGATCTCGACGGTCGCGCGCTGCCTGCGAAAGAGCGTTCCACCGCAGCGCTGGCAGATCGCTGCTCCCCCGTCGGGCACCTCGGGCTCGACGAGCACGGCATCGCAGTGGTGGCATCCGACCAGGGGCAAGACGTCCAGGTCTCCTCGAGTGGACGATAGTGAACTCGCCCGCCGTGCCCTCCCTGCGACAGGACGGGCAGTATCTCCCCACGGGATGAGCCGCCCTCTCGCCACGGGGCTCCGGGCCTTCCGCCAGAGGACGACGAGCGGCAACGCCTTCAGTCGCGAGACCGGGACCTACGCGGGGAGGCCCGTCGCGGCCGCCGCGCGCACCCTCTCGATCGCATCGTCCTTCGCGCGCCAGCGCTCGTCGAGCCACGCCGCGAGGGCATCGCGCCCCTGCGGCAACGCGCTCGATGGAACCCGCTCGGCTCTGACCTCGATCGGCGAGAGTCGGCCGGCCAGGAACGGCCATAAGGCCGGATGTTCCGGCGACACGATCGTGACGTCGATGATCGACACGAGATCGTCCTCGAGTGCCGAAAAGAGCGAAGCGAAGCCGCCGATCCGCGGCTTCAGGAGATGACGATGGGGGCCGCCGCGGGAGGCGATCTTCTCCGGCGTGGCGCGCGTCCCCTCGGCGAAGATCGTGAGTGCCGCCGGGCGCCGCCGTACCGAATCGCAGGCCGCGTCGAGTGCGGCCGCGTCGGCGGCCCGGCGAGCGGCTTCATCTTCGCCCGCCTTCGTCGTTCGCCGAAGCAGCGGGAAGTCGAAAGCCCAGAAGATGATCCCGAAGATCGGGATGTAGGCGAGCTCGCGCTTCGTCAGAAACTTGAGTAGGGGCCCCTGCCGCGCGACCGCGCTCTGGAGGATCAGGATGTCGGCCCAGGATGCGTGATTCGCGAGCACGAGGCAGAGCTCGTCCCGGGGCAGCACGAGATCCGGGTTCTGCCAACGAACGCCCATCACGCGCCTGAGCCAGAAGTCGTGGACGGCGATCGCCGCGCGATAGCAGCCGTCGAGCACGCGATCGACGGTGGGGCGCGCAGGTCCTGCGATCGCCTTCGCGAGTCCGAGCACGACCAGAAGGATCACCCAGAACGTGAGGTTCAGGGTGATCACCGCGAGCGACGCGGCACTCCTCACATGATCGAGCCAGCCCATCTTCATCATCCGACTCACGCTCCCGCGCGTACGTTTCTGCGAGAACCACGCCCTGCGAGCAATCGGGGTGGGTACGGTTCCGGGCGAGAGGGGCGCTCGCCGAGGGAGGGCATGCATCAGGTGCTCGGGCTTTCCGCGCGACCTCGGAAACGATAACCGCTCCCGCCCAGCGGTCTCACAGCCTCCGCGCGCTAGGCCAGGACGCCTTTCGCATCGACTTCGCGAGCGGCCGCGCGGAGGACATCCCGCTCCTCGGGCGCCGCGAGATCCTCCCAGTCGTCTCGCTGACCGAGCGCGTGCAGGAAGGCCTTCGGCTGCCCCGGCCCCAGAGGGATCCCGAGACGATCGACGGGTTCGAGTCGGGCAGCGGCTTCCGAGGCGGAGACGGGGCACGGTGTACTCATCGCACCGATGATCCCCGAGGCCCGGAGGATCGCCAACCGCGCGGGAAACGAGGCGAATTCGTTACGCATCAGGCGACATGGGGCGCGCAGGAGCCATGGCGGCCCGGTAGACTGGGCACATGGCCACCCCGGACCCGCCGCCGCAGGCTTCGCATCCGTCCGACGGATGGCGCGGCCCGGTGTCGGCGTGGCCCGAGGTCGAGCAAGGCGGACGCGTCGTCTTCCTCGTGGACGCTTCGAGTCGACTGGAACGTCGACTCCTCCGACGCTGGATCGAAGCGAATCGCCCCGACGATTTCAGCGACGACCGGATCGAGACGGTCGCCCTGCCCCCTTCACGCCGGGGCCGTCGCAAACGACTCGACCCGGCGCTCGAGGCGACGCTCGCTTCGCCCGGGGATCCGACGATGGCCCCGCTCCGCGTGATCTGGCGCGGCGCGCTTCGTGAAGACGGCCGACGCACGCCGAGCCTGCTCTCGCTGCTCACGGTGGGGGATCCGCGCGACCCCTCGTGGCTACGCCAGCTCTTCGTGCGTTGGCGCGCCGCCGACCGATGCCTGATCGTCGCCGGTGAACCCGCCACCCGAGCGAATCTACACGGCCGATGGCTCGAAGCCGCCGGCAGCGGGGTCGCCGAGACCGCCGGCTTCGCCGAATTCGTCGCCCAGAAGGCCGCGCTCGCCCTCGAACGCGCGGAGCGGCGGGTCCGCGGCGCGCGCTACAAGGTGCCCCGACTCGTCCACGAACAGATTCTCTCGCGACCGGCTTTCCGCGGCGGTCTCGACCAGCTCGTTTCCCAACAACGCGCCGAAGGCAAGAGCGACGCGTCGCACACCGCCCTGGCCGCGGAAGCCGCGAGCGACCTCCGAGAGATCGCCGCGACCCACAGCCGCTTCGTGATCGACCTCGTGATCTCGATCATCCGCTGGCTCTACACCCAGGGCTACGACGAAGAGCTCGCCTACTCCGACGAGCAGATGCGCGGCATCGCCGCGCTTCAGGAGCGACACCCGGTCGTCTTTCTTCCGACTCACAAGCACAATCTCGATCACCTCGTGCTCCAGTACGCCCTCCACGAGCACGGGCTACCGCCGAACCACACCGCCGGCGGGATCAACATGAACTTCTTCCCGGTCGGTCAGCTGGTCCGGCGCGCTGGTGTCTTCTTCATCCGTCGGACCTTCAAGGACGACGACGTCTACAAGCATGTTCTCTCCCACTACATCGACTACCTGATCGAGAAGCGGTTCCCCCTCGAGTGGTACATCGAGGGCGGGCGCTCTCGCTCCGGCAAGCTCCTGCCTCCGCGCTACGGACTCCTCGCGAACGTGGTCGACGCCTACCGGCGCGGAAAGAGCGACGACGTCCACCTCGTCCCCGTGTCGATCGCCTACGACCAGATCCAGGGCCTCGGCAGCTACGTCGACGAACAGCGGGGCGGCGAGAAGCAGGCGGAGAGTTTCGGCTGGTTTCTCGGGATGATCCGCCAGATGCGACGGCGCTATGGCCGCATCCACCTCGCCTTCGGTGATCCCGTCTCGCTCCGGGAGCAGCTCGGCGATCCCGCTTCGGCCCTCGCGCCGGGCGAGCGATACGACCTCGAAAAGTTGGCGTTCGAGGTGTGTGTGCGGATCAACCAGGTCACTCCGATCACGCCCACCTCACTCGTGACCCTCGCCCTTCTCGGAACGACGGGACAGGCACTCACGATCGAAGGGACCCGTCGCTCCCTCGAGAACCTGCTCGAGAACGTGCGCCTCCGCGGCCTGCCGACGACCGCCGACCTCGATCATCTGAAGGAGGACGCAGGCGTCGCCCGGACCCTGGACGCGCTCGTCGAGAACGACGTCGTGACCCGCTTCGACGAGGGGCGAGAGCCCGTCTTCGGAATCGCCGATGATCAACAGCTCTCCGCCGCTTACTACCGCAACACGATCGTGCACTTCTTCGTGTCTGGAGCGATCGCGGAGCTCGCCCTCCTCCACGCGATCGAGGGCGAACGCGACGAGGTCCTCCCCCGCTTCTGGGACGAGGTCATGCGCCTGCGCGACCTCCTGAAGTTCGAGTTCTTCTTTCCGGAGAAGGAGGCGTTCCGGTCGGAGATCCGGGAGACGGTCGAGCTCAACCACCGCACCTGGGAGAAGCGGATCGCCGACTACGAGCTCGACCCCCAGGACATGATCCGTCGAAGCCGCCCCTATCTGGCCCACCGCGTTCTCCGCCCCTTCCTCGAGAGCTACCGCGTGGTAGCAGACCAGCTCGAGGATCTCGCGCCCGAGACCCCCTTCGAGGAGAAGCGTTTCCTCAAGGAATGCCTCGGACTCGGCCGTCAGTACGAGCTCCAGCAGCGGATCCACGCGGCGGACTCCGTCTCCAAGGCCCTCTTCCAGACCGCACTGCGACTCGCGGCGAATCGAGGCCTCCTCGAGACCGCCGAGCCGGGTGGCCACGACGCGCTCGCGCGAGGACGGCGGGATTTCGCGGCGGAGGTCGCCGACGCGGTCCGTCGGGTCGACATCATCGTCGCCCTCGCCGCCCAACGCCGCGCGGGCTTCATCTCCTAGAACCGGCGTTCCCGTTGCCGATCTGAGCGCGCGCGCGTGGTAGGCTCTGCGGCCCCTCAGGAGGAAGCCCCGATGCCCGACGCCAAGACCGATGCCCTCCGCTTGATCCAGGATCGCCGCGAGATCGAAGAGTTGATGTACCGCTATGCGGAGATGGTCGACCAGCGCGACTGGAAGGAGATGGATCGCATCTTCGCCCTGGAAGCGACCATCGACTACACCTCGACCGGCGGCGTCGCCGGCCCGTTCCGCGAGACTCTCGCCTGGCTCGACCGCGCCCTCGAGAGCTGGCCGGTCAACCTCCACATCGTGACCAACCTGATGATCGAGATCGAAGGCGATACCGCCCGCACGCGATGTTATTTCCATGCTCCGATGGGCCGGAACGTCTCGGACGGGCAGCAGCTGATCATCACGAATGCCGGGCGATACGAAGATCGCCTCGCGCGCACCTCGGACGGATGGCGGATCGTCGAGCGCGTCTGCCATCAGACGATCATGCAGGGCGCGCTGCCCGAGGGTTACGAGATCCCGAGCTGAGAGGTAAAGGACGGAGCGCGGAAGCCCTGCTCCGCCCTTCGATCGCCAGGCGCGAACGCGCAGTTGCGCCGACGAGAGGGGCGGGGGCGCGAAGGATGCACCTGCGCTGCGCATGAAGGGGCCAATTGACCCGCTACCTTATCCGCGTGTCCGATACAGCGCGCGCCCCGCTCGAAGCCACACCGCTGCTCTCTGCCGTTCTCGTCTCGGGAGCAGCAGGACTCAGCTGGGAAGTCCTCTACCAGCACCATGCCGCGCTCGCGCTCGGCGTCTCCGCCTATGGGACCGCCGTCACCCTCGCCGCCATGATGGCGGGCATGAGCCTCGGCGGCTGGCTGGCCGCGCGGCTCGCGCGGGCCGGCGCCCTGTCCCGGCCACTCCGGGCCTACGGTGTCGCCGAAATCGTGATCGGCCTTGCGAGCCTCGCGGTCCCGCCGCTCCTCGACCTGCTCGCCTCCCTCGACGTCGTCGTCTGGCGCAGCGCTCAGGGCCTCGCGCCGGTGGTTCGACTGCTCGGCACGTTTCTGATCCTGATCGTCCCGGCGACCGCGATGGGCGCGACCATCCCGATCATCGCGCCTGCCGCGCGCCGCGCCGGAACGAACGTCTCCGCGGCCTATGCTCTCAATACGGCGGGCGCCGTCCTCGGCATTCTGGCCGTCACCTTCGTGATCTTGCCGGAAGTCGGTGTGATGCGGACCGCTTGGGTCGCGGCGGCGCTCAATCTCGCCGTCGGCGTCTACGGGATTGCCGTGGGCGGCCGCGGCGGCGAGCACGAAGCTGAGTCCGATGGGAGCTGGCCGGCGCCTCGCGCCCTCGCCCTCGCCTTCCTGAGCGGCGCTGCGATCTTCGCCCTCGAAGTCTCGTGGTTCCGCTCGATTCGCGCGGCCCTGCAATCGACGACCGAAGCCTTCGCGATCACGATCGCTGCCTTCCTGACCGCACTCTCGATCGGCGCCGCGCTCGCGAGCCTCGCGCGGCGGCGCGGGCTCGACTTGATCGGGCTCGTCCTTCCGCTCGCGGGAGGCGCGATCCTCATCGCCACGCCGATGATCGATGCCCTCGATCGGTTCACGACGCCGACGCTCGAAGCGTCCGTGGCGCCGACTCTCTTCTCTGCCGGGCTTGGACTCCAGCGCTTCGCCTGGGTCATGGGCCTGTGTGGCCTGCCCGCGGCGCTCCTTGGGACGATTTTCCCTTCCCTGCTCGCCCGTCACGACTCGACCGGAGGCTCGGGGCGCCTCTACGTCGTGAACTCCGCGGGCGCCGTCCTCGGCTCACTCACCGCAGGCTTCCTCCTTCTCCCCACGATCGGAGCGACGCGGACGAGCTGGGGCGTCGGCCTCGCGATTTGCGCCGCCACTCTGCTCGTACCGTCCGTCCCTCGGCGCGCACTCGCCGGTGCACTCGTCGCGGCAGTGCTCGGGCTCGGCGTCGCCACGACCATGGAAGGCAGCTCCGGGCGCAACCGCGTTCAGGGCCATGGTTGGCCGGAGGACGGCGAGGTCGACTTCGTGCGGGAAGGCGCGGACGCCACGACGTGGGTCGTCGACGTCGACGGAACCCACCTGCTCGTGATCGACGGATTCATCGCCTCCCTCGAACACACGACGAGCAACTACATGCCCTGGATGGGCCACCTCCCCGCCCTCGCCGCTCGAGAACTCGACCGGACCCTGGTCATCTGCATGGGCACGGGGCAGACCGCCGACGCCGTCCGTGACCACGGGCCCGGACACCTCGAAGTCGTCGATCTCAACCGCGCCGTCTTCGACGCGGCTCCGTTGTTCGAGACGAACGAGGGGGTCCTCGAAGACCCTCGCGTCGATACGAGCGTCATGGACGGACGCGCCTTCTTGCGACGGACGGAAGAGCGCTTCGACCTGATCACCCTGGAACCCATGCCTCCGAACTTCGCGGGGAGCAACCATCTCTATTCGACGGAGTTCTACGAGCTCGCCCGCGATCGCCTCGCGCCGGGCGGCACCGCAGCGCAATGGCTTCCCATCCACCTGACCGGCGAGACCGACACCCGTGCCATCATCGGCAGCTTCGCCGAGGTCTTTCCCTACACGCGTCTATGGCAGGACCCCGTCACGAAGACCGGCGTGCTCGTCGGCGGGCTCGAGCCCTGGACGTTTTCCGAGCCGGCGATCCCTCTCGACTACTCGCTCGAGCAGATCGAGCGGCAGGTGCTCCTCGACTTCGACGAGATCCGTTTCCTCGTCGCCGGCGGCCCGCGCGTGACCGACGACAACCAGCGACTCTCCTACGGCCGCGACCGCTTCGAGAGAGGGGCCGCCTCAGGGACTGCCTGGGCGACGGCGCTCAGCGCGCGCAACACGCGCATGCTGCTCCAGAGCCGACTCCATCCGCGCTGAGCAAAGCCCGCACCTCGTCGGCTCGAAGGCGCTCTGGACTCCTTCTCGAGCAACGAAGAACGAGCAGAGGCTGCGTCCCGGCTGTCCGCTTCGCTCGAGGATGGAGTTGCCCCTGAGCTCTCCCTTCGGCTGAGGGGGTGGGTCCACAACCCCTTCCCTCCGAAGGAATCCCAGGCGCCAACGAGCCCTTCAGCCCTCGGAGCTAGCCGAGCCGAGGCTCGATGAATGCCGTTCGGTAGTCGGCGAAGTCGGCCTTGATCCCTTCCTCGGAGAGACCGTACTCGTCGAGCGTGTACTCGTGGGGCGGCCGCTTCTCGCGCGGGTTGTCGGCGCGCCACTGCTCCATGCCGGCGCGGGCTTCTTCGGTCATCTCGATCCCGAACTGCGCGTAGGCGCGGGTCAACTCTTCGATCGGGCTCTTGAGCGCATCGAGGAACCAGAGGTCCGCGAAGCGGTGATCACCGTGACGCTTGCGGGCCTCCATACACCGATTCGTCGACCACGCCATCCGGTCCTTCCACTGGCTTCCGGCCTGGGCCATCTGCGCAGGCGAGGGATCGCCGTAGAGCGCCCAGTAGGACCCGTTCATCGACGCCGCGGAGGCGACCGTCTCGACGGGATCCCGATGGGTCAGGATCACGTTGGCGCCTTCGAAGACTTCGAAGAGAGAGTCGATGAAACCGAGGTGATTGGGGGCCTTCAGGACCCAGCGCTCGCGGACGTTGCCGCGCTGGCGCTTCTGCCACTGGAGCGACTGGATCAGCTTCTTGAGATAGCGGTAGCTGGGCGTCCAGTCCTGCTCGCTGATCCAGTTTCGATAGGTCGGGATGTTGCAGAAGGCCTCGGGCACGTAGGAGAGGAAGGAATGCTCCATGAGCATGATCTCTTCATCGGGCGCGAGGGCATCCCAAGGATGAATCGACTTCTGACGCGGGTCCGCTTCGAGGATCGCGGCGACCTCCGCCTCGGCGATCGGGATTCGCGGATCCGGCTTGTTCCAGTCCGTGTCCGCGTGCGGCGCGGGGAATCGCGTCTCCCACCACATGCAGGCGTGGTTGCGCGGATCGCTCGCGATGATCCGCTGGAGCATCGTCGTCCCCGTCCGCGCCTGACCGATCACGACGATCGGAGCGCCGATCTCCTCCTCGAGGATCTCCGGGTGGCGCGTGATCCAGTGCTGTATCCGGAGCCGCGTCTCGAGACTCTCGATCACCCGCGTGCGCAGGATCTGACGGCCGAGATCGTTGAGGGGCGCTTCCTCGCGGAGCGACCAGGTGAGCTTCTCGAAGGCCGGCCGGAACTCGTCGGGACCGAAGTCCGAGAGGCCGGCGTTGGACTGCGCTTCGTCCAACAGCTCCGCGTCCTGAAAGGCGGCCTGATTCTCGGCGGATCCACTGCTCATCGTCTTTGCTCCTGGGAGTGACCGGCCTACGCGACAGGGCACGCCGGGAGCGTCAGGGTAGGAACCCCGACTCGGTGCTTCAATCGCCCCGAGAGATCCGCGACGCACGGGTCCTTCCGCCCGATCGTGCCGCATCTCGTGCCGCTCGACCGGCCGTCCGGAACGCCCTGCGTCTCGATGGGGGTGGCCTCCACCCCCGCCTCCAGACCTCGTCCGGCTATGCGAGACTGGAGGAGTCCGACCGAGGAGCCCCCGATGACCCACCCGCACGAAAGCCCCGCACTCGAATCCATGGAGGCGCGCACCGACAAGGTCGTGCGCTGGATCGAGGAGCACCTCGGCGGGCGCGTCACCCACATCGATCCGCAGGCGCGTTGGCGTCCGGTGTGGTTCGCCGAGGTCGAGCGGGACGCCGAGAAACTCGAGCTCTGCGTGCGCGGCGACCGTCTCGACTGCGTCCACGGCTTTCCCCTCGAGAACGAAATGAAGTTCCAGGCCCTCCTGCACGATGCAGGGATCCCCGTCGCGAAGGTCCACGGCTGGATCGACGACCCGCGGGCCTACGTCATGGACCGGATCGACGGGGTCGAGCACTTCCGAAACATCGACGACGCCGAACGCGACGACGTGATGCGCCATTACATGGAGCTCCTCGCGAAGATCCACGCGCTCCCGATCGACCGCTTCGTGGAAGCGGATCTGCTCCGAGCAGACACACCCGCCCGGTCCGGATGGGTCGGGATGCAGACCTACTGGGACGCCTATCGGGCGGCAAAGAAGCGGCCGGATCCGCTACTCGAGTTCTGCTTCGCCTGGCTTCGCCGCAACCCGATCGGGGGCGAGGTCCGAGAAACTCCGATCGTCTGGGACTCGGGCCAGCTGATGCATCGAGATGGGCGCGTCCAGGCGGTGATCGATCTCGAGCTTGGGCACATCGGCGACCCGATGATGGATCTCGCGGGGTTCCGGATGCGAACCAGCGTCCTCAACTACGGCGACTTCGAAGCCCTCTACGACCACTACGAAGCGCACGGCGGCCAGAGGATCGATCGCCGCGCGATTCAGTACCACCACTTCTGCTTCACGCTCTCCAACCAGCTCGCCTTCCACGATGCGCTCGCGGAGCCGCCGGAAGGCTCCGACTACATGACGAACATGCAGTGGTGCGCCGAGACCAACATCTACGCGATGGAGGCAATGGGGGAGATTCTGGGAATCGAGCTGACGCCGCCCGAGATGCCCGAAGCGCGGGTCTCGACGGGGGCCGCGGGACACGACCACCTGATCCGATGGCTGCGCTCGACGGAAGCCCACGACGAGTACACCCAGCACCAGTTCCGCATCTTCTTCCGGCTCGCGCGCCATCTCCAGCGAACCGACGAGATTGGCGCCGCGGTCGACGAAGCGAATCTCGACGAGCTCGCGCCGCTGCTGGGCTTCCGCCCGACCACCTGGCAGGAAGGGGACGCCGCCCTCGAGCGTCTGGTCCAGGAGGACGACGGGACCCACGACGAGGCCCTCGTCCGCCTTTTCCATGCGCGTACGTGGCGCTACCTCATGCTGTGCGGACCCGAGGGCTCGGCCATCGCCCGCCACAACCCGATCCCGGAGTTCCGGGTCGACCGCTAGCCGGAGAATCCCATGCCGAAGATCGAATATCCCGCCTACGACCTGATCGAGGTCGACGTCGACGAGACGACCCATGTGGGTCAGCTGACCCTGAACGCTCCGAAGAAGCTGAACGCACTCGGGGTCGCCATGCTGACCGAGATGCGCGACGGGGTGAACCGGCTCAACGCCGACCGGAACGTCCGCGTCGTGATTCTGACCGGCGCGGGCCGAGCGTTCTCCGCCGGGGCAGACCTGACCGAAGGCGCGACGGGAACGGGTGTCGCGGACCACCTCCAGCAGGACCACCGCCCCGTCCTCGAGGCGATCCTACGTGCGCCCAAGCCGTGGATCAGCGCCATCAACGGCGCCTGCGCCGGCGTCGGCAGCGCCTACGGCATGATCTGCGACCTCTCCGTCATGGCGGAAGACGCTTACATCTACCAGGCCTTCGCCGGGATCGGCCTGATCCCGGACGGCGGCGCGACCTGGCTGCTGGCGAACGCCCTCGGCCGCAAGCGCGCGTACGAGATCATCGCGACCGGCGAGAAGGTCGCAGCCGACAAGTGCCTCGACTGGGGACTCGTGAATCGGGTCGTCCCGAGCGATGCGCTCCTGGCGGAAACCCGGGCTTGGGCCGAGGAGCTTGCCCAGCGCGCCCCGCTCTCGCTCCGTTATGCGAAGGCCTCGCTCCGGACGGCCTCCACCAGCGACTACGGAGCGGCCTACGACCGGGAGGTCGAGCTCCAGGCGATCGCGGGCAGCAGCCACGATTCCCAGGAGGCGATCAAGGCATTCCGGGAGAAGCGGACGCCGACCTTCGAAGGGCGCTAGCCCGACGTTCTGTGACCCTTTCCAATCGTTCCTTGACCATGCTCGATCTTTCGGCGGACGCGTTCCCGGTTCTTTGGTGACTTTTTTCGAGAGTTCCGGTGATCGACACGAACCGTGACCGGTCGACCCTCGTCCTCGGAGACCAGAAACGGAGAGCCCACTCGCATCGCGGCGAGCGCATCCCCCCTCTTCCCGAAATGCCTCCAGGATCTCCGGGTCGAGCTTCGCCTCCACGGTCCGCCGATCGAGTCGGAGGATGCGCGACGCCGTTTCCCAGGAAGCGACCGTCGCGTAGACCCGCGCCACCGACTCGCCAAACACCTCGACGGCACTCACCTTTCCCACGAAGCGCGCGGGCACGACCGCAGCAGCCGCACGGAGCGCCGCAGCTTCGCCGGTGCGCGGCGCCGAGTGGATCCCTCCGGAGTCCTCCGTCACGCGATCGCAAGACGGACTCCCGATCTCGCTCGCGCGGTTCGCAGGGACGCGCATCAGAAGTGGACGAGCCGCTACCCTCGGCCGCCCCGTTTCCAGAGGAATCCCCATGAACGGTGCAGAGAGTCTTCTTCGCTCCCTCGTCGCAAGCGACGTCGAGGTCTGTTTCACCAACCCCGGAACATCGGAGATGCATTTCGTCGCAGCGCTCGATCGCGTCCCCGGCATGCGCACGGTACTCGGCCTCCAGGAGAACGTCGTCACCGGCGCCGCCGACGGCTACGGTCGGATGGCCGACAAGCCGGCGTCCACCCTCCTCCACCTCGGCCCCGGCCTCGCGAACGGACTGGCGAATCTGCACAACGCACGACGCGCGCACACGCCGATCGTGAACGTGATCGGAGACCACGCCGTCGATCACGCCCACCTCGACGCGCCGCTGACGTCCGACGTCGAAGGCGTCGCGGACCCCTTCTCGCACTGGATCCGCACGTCGAAGACTTCGCGTGCCGTGGGCCGAGACGCCGCAGAAGCCGTCGCCGCCGCACGCGCACACCCGGGTCGGATCGCGTCGCTGATCCTACCGGCCGACGCCAGCTGGAACGAGCCCGGCGTCGACGCGAAGTCGATCCCGATTCCGGCGCCGACGAGCGCCCCCGGCGAGGTGATCGAAGAAATCGCGACTCGTTTGCAGCAGAGCGCGCGGCCGGCGCTCCTCATGAATGGCAAGGCGCTTCGCGGCCGCGCCCTCGAGCTCGCGGCGGCGATCGGGAGGGCGACCGGCGCCCGCGTCATTTCCGACACGTTCTACGGTCGCCTCGAGCGCGGCGGTGACCGCGCGGCGATCGAGCGCCTCCCCTATTTCCCAGAGCAGGCCGCGGAAGCGATCGCCGACGTGACCGATCTCGTCCTCGTCCATACGAAGGCGCCCGTCGGTTTCTTCGCCTACCCGGACAAGCCGAGCATCCTGACCGCCGTGACCACCCGGGTGTCGATCCTCGCCGAGCTCGAAGAAGACGCCGAAGGCGCACTCGAAGTCCTCGCCGACCGACTCGGCGTGCCGGCGTTCTCGCTTGGCGACTTCCGGGCGACCGAGCCGATTCCGGCGATGCCGGAAGGCGACCTCAATCCCTTCACGCTGGCGCAGGCCGTGGCCGCGACGATGCCCGAGCAGACGATCGTCGTCGACGAAGGCGCAACCGGCAGCGTCTTCGCCCTGCCGATCACCGCGAGCGCACCGGCCCATGATTGGCTGTCCCTGACCGGCGGCGCGATCGGTTTCGGCATGCCGAGCTCGATCGGCGCAGCGATCGCCTGCCCGGATCGCCCGGTGCTCAACCTCCAGGCGGATGGCTCGGCCATGTATACGGTCCAGTCGCTCTGGACGCAGGCACGCGAGGACCTGAATGTCACGACGCTCATCCTCGCCAATCGGAAATACGGGATCCTGAACGCCGAGCTCGACCGAACCGGCGCGGCCCCCAGCAAGGAAGCGGAGAAGCTCTTCGACCTGTCGGGACCGGAGCTCGACTTCACGTCCCTTGCGAAGGGCATGGGCGTTCCGGCGGAGCGCGTGACCGATGCCGCGGCGCTCGGAAGGGCTCTCGCTCGCGCTTACGCCGAGCCGGGACCGCACTTGATCGAAGCGATGCTCTAGGAGGATTCGCTGAAGGTGCAGCAGAGTCTGCTTCCAGCGGAACCGTTCAAGGGTCGCTGCAGCCTTTATGATGACGCCTACAGATGTTTCAACCACGAGCCACGCCACACCCATCCTCGTCTTTCTCCTCTCTTACCGCTCGGAATGAGGCGGCCGCGCCAAGAGCGAAGCAGGCGCACGACCAACGCGACTCCTAGACTGCTCAGGTTCAGGCAACGCGACGAGGAGACGGAATGACGATCGGAAAAGGCGTCGAGCTCGACACGCTGATCAAGGAAGCCGAGGCGGAAATCGAAGCCGTCGATGCCCAGGAGCTGCAATCGACGATCGAAGACGACGATCTCGTCGTCATCGACCTCCGGGACATACGGGAACTCCAACGCGAGGGGCACCTGCCCGGTGCCGTCCACATGCCCCGCGGCATGCTCGAGTTCTGGATCTCGCCCGAGAGTCCCTACGCTCGCCCGATCTTTCAGGAGGACAAGCGCTTCGTCTTCTACTGCGCGATGGGCTGGCGCTCAGCCCTCGCCTGTCAGGTCGCGACGCGCATGGGTCTCGAGAGGGCGGCCCACCTCGACGGCGGCTTTGGCGCCTGGAAGGAAGCGGGCTTCGACATCGTGGCCTACGAGAAAAGAAAGAAGTAGGCGATCCGACCGGAAGCAGACCCGCAGTTCACCCGCTCCCGCAGCCCTCTGATATTCTGAAGGGGCTCCTCGCGAGCCCGGAATCCGACCCCTCGCCGGCAGGCCCCGCCGCCGGACGCTCAGTCTCACCTCGGAGAACCCACCCATGCACGATCTCATCATCCGCGGCGGCACCCTCGTCGATGGCACCGGACAGCCCTCCCGCAAGGCCGACATCGCGATCGACGGCGACCGCATCGTCGCCGTCGTCGACGCCAGCGAAGAACTGGGCGAAGCCCGCCGCGAACTCGACGCCACCGGCCACGTCGTCGCCCCCGGCTGGGTCGACATCCACACCCATTACGACGGACAAGCGACCTGGGATCCGCACCTGACGCCCTCCGGCTGGAACGGCGTGACGACGGTCGTCATGGGCAACTGCGGGGTCGGCTTCGCGCCGGTTCGCCCGGGCCAGGAAGACTGGCTGATCCAGCTAATGGAAGGCGTAGAAGACATCCCGGGCACAGCCCTCCACGAAGGCATCGACTGGAAGTGGGAGAGCTTCCCCGAGTACCTCGACGCGCTCGAGTCGTTCCCTCGCTCCGTCGACATCGCGACCCAGATTCCGCATGGCGCCGTCCGCGCCTACGTGATGGGCGAGCGCGGCGCGAAGAACGAGAAGGCCGAACCCGGCGAGATCGAAGCGATGTCGCGGATCGTGAAGGAAGGGCTCGAAGCGGGAGCCCTCGGCTTCTCGACTTCGCGCACGATGCTCCACCGCGCCAAGGACGGCGAAGTCGTCCCGGGCACCTATGCCGAAGACGACGAGCTGATGGGTATCGGTCGAGCGCTCGGCGAAGTCGGCCACGGTGTCTTCGAGTGTGCGAGTGATCTGGCGCCGGAAGGCAAGGAGCTCGACTGGATGAGCCGCCTCGGCAAGGAGACCGGCCGGCCCGTCAGCTTCGCGTGCCTCCAGAACCCGATCGACGCGAATCAATTCAAGCGCCTCCTCGAGGCCGTGGACAAGGACGCCGCCGAGGGCGGCTGCCTGACGCCGCAGGTCGCTCAGCGCCCCGCTGGCCTGCTCTTCGGCTTCGACAGCTCGCTCCACCCCTTCCGACTGAAGCCGGCTTTCCGCCCGCTCCTGGAGCTGTCCTCGGAAGATCGCCTCGCGGAGCTCCGCAAGCCGGAGGTTCGCCAGGCCGTCCTCGAGCAGGACTCCGCGGCGGGCAACGTGCCCGGCATGAACGCGCTGGTCACCGAAGGCTGGGATCGCATGTTCCCGCTCGGCACGCCGCCCGTCTACGAGCCCGGACCGGAGGACTCGGTCGCGGCGAAGGCGAAGGGGGCAGGCAAGACGCCAGCGGAATACGCCTACGACCTGATGCTCGAAGGCGAGTTCATCTACATGCCGATCCTCGGCTACGCGAACGGCAGCCTCGAAGACATCAAGACGATGATGGAGCACGAGAAGGCGGTCTTCAGCTTGTCGGACGGTGGCGCTCACTGCGCGCTGATCACCGACGCATCGACGCCGACCTTCCTCCTGACCTACTGGGTCCGCGATCGTGAGAAGGGCGAACGCTTCCCGATCGAATGGATCGTCCACCAGCAGACCCAGAGGACGGCCCGCTTCTACGGCATGGACGACCGAGGGACCGTCGAGCCCGGCATGCTCGCCGACGTGAACGTCATCGACTTCGACGGACTGACGATCCATGCGCCGGAGATGGTCGACGACCTCCCCGCCAACGGAAAGCGGCTGATCCAGCAGATCGACGGCTACGCGTACACCGTCAAGAGCGGCGAGGTCACCTACGAGGCAGGCAAGCCGACCGGCGCCCTCCCTGGCAGCCTGATCCGCGGCCCCCAGGCCGCCCCGACCGACTAGCCAGCCTCTCTTCGCCCGACCGTCCGGACCTTTGGTCCCTCGGTCGCCCCTGGCGGCAATTCCTGATCGTAGGGCGTCAGCTGGGTACCCTGAGCGCGGGCTGGAGCAGGATCCCAATCGGCAAGGAGAGCGCAGGTGTCGGATTTTCTCTCGTGGCAGGTCGGCGAAGTCCAGGTCACCCGCATTCAGGAATCCCAGGAAAGCGGGATGACCTGGGTCCTCGGCGACGCCGTCCCCGAAAACCTGAAGCCGATCTGCTGGCTCGCACCGCATTTCATCGACGAGGTCGGCGAGGCGAAGTGGAGCATCCATGCCCTCGTCGTCGAGATCGGTGACCGAAAGATCGTGGTCGACACCTGCGTCGGCAACGACAAGAACCTGCCCGTGAAGTTCTGGAATCACCTCCAGACCTCCTTCATGGAGGATTTCGAGCGGGCCGGCTTCCATCGGGAAGAGATCGACACGGTCCTCTGCACTCATCTTCACGTCGATCACGTCGGGTGGAACACGATGCTCGTCGACGGCGAGTGGGTCCCGACCTTCCCGAATGCCCGTTACCTCGTCGCCCGTGAAGAGTGGGACCACTGGCAGAGCGAAGACGACGATTTCACGAAGGCGGTCTTCTCCGAGAGCGTCGATCCGATCGAGCGGGCGGGGCTCATCGACGTCGTCGAACAGGACGCGACGGTCTGCGAAGAGATCCGCCTCGAACCGACCCCGGGACACACCCCCGGACACGTGTCGATCCTCATCGAATCGAAGGGCGAGAAGGCCGTCATCACCGGCGACCAGACCCATCACCCCTGTCAACTCGCCCACCCCGAGTGGGGTTCCGCGGCGGACTTCGACTTCGGCCAGGGCATCGAGACCCGACGTGCTTTCTATGCGCGTCACGAAGCCGCCCGGACCCTCGTGATCGGAACCCACTTCGCCACGCCGACCGCGGGCCGGATCGAGCGCGACGGCGAGGTCTGGAAGCTCGTCGTTCCGGCCGACGCCTAGCGCTTGCCGCGGATCAGCCGCCCCGGCCGGGCCCCCGTCGGCTCCCCGTTCCGGAAAGTGATCTCGCCGGCACAGATCGTGGCTTCGAAGCCACTCGCCCGCTGGACGATCCGGGACGCGCCGGTCGGGAGATCGTCGATCACCTCCGGCAGCTGGAGTTCGACGGCGTCCAGATCGATTACGTTGAGATCGCCGCGCTTGCCGACCTCGACCGTGCCCCGATCGCCGAGCCCATAGAGGTCCGCTGCCTCCTTGGACATCATCTTGACCGCAGCTTCGAGGGCGATCTTTTCGCCGCGCGTCCGGTCGCGGACCCAGTGCTGGAGCACGAACGCCGGCCAGCTCGCGTCGCAGATCATGCTGCAATGGGCGCCGCCGTCTCCGAGTCCGATCACCGAGATTTCATCCCGCATCATCGTCTCGACCGCGTCGAGATTTCCTTCTGCGTAGCCCGTGAAGAAGACCGCGAGGACCCGCGTCTTTCCGTCCGTCGATTGCTCGGCGAGATCGACCATCGTGTCGTAGAGCAAGTCCATCGGGTCGACCCCAAGCGCTTCGGCCTTTGCGCCGATCGAATCCCCGACGTCGGGCTCGAAAACGACGCCCTCCTCCATCGCGAAAGTCGAATGGATGGCCGGCCCGAGGATCAACATGCTCGGGTTGTTTTCCGCGCTCTCCGCGAGAATGGTCGCGCGGGTCTCCGGGACCTTGAGCGCGGCTACGCGTTCGACCGGGGGCAGCGTCGCGACCCCCTGGTAGGCCGGGGTGAAGGCGAAGGGATTGAAGGTGTCCAGGGAGAGCATGAGTCCCGAGCCACGGGAGAGGACCTGCGGAACCACGTTCGCACCGGCGGCCTTCGCCTCGTGGCATTTGGCCATGACCTCCTTCCATTCGTCGGGATAGGGATGGTTCTGCGGCGCGGAGAACGTGACCTTCGCGCCGGTCGACAGGCTGATGTCTCGGTAGAGGTCGACTTCGCGCGGAATCGCGCCCGCCTCTTCGTTGCCTCCGCCGGCCGGCACGGCCTGCAGGATCTCGCCGCCGCCATCGACGACTGCCTGGGTGAGCACCTTCAGCTCCTCGGCGGGCGCGAAAGTCCCGGGGACCGGCTCCCCGTGGATGCTCGTGTGGCCCGGGAGGCGGTTCGTCGAGAATGCGAGCGCGCCGGCTTCGACCGCTTCCTTCACGATCGCGGCCATCTGCTCGAGGTCCTCCGCGGTCGCAGGCTCTTGATCGGCACCGCGCTGTCCCATGACGTAGACACGCAGGGCGCCGTGGGGCACCTGGGTCGCGATGTCGATCGTACGCGGGAGCTTCTCGAGAGCGTCGAGGTATTCCGGAAAGGTCTCCCAGTCCCAGCGGATCCCTTCGTGGAGCGCCGTCCCGGGGATGTCTTCGACGCCTTCCATGAGTTCGATCAGCCAGCCGCGCTCGTCGGTCTTCGCCGGCGCGAATCCGACGCCACAGTTGCCCATCACGACCGTCGTCACGCCGTGCCAGGAAGAAGGCGTAAGGACCGGGTCCCAGGTCACTTGCCCGTCGTAGTGCGTGTGCACATCGACGAAGCCGGGCGTTACGAGCTTGCCCGCCGCCTCGAGCGTCTCTCCCGTATCGCTCGCGAGGGTGCCGGCCTCCGCGATCTCCGCGATCACGCCGTCGCGCACCCGGATGTCCGCCGCTCGAGCCGGGGCACCGGTTCCGTCGACGAGGTTGGCGTTGCGAATCAGGATCTCACTCATGGCGCGTTCACTCCGGGCTGGGCGGTTGGCTTCGGCTCTACGATATCGTCTCCGCCGACGGCTTCGAGGCCATTCCGGCCGAGCGGAGAACCCGAAATGTCCGACACGATGCGCGCTTTCCGGCTGACCGAATGGCAGGCTCCCCCGGAGCTGGTGGAAATCGAGGTCCCCGAGCCCGGCCCCGGCGAGATCCGAATCAAGGTGGCGGGCAACGGTCTCTGCCAGAGCGACCTCCACATGCCACACATGCCACCGCAGATGGGCGAGGTCCTCGACTGGCAGATGCCCTTCACCCTCGGCCATGAAGTGGGCGGCTGGATCGACCGACTCGGCACCGGGGTCTCCGGCTACGACGAGGGGCAGGCGGTCGCGCTGGTCTCCACTCGTAGCTGCGGTGATTGCTACGAGTGCGGGGAAGGTTTCGACAATGCGTGCACGATGAACCAGGTCGGAAGAGGCTACGGGATGAACGGTGGAATCGCCGACTACGTCGTGATCGAGTCGACGCGCCCGCTCATTCCGATCGAGAACCTCGACCCGAAGCTCGCCGGCCCGCTGACCGACGCGGGAACGACCTCGTACCACGGCGTCCGGCGGGTGAAGGATAAGCTGGGGCCCGGCCGCACGGCGCTCGTGATCGGTGCCGGCGGCCTCGGCGGCTTCGCCATCCAGTACGTGAAGATCCTGACCGAGGCGAACCTGATCGTCGTCGACGTCGCAGAGGACAAGCTGACTCGCGCCAAAGAGCTCGGCGCGGACGAAGTCCTCGATGGAACGCGCGAAGATCTGGTGGCCGAGATCATGAAGCTGACCGAAGGCCGTGGCTGTGACGCGGTCCTCGATTTCGTGGGCAGCAACGTCACGATCGCCCACAGCGTGAGCGCCCTCGCGAAGCTCGGAACCTACGCCGTGATCGGCGCCGACCAGGGCAAGCTCGACATGCCCCTGATGGGCGCGCTCGGCGGCAAGAACGCCTCGATCATCTCGTTCATCGGCGGCACCGACGCCGACACCCGCGCCGCCGTCTCCCTCGGCGACCAGGGTGTCCTCCGCAACGACGTCGAGTTCTTCGCCCTCGACGACGCCGCCACCGCCTTCGCCCGCCTCGAAAAAGGCGAGATCACCGGCCGCGGCATCATCGTCCCTTAGGGCGTGTACCAGATGGGGCTCGTGTACGCGCGATCCTGCGTCGTCATCGGCACTTCGTCGGGCATCTCGACACCGAAGTGCTTGGCGTCGTATGCGGTCCATCTCGGCTTCGGGATCTCGATCACACGGACGTAGTAGAAGGCGCGCTCGTCCTTGGCGAAGTCGGGATCCTTCCAAAACGCGGTGAGCGTGGCGGCTCCGATCGTGTTCTTCCAGGTCGCGTTCTCGACGTCGACGGTCGAACCGACGGCGGTCTTCGCTCGGCCCTTCCGATCGGTCTCACGGTCGTCGCTCAGCGCGACGTCGTAGATCCGTTCGTGCTTCTCGCCGTCGTCGTCTAGCCAACCCTTCACGATCTGGACCCGGTCGAGGTTCGCGCCCTCGGGATCCCGGAGTGCCGCGACGAGAAAGGTCGGCGCCCTCTTCCAGCCCCTCGCTCCGTCTCGATCTGCGCCGGAAAGATCGCCGCCCATCGGTACGCCCTTCGCGTAGCCGAGTCGAGCGAGGGCCGGCGTATCCTCGTCCCCCTCTTCGAAGCCGAAGCCTCCGAAGAATCGGACCGTCATGCGCGGCCCCGTCGTCGCATAGGTCTCCCGCCGGCGCATCGCTTCGAAGATCGCTGCCCGCGTATTCTCCGTCGCCCAGACCGCCGCGTAGCCCGAAGCGGCCATCTCCCACTCGTACCACTGGACCTGCTCCGTCTCCCCCGCGAACTGGTGCAGTACGTCTTCGGGCACGTCGGATGGATCGACCGTATCTTCCGGGGGCTCGGGAAAGAGCGGCGTGCTCCAGCGCGCCGCCGCCGCCTCGGTCCGGGTCGACTTGCCCCAGTAGTTGTCTTCCCCACCAGCGGCGAGACCGGTATGAGCATCGGTGCTTCCGATCAGACCGAACTTGAAGGGGTTCACCCCGACGGCCTCTTCTAGCGCGAGGCCGTTCTTCAGCGCGGGGCGCGCGTACTCGAACTCGTACGAGGCGTCTGCGTGTCCGGCTCGGCCGAGCGCCCCGCGATCCCAGGTCTCGTAATCGGCGAACTCGTCATTCGGGGAGACGAAGGGGTGGGTCTCGCTGTCCCCCTTGTACTGGGTCACCTCGACGAGCGGCTCGCGCCGAGCCCGTTCTTCGGCGTAGGCGCGATCGATCGCTTCCCCCTTCGAGTCCTCGAGCGCGAACATGAGCCCGCCGCTCACGTTCGAGTTGTGCGGGATCGCGAGGACGCGTCCGCCTGTCTTCTCTTCGTAGGCGTCCATCCACGCCCAAAGCGACTCCGGGGTCGGGTCCTTGATCGAGCTGGTCGGCACGACCTGGCCGGCATACCGGGCGTCGTCGGCGATGATCACGTTGCGATGGAGGTTGTCGCCCCCGGGTGTCGAGGTCCACTCGTAGCCGATGAAGGCGGTGAACCTGCCGGGATCGTTCCAGCGATCTGCGTTCGCGATTACGCGGCTCCAGTTCGTCTCTTCGACGGCCTCGCTCCGAATCGCGTCGACCCCCTGGAGGAGCGCGAGACCGAACTCGCCGAAGACCTTCAGGTGCTCCCCGTTCTTCCGCCACTTCGACCACCGACGACCGGTCTCGGTCGCAAGCAGGACCGGGTCGTCCTGGTCGAGCATGTTCATCACGCCGAGGTACTCCGCGTGATCGGAGAGAAGAAGGAAGTCGAGGGGGCGCTTCAGGCGAACCTCTTCGCCGTTGTGCGCCGTCACCGTCTCTCCCCGCGCGAAGCGGTAGACCTCGTCGGGCCCGATCCGGCGGTTGCCCATGTTGCCTGCGTCCGCGGACCAGGAAGAATGGACGTGGGTATCGCCGAAGTAGACGTTCCGGGGAAAGTCATCGCCCGCATAAGGGGAATAGCTCTCGGCCTGCGCCAGAGAAGCGGCGAACAGCAGAAGAACGACGAGCGCGTGAACGAACAGCATTGGGTCCCTCCGGCCCGGAACGGGCGTCGGGCGATATTACCCCCCCGGCATCCCAATTTGCCCCTCGATCTCACGCGCCCACGCCGATTGCAAGGCGGGCGCGACGAGGGCCGGCACCTAGAAGATTTCGTGCTCCTCGGTCAGAAACACGTTGCAGTTCGGCAGGTCGAGGAACTTCCCTTCGTCCTCGAGGAGGGCCTTCGCCCCTTCGATCGCCGCCTCGCTTCCATCCCCGCCCAGAGCTCCGAGGCTGTCGAACCAGACCTCGGTGATCCCGTCGAAGGGAGGCAAGGCGCCGCGGGAGTTCGTGAGCGGTGCGCTCACTTCGTCTGGGAGCGAGTGGCTCTGGACGTAGCGCTTCATCTCCGGGAGCGCGGACTCCTTGATCTTCTTCACGAGCGGACCGTGGACGTCTTTCCATCGAACGAGGAACTCCTCCCGGCTGAGCTCCGGCTTGCGCCGACAACAGAAGACGATCTTGATCATGGGATTTCTCCGGTGGCCCGACGGCTCAGGCGCGGATGACCGCGCCGCCGTCGACGTGAAGGGTCTGCCCCGTCATGAAGGACGAGTCGGGGCCAGCCAGGAAAACCGCGACGCGCCCGATGTCGTCTTCGCAATCCCCCCAGCGCTCCAGGGCCACGCCCTGGAGAGCCTGCGCGGCCGCTTCGGGATTCTCCTCTCGGAAGCGCTTCGTGGCCTCGGTATCCGCAGTCGGGCAGAGCACGTTCACGTGAATCCCATCCGTCCCCCACTCCTTCGCCGCGACCCCGCTCATCGAGCGAAGCGCCTCCTTCGCCGCGCCGTAGATCATGAAGCCCGGTTGACGTTCGGAGCCGGCCATGGAGCAGAGGTTGATGACCCGACCATCGCCGCTCGCCTTGAGGTGGGGATGACTCTTCTGCATGAACCAGAACGCCCCCCAGACCTCGACGCCGAGCTGGAGCTCGATCTGGTCGTCGGTGTGTTCGAGGAAGGTCCGAAAGGCCGTATCCGGCCGTGCGCCGGTCGCGCAGTTCACCAGAATATCCAGTCGGCCGAACTCGGAGACCGCTCGATCGACGGTCGCCTCGACGTCGGTCTTCTTCGTCACGTCGCACGCAACCCAGAGCGCCGCATGGCCGAGCGCGCGAATCTCCGCCTCCGTCGCCGGCCCGGTCTGCGTGTCGATCTCCGCCATCACCACCGTCGCGCCTTCCTTGGCGAAGGCGAGCGAGATTCCGCGACCGACCCCTCGTGCGCCGCCCGTCACGATCGCGACCTTCCCTTCGAGAACTCCCATCGCCGGCTCCTTTCCTCTCGAACGCGCGGCTTGCGCTAGCCGAGCTTCGCGATCACTTCGTCGCGGAAGCGCGCGAGCTCGTCGGGTAGCGCTCCGTCGAGCTCACCCTTCGGCGGCAGCACGACGACACGCTCGGCTCCGAGCTCCTGGCAGAACTCCGCCGTCTCCAGCGCGGTCTTCGCGTCACTCGTACTGGTGAGCGTGAGGCGGACGGCGTCCCGAGGGCGCCCAACCGCCTCCGCCGCTTCCATTACGACCGGCCAGAGCTTCTCGAGCTCTTCCTTGTTCGGACCGCGGGTCGACCAGTGTGGATAGAACTCGTCCCCGTAGGTCCCTGCGCGGCGCGCGGCGGCTTCGCTGTGCCCCCCGATCATGATCGGAAGCCCGCCCTGCTGTGCGGGGCTCGGATTACTGATGACCGCCTGGAAATCGAAGTAGTCGCCCTTGTAGGAGGATACGTCGTTGTCCCACAGGATCCGTAGGATCTCGAGCCACTCGTTCGCGCGTTTGCCGCGGTCCGTGAACTCCTGACCGAGATCCTCGACCTCCTCCTTGACCCAGCCGACGCCCACGCCGAGGGTGATGCGTCCCTTCGAATACTGATCGAGGGTCGCGACCTCCTTCGCGAGGATGATCGGGTGACGCTGGGGCAGAATCAGCATCGACGTCCCGATCCGAATCCGCTCGGTCGCCGACGCGATCAGCATCATCAGGATCAGCGGATCCGGCATATTCGAGTCGGCGGGCAGCGGCGTACGGCCCGTCGTCTTGTACGGGTATCTAGAGTCGTACTCCGCGTGCATGACCGCATGATCGATCGTCCAGATCGACTCGAAGCCCATCTCCTCGACGAGCTGCGAATAGCGCACGACGAAATCGGGATCCCCGATCGGACCCATCTGGGGCGGCGGAATGCGGATACCGAACTTCATGAGGCTGTCTCCTCGTCCTAGGCGCGCTTCGCTTCGATCAGAAGCCGGCGAGGCGCTCGGACGTGTCTTCGATCTCGGGGAACTCGAGGGCGAGTTCGGCTTCGAGCGCTGCTTCGAGGGCACGCCCTTCCTGCGCGAGGCCATAGAGCTTCTTCATCGCGGCGACGGCAGCGCGCGAGTTGACGGCGATCGACGCGGCGCGCTCCGCGACCAGCGCGTCGAGCGCATCCTCGTCTGCGACCGAGGCGTTCGCCACGCCGAGGGCCACGGCTTCGGGGCCCATGAACGTCCGCGCGGTGTACGAGAGTTCCTTCGCCTGCCGGACGCCGACGGCCTGCGCGAGGGTCTGGCTCATTCCCCAGGTGGGTCGCAGGCCGAACTTCGCGTGGGTGTCCCCGAACTTCGTGCCGTCCGTCGTGAATACGAAGTCGCAGTGGAGCGCGATTTCGAGCGCGCCCGTGAAGCAGGCCCCGTGGACCTTCGCGATCACCGGGAGCGCAGAGTGACGGATCGCGAGGTAGGCATTCCGAGCCGCTTCATCGAAGACGTCGCCGATCTTGCCGCCCTTCGGGTCGATGCCCTGAAGAACCTTGAGGTCGACGCCGGCCGAGAAGGCCCGCCCTGCCCCTTCGAGCACGATCACCGCGACGTCGTCGTGATCCCCCGCAGCCGTCACGAGCGCTTCGATCCCCACGAGCATCTCGGGTCGGAAGGCGTTGAGCGCGTCCGGCCGGTTGAGCCGGATCGTGAGCACGCGGGCCGCGTGCTCCACTTCGAGCATGTCGGTGTCGACTTCGAGGGGAAGCGTCATGGCGCTTCGGTAGCAGACTCGAATGGGGGCGTCATTCGCCCTCGGGCCTGCCGTCCCCGTCGCTCGAGAGCGAGGTGACCCGTTGGACGGCCTGCCTCTCGACGGATTCGTCCGCCGAGCGGCGTCTCGAAGACAGCCGGTTCGCGTGGACGCGTTCGCGGGCCGCAGTCGCCTTCTTCCCGAGCGCATCGACCGCCGCCTCGGCCGTCTCCCTCGGCAATCCGATCGCACCGGCAGCGACTCCTTCCTCGAGACCAGGAAGGACCGACCGTAGGCCCGGCGTGTTCGTAGGGCCGGGCACGAAGGAAAGGACGTCGACCCCATGCGGCTGGAACTCGTACCAGAGACTCTCACCGAGGACGAGCTCGAACGCCTTCGTCGCCGCGTAATGGGCGTGGTTCGGCGAGCCCTGCATCGCGGTCCCGGAGGAGATGAAGATCAGCCCGCCCCGCCCGCGCGCCTTCATCTCACGCCCGAAGAAGTGCGCAAGGGTCGTCGTCGCGCGGCAGCTGATCGCCTCGGCGCGGTGGAGCTGCTCGACGTCGGCATCGAGGAACGGACCCTCGAGACCGAGGGCCGCATTGCAGATCACGAGGCCGACCTCGATACCGACCCGCGTACAGATCGCTTCGACACCGCCGAGAAAATCCGGACGGGCGAGATCCGTCGGCACCGCCCACGTCGAAATCTCGTAGGTCTCGGCGACTTCGCGGGCTGCGGCGTCGAGCGCTTCCTCCTGGACGTCGATCATCAAGACCGACAGACCGCGCGCCGCGACCGAGTTCGCGAAGGCGCGACCGATCCCTTGGGCCGCGCCGGTCACCAGGGCGACCGGGCCGTACTTCTCCCGGAAGTCTCGGGCCTTCTTGGCGCCGACCTTGATCCGCTCTTCACTCATGGTTCGCTCCTCTCGGCTGCGCCTTCCTCTGCGAGACGCTCCGCGCGGTCGATGATCTCGGTGGCCGATCGTTCGAGAACGACACCACCGTCCACCGGAAGGATCCGGGCCGTGACGTAGTCTGCCGCAGGGCTGCACAGGTAGAGCGCAGCGAGCGCGATGTCCCGGGGCTCTCCGAGCCGCGCCCGCGGCGTCCACGCTTCGAGCTTCTCCCCGATCCCCGGATTACGGGCGAGCAGGTTCTCTCGCATGTTCTCCGTGGTGACCGCTCCTACACGGATCGCGTTCACCCGGACTTCCGGCGCGTACTCCATCGCCATCATGCGCGTCATCTGCTCCAGCGCGGCCTTCGCTCCGCCATAGGGGATCGAACCGACGTTCGCGGCACGGGAGAACCCCGAGGAGATGTTCACCACAGCGCCGTCGCCGCGCGCCTTCATATGCGGCGCGACCGCCCGGGTCAGATAGAAAGGTGCGCGGAAGTTCAGACCGATCGCCGCTTCGAAGTGCTCGTCCGCAGCGTACTTCGTCGGCATGTGCCCACCGCCGCCAGCGTTGTTCACGAGAAGATCGACCCCGCCGAAGCGTTCGACCGTCGCGGCGACGACGCGATCCCCCGCCTCGGGATCCGTCAGGTCACAGGCGACTGCGAGCCCTTCGCCTCCGACCGACTCGATCTGTGCGACGGTCGCTTCGATCTGCTCCGCGGTCCGCGCGACACAAACGACCCGGGCCCCGACCTCGGCGAACACCTTCGCGGTCTCCGCGCCGATCCCCCGGCCGGACCCCGTGACGATCGCGACGCGATCATCGAGACGGAAGGCATCGAGCACATTGCCTGTCGAACCGCTCATACCGCCTCCCGATCCGCGCTTGCTAGGCCGAAGCGCTCTCTCCGTCTTCCGGCGATTCGTTCTCGTCCCAACCGAAGCGATCGAAGAGGTCGCCCAGCCGCGTGCGGATCTCGTCCGCCTCGAGACCGAACTCCTCGAGACTGTACTCGTGATCGGTCGTGTGCTTGCGCTCGCGCTTACCCTGCTTGGCGAGCTCTGCGCGATAGTCTTCGGTCATCTCGAGGTCGAGGTCCGCGTAGAGCTTCTCGATCGTCGCCGCCGGATCGGAGGTCAGATCGCGGTAGTCCACGATCGCACCGGGCGTCTCGGGATGGGCTTCGAGAGTATCGATCGGATGCCGGTAGTCGTGGAAGGACTGCTCTGTCAGGATCTCGAGGGTCTTCCGCTGCTTCTCTTCATCCCAGCCGAGGGCCTTCCAACCGCCGCGCATCAGCTTGAGCAGGCTCGGAATCGTCTCGTGGGGATTGCGGACGTTCACGACGATCCGGCAATCCGGAAAGGCTTCGATGAGCGATTCGACACGCCCCGAGTACATCGGATTCTTCGAGAGGTGGATCTTGTCCGTTCCGTTCAGGATCAGCTGGCGCTTCACGATCTCCCGGTACATCGCGTTGTACCGCCGCCTCTTCTTGGGAGACCACCGATTCATCCAGTAGAAATCGAGGTCGCCCATGTACGGCATCTTCGTGATCCAGAAGCCCGCGGCCATCGACCAGTAGAGGGAGATGTCGTCTTCCTCGAAGAAGGTGAGCCCCATCGCGTGGGCCCCACTCATCCGGCCGTATCGCCACTCCTCCCAGGCCGCGACCTGGCCCGCGAGCAGCCCCCGCCACTTGTCGCGATCGATCTGCGCGACCCAGCGGATGAACTTCTTCTGGAGAAGAGAGGGGAAGTACATCTCGTAGAGCATGAGCGAGCTGAAGCGACCCGAATCCTGGCTGAGCAGGCGGTGGGTCAAGGTCGTTCCGCTCCGGGCGTGGCCGACCATGAAGATCGGTGCCTTCACCTCGAGCTTCCGCAGCTCGGGGAAGAAGAGCCAGTCCAACGCGAAACAGATCGCGTGGAAGGTCGAAACGATCGGGACGCCGACGAAGAGGACAGCCAGATACCAGCGCCGCGCCTTCGGAACCTTCTCGTTCCAGGCGAGGCGGATCATCTTGAAATAGTTGGCGAAATCGAAGAAGAAGAACATCGAGGGGCTCCGGTGCCTCGTTGGTACTCGATCCCCCTGAGCGTGGCAATCGAGGCGACGCGCCCCGGGCCCGGATGGACTCGCCGTCCGCGAGCGGGCCCCCGGAGCGTGATTGGGATCTCTAGTATCCCGGTTCCCCGGGCCTTCTCCGCCCACGTCACCCCCGCGCAAGGAACGAACGATGCAGGAACTCAACGGAAAGGTCGCCGTCGTCACCGGCGGCGCGAGTGGAATCGGACGCGCAATGGCGGACCGCCTCGCGCAGGCCGGCATGAGGATCGTCCTCGCCGACATCGAAGCCGGTCCCCTCGAGGCCGCCGCGAAGGAGATGCGCGAAGCGGGCGCCGATGTCGTCGAGGCGCGCACGGACGTGACGGATTTCGCCCAGGTGGAGGCCCTCCTCGCCACGACGCTCGATGCGTTCGGCGCGGCCCACGTGGTCTGCAACAACGCGGGCGTGGCCACCGCCGGAACGACCTGGGGGGCCTCCCTCGCCGATTGGGAGTTCACCCTCGGCGCGAACCTCTGGGGCGTGATCTACGGAGTGAAGGTATTCACGCCGACTCTGCTCGAACAGAACGAAGGCCACTTCGTGAACACCGCCTCGATGGCCGGACTCGTCTCCGCCGGCAACATGGCCGCCTACAACGTGTCGAAATACGGCGTGGTCGCGCTGACCGAAGCGCTCTTCCAGGACCTGCGGAACGAAGACTCCGAGGTCGGGGCATCGGTGCTCTGTCCCGCCTTCGTGCAATCCCAGATCTGGAACTCGAGCCGGAACCGTCCTAATGCGCTCCGCGACGGGGCAAAGGAAAACGACGAGCCGTCCGCAGGGGAGTCGATGCTGCGAACGGTGATCGAGAACGCGATGCCCGCGCACAGCGTGGCGGACGCGGTTCACGACGCAATCCGGACGCAGCAGCTCTACATCCTGACCCACGAGTCGAGCTTCGGGCCAATCGAGGCGCGGATGCGCAACATCCTCGACGGCACGAATCCGGGCCCGCCCCTCGGCTCGCCCGAAACCCTGCAGAAGTAGTCCCCCCGACCGGGGGCCCTGAAACGGCCCTGTCGGCGCGCGAGCCTCGATCCGATGGATCCCCCGGCGCGATCCGGGCGTGTCCTCGACTCGCGCCCAACTTGCCTCCGCCGCGTTCGCTCGCATAATACGAACCGATGACCAAGAAGGACCGCGACTACGACGTCTCGATCGTGGGCTACGGCCCGGTCGCGGCGGCTTCTGCCCTCTTCCTGGCTCGCCGAGGCTTTCGCATCTCGATCCACGAGCGCTCGACCGTCCCCCTGGATCTTCCACGCGCGGTCCTCCTCGACGGCGAGTCGGCCCGGGCCTTCCTGTCGATCGGCCTCAGCAAAGACATCGAGGCCCTGGTTCAGCCCTACCGCGAGGGCGACGCGCTCTGGTTCACCGACTCGAAGCGCAACAAACTCTTCGGCATCGACACTGCGGGCCACGCCGGCCACAACGGTTGGCGCGATGTCGCGATGTTCGACCAGCCCGAGCTCGAAGCGTTCCTGCGCGGCGAGATCGCGAAGGAGGACTCGATCGACGTCTTCCTGGGCGAAGAAGCCACAGCCATTCGCGACACGGGAACGCAGATCGAACTCGATCTCCGGAACCTCGAGAGCGGCACGTCGCGCACGGGAACCGCGCGCTACCTGCTCGGCTGCGACGGCGCTTCGAGCTTCGTGCGCCGCACGCTTGGGATCCCGTGGACGAGCCTCGGCTACGACCAGGACTGGCTCGTGATCGACATCGTCGTCGAAGATCCGGACTTCCTGCCGATCGAGACGATGCAGGTCTGCGATCCCGATCGGCTGACGACCTACGTCTGCGTGAAGGACCCGAACCGCCGCTGGGAGTTCCAGTTGAAGCCCGGTGAGACCCGGGAAGAGATGGTGAAGCCGGAAGCGATCGGCGCGCTGCTCGAGAGCTGGCTGCCGAAGGAGGCGTACTCGATCCGGCGCGCGGTCGTCTACCAGTTCCACGCCGCGACGGCGGAGCGTTGGCGGAAAGGCCGGGTTCTGATCGCGGGCGACGCCGCCCACCAGACGCCGCCCTTCCTGGGGCAGGGTCTGAACACCGGCCTGCGCGACGCGTTCAATCTGGCCTGGAAGCTCGGCCTTGTCCTCGACGGCCGATGCGACGACGTGCTCCTCGACAGCTACTTCGACGAACGCGACGCCCACGCGCGCACCCTCGTCGACGGCGCCTGCGACATCGGCAAGCTGATGGAAACCCTCGCCGCCCGAG
Source organism: Deltaproteobacteria bacterium (assembly GCA_002709835.1). Lineage (GTDB taxonomy): Bacteria > Myxococcota_A > UBA9160 > UBA9160 > UBA4427 > UBA4427. The sequence continues at coordinate 70,191 of PAQX01000076.1, forward strand.
AAGCCGGCCTCCCCGAACCGCATCCGGGCTGGGCGCCCATGCTGGACGTGAGCGAAGGTCGTGTTTCCGTGCCGATCCAGGGCGGCGTGCTGAACGAGTCACAGCGCGCGGAGGGGATCCCGATCGGCGAACCGCTCCGCCAGCCTCAGGTCCGCTCGCGAGGAAAGGACGAGGCGCCCACGCGCTTGGACGAATGGGCTGGCCCCGGCTTTGCTCTCCTGGGCCGGTCGGACGCGGACCTCGAGCTCGACGCCGAAGCCACGGCGATCGCCGAGCGCCTCGGACTCCGTAGCGTCGCGCTCGACACGCTCGAAGTCGCGGAAGGCTCTCTCGATCGCGTCTTCGATGAGAAGCGCGGCGCCCTGCTCCGCCCCGACCGCTACCTCTTCGGTGTGGTCGACGACGAGACGGACGCGAGCGCCCTCGTCCGGGCGCTCGCAGAGAAGATCGCGTTTCGCTCCTGAGTGGCTAGGCGAGGCCGAGGACCTTGCGCGTCGCGTCGCGGGTCTTCCTCGCCATCTCCACGGGGCCTTCCTGCATGAGGCCCACATTGAAGACCTCCGGCGCCCAGATCGGATCCGCGCCGATCTCGTCGAGGAGAGAAAGCACGTTCGGCCAGTCGACTTCGCCCTCGCCGGGCAGCAGCCGGTTCGTCATCGATTCCATCATCTGATCCTCGCCCGTGCCCTGCGCCGTCGTATCGTCGAGCTGGACGCAGTGAATCCGATCGCCGGGGATCTGGCGGAGCGTTTCCGGGTCGGGGCCACCGGGCTGGCGCAGCCAGTGCCAGGTATCGAAGACGAGGCCGATGTTGTCGCCGCCGGCCTCCTGGACGAGCTCCCAGGCCGCTTTGATGGTCGGGAGGCCGGTCCAGGGGAGCCACTCGATGCACACCTTCATGCCACGGTCGGCGCCCATCTTGCCGAGGAGCGCGAGGCCCTTCGCCGCCGCCGAGGGGTCCATCTCCGGCCCCATCACGACACCGGCCACGGCCTTGGCGCCGTAGAAGCTCGCCACCTCGAACGTCCCGCCGCACTGTTCGCCGATCGCGGCTTCGTCGCCGCCCTCCCAGCCGATCAGCGACTCCACGATGGGAACGGAGAGCCCGCGATCGTCGTGCCATGCCTTCACTTCTTCCGGGCTCTTGCCCGCGCCGACGGCTGCCAGGTGATGGAAGGCCCAGAGCGAGACACCGCCCCAGCCGGCATCCGCCGTCGCATCGACGATCGACCTGACCTGGTCGGCGTCGACGTCCATCGCGCCCCCGACGAGCGGGGCGTTGCAGAGGATCAGGTTCTCTTCGCGTACGGGACTCATGGCATCTCCTGAAGGCAATCCGGCCGGCGTTCCGGGTCGTTCGAATCGAGGAAGCGACCCCAGCGCAGGCCCAGGGAAATCGGGCGTTCGATTCTAGCGACCGGATCCCGGCTCGGCGCGGGGCGCCCGCCAGCCGTTACCCTCTGCCCATGTTCTTTCGCCCCGACCGCCGACGCTTCCTCCGCACCACCGGGGGCGCCCTCGCTGCCTCCACCCTCGGCCTGACCGGCTGCGCCGAGCGGCGCGTCTACACCGACGTCGACAAGGCCGCCCTCGTCGCGCAGCGCCAAGAAGAGGCGCGCAGGGCGGGCAAGGGCCCCTTCGGCGTACAACGCTTCCAGGGCTACCGCGGACTCGCGGAGCTGCCCTGGTACGAGCTCGCAGCGAACGGAAGCCTGCGCCTCGCCGACGACAGCGTGCCCTCGTCGATCGACTTCCATTGCCACCTCGGCATGTCCCTCCTCCTCGCCCCCAAGATGGACCTCGCGCGCCCGAGCGATCGCGTCCGTCATCTCCTCGACTGCGACGAGAACGATCCGGGCTGCCCACTCGACCTCGACATCTACATCAACGGCAACTTCACTCCGGAGCAGGTCGACACCCTCCCGACCGTGACGATCACCCAGGGTCTCTGGGGCAACGCGATCGTCGACACGCACACGATCCCGAATCTGCTCCGCGAGATGGACAGCGTCCGCGTGACGAACTCGGTCCTGCTCCCGATCGTCTTCGACCTGCCCTTCGGCGACGACGTCGAAGGAGACTGGCGCGAAGGAATCGAAGCGACGGACACGGCGGACCGCCTCTGGCTCGGCACCTCCGTCCACCCGGGTGACCGACGCGGCCCGGAGAAGCTCGAGCAGGCGGCCGCTCGGGGGGCGCGGGTCGTGAAGCTCCATCCGACGATGCAGGCGTTCCATCCCGACGACGACTCCGCCATGCAGCTCTACGAAGCCGCGGAGCGCCTCGGGCTCGTGATCTTCTTCCACGGCGGACGCGCCGGCGTCGAGCCCGAGTCGCGCCAGGAGTACGCTCTCCCCCGCCACTACGAGGCGGCGGTCGCGAACTTCCCGAACGTCCCCTTCGTCATGGGCCACGGCGGCGCCCGCGATGCGAAGGGCATGCTCGACCTCGCGGTACACTACGACAACGTATGGCTCGGGATCCACGGACAGGGCGTGACGTGGCTCGACGAGATGATCCGACGGACCGGCGGCGAACGCCTCCTCTTCGGCACCGACTGGCCCTGGTACCACCTCGCCGCGACCCAGGCGAAGGTCCTGATCGTGACCCGCGACCCCGGGCGTGCAGAGATCCGCCATGCGATCCTGCGTGGCAACGCCGAACGATTGCTCGCCCTTTCCTCGTGATCCCTTTTTTTGGAGAACCGACTTGTCCGAGCCCGTCCCCGTCGATGGATTCTGTGATCCCCGCTTCGCCGTCGTGCGCGAGGTCTTCGAGAAGAAGGTCGCCGAGAGCGAAGTCGGCGCGTCGATCGCCTTCATGCTCGACGGGGAGATGGTCGTCGACCTCTGGGGCGGCTTTACGGCGAAGGACAAGGCCGAGCCCTGGGGCCGGGACACGATCGCAAACACGTACTCGACCACGAAGGGCATGACGGCCCTCGTCGCCCATCGCCTCGTCGAGCAGGGCAAGATCGACCTCGACGCACCCGTCTCTTCGTACTGGCCGGAGTTCGCCGCGGAAGGCAAGCGGGACGTCCCTGTCCGCTGGCTCCTCAGCCACCAGGTGGGACTGCCCGCCGTGCGTGAGACGCTGCCGCCGGAGACGCTCTACGACTTCGTCGCGATGGCCGACGCCCTCGCGAAGACCGATCCCTGGTGGACACCGGGCGAGAAGCACGGCTACCACCCCGTCACCTACGGCTTCCTCGTCGGCGAGGTCATCCGCCGCGTCGCGGGCAAGACCGTCGGCACCCTCTTTCGGGAAGACGTTGCCGAGCCCCTCGACGCCGACTTCCACATCGGACTCCCCGCGAGCGAGCACGGCCGCGTGAGCGACATGATCGGCGGCCTCGCCCCACCCAAGGAAGGCGCGAAGACCGACAGCGGGCGGCCCGCGCTCCGCCTCAAGGGGCCGATGGCCGATTTCATGCGCGACATGACCGACCCGACGACGATGGTCGGGGCTGCCTTCAACAATCCTCACATCAAGGCGGGCGCACACAACACGCCGGAGTGGCGGTCGGCGGAGATCCCCGCGGCGAACGGGCACGGCAACGCCCGCGCCCTCGCGAAGATCTACGGTGCCCTTGCCCGGGGTGGCGAGCTCGAGGGGGTACGTCTTCTCGAGCCGGACTCGATCACCCGCGCGCGGACCGAACAGGTCTCGGGCCCGGACGCGACCCTCGGCCAGATGCCCATGCGCTATGGCCTCGGCTACATGCTGCGAAGCGACTTCATGCCGCTCTCGCCGAGCAAAAACGCGTTCGGTCATCCCGGCGCGGGCGGCTCGATCGGCATGGCGGATCCCGACGCGAAGGTCGGGTTCGGCTTCGTGATGAACCGCATGAGCCAGGGGCTCGTCGGCGGGCCGACGGGCTTCGCGGTCCTCAAGGCGTTCTTCGAGACACTCTGATCCACACCGAAAAGGAGGAGCCCCGTATGGCGGAGAGCACGAGCGGAAACGATCGACTTGCGAGCGGACGGGCCTGGGCGGAGTTCTGTGATTCGCTCAAGGAAGCAGGGGACCTCGTCCTCGACAACGCGCCGGACGACGACTTCGACCGCGCGGAGGGCTACCGGCATCTCGCACGGCTGACGTCCCACTTCCTTCGCAACCTTCTCGACGAATCGGACCCGGCAAAGGCCGTCCTCTCGACCACGAGCCCCAAGATCGGTCTCGACAATCCGGACTACGTCTACGCCGGCGCGCGCCTCTCGCCGGAATTCACTTATCGCCTGACCGGCAGCCTGAACGACGTCGCGATGCTCGGGATCGGTGTCTTCTCCGGGGCGCTCGGGACACCGAAGGGCCTCGTCCGCGACGGCTACGTCACGACGAACGAGCTCGCGATGGACGATGGGCGCTTCGAGCTGATCCTCTCCACGGAGGAACACCCGGGGAACTGGCTCGCGCTCGGCCCCGAGACGAACGCGCTGAACGTGCGCCAGACCGTCCTGCGACGGCGCGAACAGAAGCCGGCGAGCCTCGCGCTCACGCGAATCGACGAAGGCGCAAAGCCCCTCCCCCTCGAACCCGACCGGTTCATGGGCGTCCTCGACCGGGTCCGGATGATGGTCCCCGCAATCGTGTCCCAGTTCCAGGGATGGCGCGCCTCATTCCAGGAGCATCCCTTCGAGATCCGCGAGATCGATCCGAAGTTCCTGGCCGTCGCCCAGGGCGACCCGAACACGATCTACCTCTACAGCTACTGGGAGCTCAAAGACGACGAGGTCTACGAGATCGAGCTCACGCCGCCGGAGCGTTTCGACTACTGGAACCTCCAGATCGGCAATCACTGGCTCGAGTCCTTCGACTATCTTCAGTACGACACCCACGTGAATCACGAAACCGCGCACGTCGACGACGACGGTCGGATCCGGATCCACGTCGCCGCGAACGACCCCGGTCGCCCCAACTGGCTCGACACCGCGGGTCACCGACGCGGCGCCCTCGCTCTCCGCTGGGTCGGCGCCGACGCGCCGCCGCCGCTGCCCGAGACCCGCGTTACGAAGCGCTGAAGTCCGCTCCGCCGCGGCGATTCCCATTGCTATCGTCGCGCGATGTCCGACGACTACGCCTACGACAAGGACTTCCTCCCCTACCTCGACGAACTCCCGCGCGTCGCCGACTACTCGACCGCCGAGAAGATCCAGGCGGTCCGTGAGGAACGCGAAGGCTCGGCGGTCGTGATCCCCGAGAGCGACGAGGTCACCCGCGAAGACCGCGCGATCCACGGACTGAACGGCGCCCCAGACGTCCCGATCCGGATCTACCG
>PAQX01000077.1 GCA_002709835.1 Deltaproteobacteria bacterium
CGGCGCCCGAAGCATAGCCACTCTGATATGCTCCGTGTTCGCGTGAGCCTCAACGAGACGTCGAACACTTCCGAGAACGCGGCACAGGCCGACCCGAGCGCGCAGTCCGATGGACGCGACCGCGCCATCGCCTGGCTCGTGCACGGCTTCACCGCGAGTGGTGCCGCCCTTGGCACATTTGCCCTCGTCGCCGTCGCCTCGGACCGCCTCGACGTGGCCTGCCTCCTGATGCTCGCGACGCTCTTCATCGACGGTCTCGACGGGACCCTCGCCCGCGCCGCGCGCGTTTCGGTCCACACTCCGCAAATCGATGGCCGACGACTCGACGACATCGTCGATTACCTGAACTTCGTGATCGTCCCCGCGTTCTTCCTCTGGGGCGGCGGTCTAGTCCTGCACCCGGGCTGGATCGCCATGCCGGTCCTCGCGAGCGCCTACGGCTTCTCCCGCGAAGACGCGAAGACCGCGGACGACTTCTTCCTCGGATTCCCCTCCTACTGGAACATCCTCGCGATGTACCTGTGGCTGCTGGGCGTCGGGCCCGAGGCCGGAACGATCTGGGTCGTGGTGCTCGCGATCGGGGTCTTCATTCCGATGAAGTACCTCTATCCGAGCAAAGTCCAGCCGATGCGCCTGAGGGTCGCTCTCGGCGTCGGCGCGATCGTCTGGACGGCCGCGCTGGTCGCCTGCGTCGTCGCGCCGGATGAAGCCGCCGGCTACCACCTCGTCGAGATCACCCTGCTCTACCCAGCCTGGTACATGTGGCTTTCGATCACCCGTGGTGGGTTCGATCGAACGAACGGTTAGCGCAGCGAAATCAGCGTTCCTGCTCGATGGCGTCGAGAAGGGCGTTGAGCCGCCAGGGCTTTCGCAGCACTGCCGATACGCCCTGCGAGAGCAGATCGGCCTCGGACCCGATACCGCCGGTTCCGATGATCGACGCGTTCGGGCGAACCGCGCGGATCTGGGAGATCCAGGAAGCCATGTCCGAACCGGCCAGCGCGAAGTCGACGAGGACGGTTCGCGCCCGCGGCTCCGCGGCAAGCAGGCGCAGCGCGCTCTGCAGATCGTCGTTCGGGTAGCAGATGGCCCCCACGCGTTCGATCTGACTGACGAGCAGGCGACGCACGACGCCGTCGCACTCGACGACGATGACCGGACCGTGGTCATCGAGCGTCCGGTTCGTGATGCCCGATCGTATGTCGAGGAGGATCCGAACGCGCGGATCGCTTCGACGCTGCTCTTCTTCGAGCGGACAGAGCACCGCCAACCAGCCGACCTGTCCGGGGCGGCGGCGCGCCCGCATCAGCCACACGTCTTCCCTGGCGTTGCGGACCCGGGCCTCGACCCAGTCGTCCTCCGAGCGAGCCAGCAGCGACAGGGCCTCGCCCTCGATCAGGTCCTCGAGACTCACGGGTTCGCTGGGAAGACCGGCCTCGCGGATCAACTCGGCGGCCCGCGATGAAGAGAACTCGAGGCGACCCTCGGAGGAGACGGCGATCGCGGCGATCGGCGGGCCGAGATCCTCGCGGAGCGATGCATCCGCGAGGGCGGCGTCGACGGCCGCCTGCAGATCCTTCAGATCGAAAGGCTTCTCGAGCAGCCGCGAAACGCAACAGCGGTCGCACTCTTCGAGGAGATCACGCGACGGAAATCCAGTGATGAGGATCGTGCTCATTTCGGGGCTGAGCGCGCGAAAGACTTCGGAGACGTGCAGTCCGTGGATGTGATCCTTCAACATCCAGTCCGCGATCAGCACGTCCGGCTCCGCATCGAAACCGGCTTCCATCGCCTCGTACCCGGCGGCCGCGGCGATCACGTCGTGCCCCTCGTACGTGAGGTAGCGACTCAGCGTCTCACGCAGCAGATCCTCGTCTTCGACGATCAGGACCGTCGCCATGCCCCCGCCACCCTTCGAGTCGTTCGACCTGGTTCGGGCGGCTGAGGAGCCTCCCCCGGCCTGCCTGCTGATTCCGAAACCGAGTCGCCTCGATTTCGGAAGAGTATATTTCCGGTCGTCCTCGATTGCAGTGACGAATACACCCATTGGTCGAAGGGTTACATCCAAGACCGGAATCGCTCTAGAGCGAAACCCCCAACGCCCCCTGATCGCCGCGCCTCCGGGCGCAGAATCGAGGTCTTCCGCATGTCTCCCACCGCGCAGCCCGGCCCCAAGACCGGGGTTCTGCTCGTGAACCTGGGCACCCCCGACGCCCCCGAAACCGCGCCGGTGCGTCGCTACCTCCGGCAGTTCCTGAGCGACCGGCGGGTGCTGACCCTTCCCGCACCGCTTCGATGGCTGCTGCTCAACCTCGTGATCCTGCCGACCCGCCCCGCCAAGTCCGCCGCGGCCTACCAACAGGTCTGGCTGCCCGAAGGCTCCCCGCTCCTCGTCCACTCGCGGGCGCTGACGGAAGGCGTCGCTGCCGCGCTCGGCGAGCGCTACCAGGTCGAACTCGCCATGCGATACGGCCATCCGTCGATCGAGCGCGGCCTCGACGCGCTCGACGCCGCCGAGGTGGACCGGATCGTCGTCCTTCCTCTCTTCCCCCAATACGCCTCGAGCGTGACCGCCTCCGTGTCCGCCGAGGTGATGCGGGTCCTCGACCAACGCGGGGACTTCCCTCCCCTCGAGATCCTAGGCGCCTTCCATGACGCCCCGGGCTTCATCGACCCCTGGGCGGCCCTCGCGCACCCGGCCCTCTCAGACTTCGGGGCCGACCATGTGCTGTTCAGCTTTCACGGCCTGCCCGAGGACCAGATCCGCGCGAGCGACCCGACGGGAAGCCATTGTCTCTCGCGCGAGAGTTGCTGCGACGCGCCGGGCGGAAGCCTTCGGCGTTGCTACCGGGCCCAGTGCTACCAGACGGCAGAGGCGATGCGTGAGGCCCTTGGCCTCGCACCCGAGCAGTGCAGCGTGTCGTTCCAGTCGCGCCTCGGCCCCCGCCCGTGGATCCAGCCCTTCACGGACGAGGTCGTGCCCGCCCTCGCGGGCCGTGGTGTGAAGCGGCTCGCGGTCTTCTGCCCGTCCTTCGTTGCCGACTGCCTCGAGACCCTCGAAGAAATCGGCATCCGCCTCCGCGAACAGTGGACCGAGGAAGGCGGTGACGCACTCTGGCTCTCGCCCTGCCCCAACGGCGACCCGGGCTTCGCTGAGGGCGTCGCCGGCTGGATACGCGCTTCGAGCGACGGACGTTAGGCGGGGTTCAACCGGGCGGCTCGCCGGGAATGCCAGTCGCCGTTCAACCGAGCGCGCGAGCGGCGTCGGTGAACGCCTTTACGCCTTCGACCGGCGTGTCGGGCAGACAACCGTGGCCGAGGTTGAGGACATGGCCTCGCGCCGGCGCGGCGGCTTCGGCCATCTCGCGGACCATCTCGAAGATCCGCTCGCGCGGCGCGTGCAGCCAGCACGGATCGAGGTTGCCCTGCAGGCTGACCTGATCGCCGTGCGCCTTCGCGACGTCGCCGAGGCGGACGCGCCAGTCGAGGGAGATGACGTCTGCCCCTGCCGCAGCGATTCGGTCGACGACGTGGGAACCGTTCTGCACGTAGAGGATCATGGGCGCCGGCTCGTCCTTGAGCGCCGCAGCGATCCGCTCGTGATAAGGCTGGACCCAGCGCTCGTAGGCCGCGGGGTCGAGCAGACCCGCCCAGGTGTCGAAGAGCTGGACGGCCTCTGCGCCGGCTTCGATCTGGGCCTTCAGGTAGTCGATGGTCAACGCCGTTAGCTTCTCGAGGAGTACTTCGACCTCATCCGGCCGCTTCTGGAGCATCGACTTCAGGATGGAGAAGTCCTTCGAACCACTGCCCTGGATCAGATAGGCCGCCAGGGTGAAGGGCGCGCCGCCGAAGCCGAGGAGAGGGATCTCCCGAGAGACGAGGGATTCCCGAAGCTGGCCGATGATCTCGAAGACGAAGGGCACGGCTTCGCGCGGATCCGGCACCCGGAGCGCTTCGATCTGGTCTGCTTCGCGGATCGGATCAGCGATCACCGGACCAGGCGCGAAGTCGAGGTCCACCCCCATCGCGGGGATCGGCGTGAAGATGTCCTGAAACAGGATAACCGCCTCCGCGCCGACCAGGTCGATCGGCTGGAGCGACACGGTGACCGCGCGCCCCACGTCGGCGCACATCTCGAGGAACGTGACGCCCTTGCGGACCTCGCGGTATTCCGGGAGATAGCGGCCCGCCTGTCGCATCAGCCAGACCGGCGGTCGATCGACTTCCTCACCCCGACAGGTGCGGAGAAAACGTTCCCGGGGGTTCAATAGGATCCGAGCTCCGCCCAGCGATTCCGGTGATAGGCCGAATCGCCGAAAGTCAGCTCCGCTGCGCGCGCGCGCTTCAGGTAGAAGCCGATGTCATACTCGTCGGTCATGCCCACGCCCGCGAACATCTGCACGCCCTCGTTGGCGGCGAGCAGGTAGGCATCCGAGCACTTCGCCTTCGCGAGGCTGACCAGCTTGGTCGCGTCCGGGGCCCCTGCATCGATCGCGCGAGCGGCCGCCATCACGCAGGAACGAGCGAGCTCGATCTCACAGAAGACCTCGGCGGCCCGGTGCTGCAGCCCCTGGAAGGAGCCGATCTTGACGCCGAACTGCTCGCGCGTCTTGAGGTACTCGACCGTGAGATCGAAGGCCTCGGACATGCCGCCGAGCATCTCGGCGGTCAGGACGACCGTCGCGCGGTCGAGGACCGTGTCGATCAACTCGGCGCCCTGCCCCTCGACCCCGAGCACCGCGGTCGCCGCGACTTCGACGCCATCGAGGGCCACGATCGCCGCGTTGCGGTGATCTACGCGGGTCTGAGCCGTGAGGGACACACCCGCCGCGCCGGTCTCTACCAGGAAGAGCGTGATGCCCTCCCGGTCTCCGCTCTCACCGGACACCCGGGCCGGCACGATCACGGCATCGGCGCCGACGGCATCGAGCACCTGGACCTTCTCGCCCGTAAGGCGGTAACCCGAGTCCGTGGCGTCGGCGCGAGTCGAGATGGCGTACGCGTCGTATCGGGAGTTCTTCTCCTGGTGCGCAAAGGCGACGACCTTCGATCCGTCGATGACCGACGGGAGCCACTCGCTCTTCATCGCCTCGTTCCCGCCCAGCGCTAGAGCCGATCCGCCCATCGTCACGCCCCCCAAGAAGGGTTCCGGCGCGAGCTTGCGACCGAGCGCTTCCACGATCAGGACGAGCTCCGCGAAACCCATGCCGGCACCGCCGACCTTCTCGTCGAAAAGAATGCCGGTCCAGCCGAGGGCCGCCATCTCCTTGTAGAGGTCGCGCGAGTAGCCGAGCGCTGCGCCGCTATCGCGGAGCTCACGGAAGCGCGCGACCGGCGAGTGCTCGTCCACGAAGTCGAGCGCCGTCTGCGCGATCATCTGCTGGTCTTCGTCCAGGATCAACTGCATTGGAATTTCCTCGTTCGCGGCCGAAGGACCGCGAGCGCGCGAGGCGTGGTTCAGGCCGGCAGCCCGAGGACGCGCTTCGCGATGACGTTCAGCTGAACCTCAGAGGTCCCGCCTTCGATGGAGTTGCCGCGGCTGCGGAGCCAGTCACGAGTCGTACCGAGGGCGAACTCGTCAAAGCCGTCCCCTTCCCAGCCGAGCGCGTCCGGCCCGAGGATGCGGACCATGAGCTCCATGCGGGTCTTGTTCAGCTCAGTGCCGTAGAGCTTGAACATCGAGCTCTCGGGACCGGGGTTGTGACCGGCCTTCGCCGCGTCCGCCGTTCGCTGGGTCGTGAGACCGAAGGCTCGCGTCTCCATTTCCATCTTCGCGACGTCGTCTCGGATGATGGGGTCAGAGATCCGACCCTCCCGCTCCCCGACGCGCTCGACCGCGAGGCTGGAAAGAAAGCTGCGCTCGCCGGCCTTCTTCGTCGCCCCCGCCGACGAGCCGAAGGTGTCCGCGATCATCGTCCGCTCGTGCCCGAGCAGCGCCTTCGCCACGGTCCAGCCCGCGCCGATCTCGTGGATCACGTTCTTCACCGGAACGCGGACGTCGGTGAAGTGGGTCTCGCAGAACGGGGACTTGCCGGAAATCAGCAGGATCGGGCTCACGTTCACGCCCGGATCATCCATGTCGATCAGCAGGAAGGTGATGCCTTCCTGCTTGATGCCCGAGTTGTCGTTTCGAACGAGAGCGAAGATCCAGTCGGCCTTGTCGGCGTAGCTGGTCCAGACCTTCGTGCCGTTGATGATGAAGTCGTCTCCATCGCGCTCGGCCTTCGTCTGGAGCGACGCGAGGTCGGAGCCCGCGCCCGGCTCGGAGTAGCCCTGACACCAGCGGATCTCGCCTCGAACGATCCGGGGGAGATGCTCCTTCTTCTGCTCTTCCGTGCCGAACTGGAGCAGGGTCGGGCCGATCATCGTGAGGCCGAAGCCGATCAGCGCCGGCGGGAGATCGAGAGCCTTCATCTCCTGCGACAGGATCTTCGACTCTGCCTTCGACAGGCCTCCGCCCCCGTATTCGGCCGGCCACATCGGGGCCGTCCAGCCCTTCGCGCCCATCCGTTCGAGCCAGACCTTCTGGTCCGGGACCTCGAACTCGCAGCGCTTGCCGCCCCAGACTCCGTTCAGCTCGTCGGCCTTGATGCCCTTCACCCCTTCCGGGGCGTTCTCTTCCAACCACGCGCGGGCTTCCGCGCGAAACGCTTCGAGGTCCGACATACCAACCTGCCTCCTACCCTCTTCTCGGGAGCGCGGATTGTAACGGCCCGGGGCGGAATTTCTGCCCCGCGATGGGGACGCCGCGTACTCCGCGAGCCGGGCCGCTAGACTCCGCGACCATGCGAATCCTCCTCGCCAGCCCTCGCGGATTCTGCGCCGGCGTCGACCGTGCAATCGACATCGTCGAGCTCGCCCTCGCCCAGGAAGAACGGCCGGTCTACGTCCGCCATGAGATCGTGCACAACCGCCACGTCGTTGACGGCCTGCGCGACAAGGGCGCCACGTTCATCGAGGACCCGGAAGACGCGCCCGAGGGGGCGATGCTCATCTACTCGGCCCACGGTGTCTCACCCGAGATCCGCGACCGCGCGGAGACCCAGCAGCTCCATACGATCGACGCGACCTGCCCGCTCGTCACGAAGGTCCACAACGAAGTCCGCCGTATGGTCGACGACGACTACGAGATCGTCATGATCGGCCACGCGGGCCACGTCGAGGTCGAGGGCACGATGGGCCAGGCGCCCGATTCGATGCACCTGGTCGAGACCGCTGAGGACGTGGAGCGGCTCGAGGTCCGCGACGCCGACCGCCTCGGCTGCGTGACCCAGACGACGCTCTCCGTCGACGACACCCGCGACGTGATGGACGCGCTCGCCCGGAAGTTCCCGAAGATCGTGCTGCCGAAGCGAGACGACATCTGTTACGCGACCCAGAACCGACAGGACGCCGTCAAGGAGCTCACCGAGCACGCCGACCTCGTCCTCGTGGTGGGCGCGCCGGCGTCCTCGAATAGCAACCGTCTGGTCGAGGTCGCTTCGCGTCGGGGCGTGCCCTCCTATCTCATCCAGTCCGCCGACGAAGTCGACAACGCCTGGCTCGAAGGCATCGAGTGCGTCGGGATCACTGCCGGCGCCTCGACGCCCGACGTCCTGGTCCAGGGCGTGATCCAGCACCTCCGCGACCATGCGCCGGGCGAGGCCATCCTCGACTCTCTCCCCGAAGTCGACGAAGGCGTCCGCTTCAAGCTGCCGCGAGAATTGCGGCAGGCATGAACGCTCGACAACCGGTCGCCGAGCGCTCCGGCGACCCGCTCGATCCAGAAGGCGGCCCTGCGGTTCCGGCCTCTTCGCTCGCCGCCGCAGCGCACCCCGCGACGCCCCCGAAGCCTTCGCCGGGGAACGATTCGTACGCAGAGCTTCTTCGCCTGGCGTGGCCCGTCATGGCGAGCCAGGTCCTGCTCAACCTGACCGGGGTCGTCGACCGCATGATGATCGGCCGCCTCGCGGACACAGGCGGCGCCGCCGTCCCGCTTGCGGCGGTCGGCTACGCGACCCAGCTCTTCCACCTGATCCATTCGACCCTCTTCGCGGTCGGCCTCGCCTGTGTCGCGCTCATGGCGCGATCCATCGGCGCCGGGAATCCAGAGCGCGCCCGACACGCCTTCGCCGCCTCGATCCAGGTCTCGTTCGCGGTCACCGTCTTCTACGGCCTCTTCCTCTTCGTAGGAAGCGAGCAGGCTCTCGGGATCCTCGGCGCCCAACCCGACGTGGTGCGGGTCGCCGCACCCTATCTGGAGCTGACGGTCGCGGCCTCTTTGATGCTTTCGTTCACGATGATCGGTGAAAGCGCATTGCGCGCGAATCGCGACACCCGAACGCCGATGTTCATCGCGATGATCGTCGCCGCGGCGAAGCTCGGCCTGAACGGGGTGCTCATCTTCGGCTGGCTCGGAGCCCCGCGTCTCGAGCTCCTCGGGGCCGGCCTCGCGACGGCGATCAGCCAGGCCGTCGGCCTTGTGCTCTTCCTCGCCGTGCTCTTCCGCATGCCGAGGGGAGCACCGACGGCCCTCCGATGGCGCGACGTGATCCGCCGGAATCCGATCACCCGGGAGGTCGTGCGGATCTCGGTGCCCGGTGTCGCCGAGCGCATCGTGCTGAACTTCGGCCTGCTCTCCTACTTCTGGGTCCTCTCCCACTATTATGGGACCCTCGCCGTCGCGGCCTATACGGTCGGCGTCTCGATCCTTTCCTTCTCGTGGATTCCGGGAACGGGCTACGCCCAGGCCTGCTCCACGGTCGTCGGGCAGGCGCTCGGCGCACGATCCAGCGAGAGCGCGCTCCGGGCCGCGAAGCGCTCGTTGGCCCTCGCGATCGCGACGGCGATCCCACTCGGCCTGCTCTGCGCCTGGCAGCGCACCGCCCTGGCAGAGCTCTTCACCGACGATCAGGCCGTCGTGCTCGCGCTCTCCCCCTTCATGCTCTGCCTGGCCCTCGCCCAACCCTTTCTCCAGATGCACTTCACGCTGGGCGGCGCCCACAAGGGCGCCGGCGACACCGTCACGCCCCTGATCGGCGCAGCGATCGGAAACTGGGGCATCCGGGTTCCCGTCGCCCTGCTGCTCGGAGCCGTGCTCGAGATGGACATCGTGTGGCTCTGGGCCACCCTCATCTTCGATCACATCGCCCGCACGATCTGGATGGCGCAAAGCTTCGTCCGCGGGAAGTGGCGCGAGGTAGAGCCGACCTAGGCGGCCCGCTTCCTCCGCTCGGATGCGCGAATCAGGCCTCGGGGTAGATGAACGTGAACCCCCCCTCGTCGTCGACCTCGACAAGGACCCGGCCGCCCCCCTTGAGCTTCCCGAAGAGCACCTCGTCGGTCAGCGGGTTCTTCAGCTCCTGCTGAATGATCCGCCCGAGCGGGCGCGCGCCCATGTCCGGGTCGTAGCCCTTCTCGGCGAGGCGCTCGCGGGCCGCGTCGGAGAGCTCGATCCGGATCTTGCGCTCCTTGAGCTGCCCCTCGAGCTCGAGGACGAATTTGTCGACGACGCGGGCCATGACCTCGGGCGGGAGCGGGTCGAAACGGACGACCTCGTCGAGCCGGTTGCGGAACTCGGGGCTGAAGATCTTCTCGATCTCCTGTGACCCATCCCCTCGTTTCTTCTCGGTAAATCCGATCGCACGGGTCTGCATTTCCCGAGCACCGGCGTTCGAAGTCATGATCAGCGTGACATGGCGGAAATCCGCTTCGCGCCCCTGGTTGTCGGTCAGCGTCGCGTGATCCATCACCTGGAGCAGCACGTCGAAGACGTCGGGGTGAGCCTTCTCGATCTCGTCGAGCAGCAGCACCGCATAAGGGTGCTTGCGGATCGACTCGATCAGCTGCCCCCCCTGGTCGTAGCCCACGTAGCCGGGGGGCGCGCCGATCAGTCGCGAGACCGAGTGCTTCTCCATGTACTCCGACATGTCGAAGCGCAAGAAAGGCACGCCCAGGGTTTCCGCGAGCTGCTTTGCGAGCTCGGTCTTGCCGACACCGGTGGGGCCTGCGAAAAGGAAAGAGCCGGTGGGCTTGTCCGGCCCGGCCATGCCCGCTCGCGCACGCTTGACGGCGGCGGCGACGGTCTCCACCGCGCGGTCCTGACCGAAGACGACGTGCTTGAGGTCCCTCTCGAGCTGTTCGAGACGCGAGGCATCCTCGGACACCGTGGTCTCGAGCGGGACACGCGCCATCTGCGCCACCGTCCGCTCGACGTCCTTCACGCCAACGGTGCGCCGTTTCTTGCCCGTCGGGCGCAGCCGCACCGCGGCCCCGCATTCGTCCATCACGTCGATGGCCTTGTCGGGCAGGAAGCGTTCGTTGATGTGGCGCACCGCGAGGTCGACGCAGGCTTTGAGCGCAGGTCCCGTATACCGGACTCCGTGATGCTCCTCGTAGCGAGGGGCGAGGCCCTTCAGGATCCGCACGCATTCTTCCTGAGTCGGCTCTTCGATGTCGACTTTCTGGAAACGGCGCGAGAGCGCGCGGTCGCGCTCGAAGTGGCGGTATTCCTGGTAGGTCGTAGAGCCCATGCAGCGAAGCGTGCCGTCGGCGAGACCCGGCTTCAGCAGATTTGAGGCATCCACGGTCGTTCCCTGCGCCGAGCCTGCGCCGAGGATGGTGTGGATTTCATCGATGAAGAGGATGAAGCGCTCTCGTTCTTCGAGCGCCTTGAGCAGCGCCTTGAAGCGCTCTTCGAAGTCTCCGCGATAGCGGGTACCGGCCAGGAGCGCGCCGAGATCGAGGGAGTGGATCTCGGTCCCCTCGAGATCCTCCGGCACGCGGCCTTCGTGGATCCGGAGGGCGAGCCCTTCCGCGAGGGCCGTCTTGCCGACGCCGGTCTCGCCCACGAAGATCGGGTTGTTCTTCCGGCGACGCGCGAGGATGTGGATCGCCCGGTCGAGCTCGGGGCCGCGGCCGATCAACGGATCGAGCTTGCCCTCCGCCGCCTTCTTCGTAAGGTCGGACGCGAAAGCGCCCAGCGGATCTGCCGGGACGCCTTCCGCGTCCCCGCCCAGGATCAGAGAGCCCCCCGAAACGCCCTCCCCGACCGCACCGCCTTCGCCTAGCTTCGACTCGCCGTGACTGATGTAGCGGAGCAGATCGAGGCGGGAGACGCCCTGCCCCCGCAGTAGCGTCATGGAGTGGGCATCGGGCTCGTTGAAGATGGCGACGATCAGATCGCTGATCTCCACCTCCTCCTTCTCTGCACTCTGCGTGTGATCGATCGCCGTCTGGACCACCCGATGGAACGCGAGCGTCTGCATGAGATCGATCTCGTCGTCGCCCGGAACGGACTCGAGGTCTTCGTCGAAGAAGCGCTCCAACTCGATCCGGAGGCGGTCCACGTCGGCCCCCGAGTGGAGCAGGATCCGAGCGCCGTCCTCGCTATGGATCAGCGCGTAGAGGAGGTGCTCCACCGTCAGGTAGGCGTGTCGACGAACGATCGCCTCGCGCTGCGCCGCCTGGAGGGTGAGTTGGAGATCCCGCCCGAACTGACTCATTCCTTCTCGACTCCCGAGCGGAGGGGGTATCCCCGCTCCTCCGCCATCCGATGGACCGTCGCCGACTTGGTTTCGGCGACCTCGAGGACATAGACACCGGCCACGCCGAGTCCACCCCGATGGATCTGCAGCATGATCTGAGTGGCCGCCGATGGGCTCTTGCCGAAGACCTTCTCGAGAACCTGCACGACGAATTCCATCGGCGTGTAGTTGTCGTTGTAGAGCAGGACCTTGAAGCGCGGCGGCCGGTCGGACTTCGCACGCTCTTTGACGCCCAGGCCGCGATCGCGTTCCTTGGACGGGTCGAAGGGCTTCGGCGGCTCGCCCCCGCCCGGGGGGTCCGCCATCAGGATCGTTCGAGACATCGAAGAGAGCATAGCGATCCGTTTCGCCCGACACCGCGAACCGCGTGTCGCGCAGCTACACTCGCGGTCGAATGTCCGACGTCGCGCCCAAGCTCTCGATCCAGCTCGAAGACGGAGTCTCGAGCCTTCCCCAGGCGGAGTGGGACGCGCTGGTCGGCGATCAATCGCCGTTTCTCGAATGGAATTTCCTCGCTGCGTTGGAGGAGACCGGCGCCGTCGGGGGCCAGACTGGCTGGGATGCACGACCGCTGGTCGCTCGCGAAGACGGGCGGGTCGTCGCGGCCTGCCCCCTCTACGTGAAGGGCAACAGCGAGGGCGAGTTCGTCTTCGACTACAGCTGGGCCGATGCCGCATACCGAGCGGGGATCGAGTACTACCCAAAGCTGCTGGTCGGCGTTCCCTTCTCGCCGGTGACCGGTGCGCGCTTCCTCGTCGCGCAGGGGGAGGACGCCGGCGGCTGGATCCGCCAGCTGGGCGCGGCCCTCCGTCAGGTCTGCGGCGACAACGATCTTTCGAGCGTGCACGTGAACTTCTGCCATCCGGCAGAGGCCGAGGCCCTCGAGGACGTCGGCTACCACACGCGGGTCGGCCTCCAGTACCACTGGCACAACCAAGGCTACGACAGCTTCGATGACTACCTCGGGGCCTTCCGAAGCAAGCGCCGCAATCAGGTTCGCCGCGAACGCCGAGAAATGGAGAAGCAGGGAGTCGAGATCCGCACGTATCGCGGACAGGACATCACCGCCGAGCTGGTGGACCCGATGTTCGACTTCTATCTGGAGACGATCCGAGTCCGTGCCTGGGGGCGGCAGTATCTGAACCGCGAGGTCTTCGAGCGCCTGCTCGATCGTTGGAAGGACCGGCTCTGCCTGATCGTCGCCGAGCAGAACGGCGAGAAGATCGCCGGCACGTTCAACGTGGAAAAAGGCGACGCCCTGTACGGCCGCTACTGGGGCGCGACGCGGATGGTCCGACACCTCCACTTCAACGTCTGCTACTACGCAGCGGTCGAGCACTGCATCGACCACGGCCTCGCGCGTTTCGAGCCCGGCGCGGGCGGCGAGTACAAGCAGGTCCGCGGCTTCGATGCGAGCCCGACCTACAGCGCCCACTTCATGGCGGATCCCCGGCTCGGTGCCGCGATCGAGCGCTTCCTCGAGAGCGAGCGCGAAAACGCCGAGCACACGATCGACTGGTACCGCGAGAACAGCGCGCTGAAGAAGACCTCGGCGGACTGACGCAGCAGGATTGCGCCAGATCTCGACCCCGTCGTTCATGGCCTTCAAGACGAAGAGCTGCTCGCCGCGCGTGAGCCACGCTTTCTTCATCAGGTCATCGAGCCGCGCGCGAGTCTCTTCGCGGCTCATCACCGGCTTCGCGCCGTCCTCGATCTACTCCTCACGATCCATGCTCACCCCGACGATCTGGACCGGTTGATCGATCCAGCCGCCGCGGCCAATGAAGGCGCCTGCCTGGCCCCGGTCCAGCACGTAGACCCGCCCGCTCTTGACCGAAAAGCCGACGTCCCGCTCCTCGAGGGTGCGCTCGTCCCCGATCGCCTTGCGCACGCTCGCGAGGTGATCCGGATGGGGAATCTCGAAGGCCCGGACGAGCTCATCCTCGGCCCTCAGCCCGAAGGTCTGCGCCAGCTCCTTTCCCTCGAGGACGACGAGGAAAAGGATCGCGAGCCCCGCGAACGCGGCGCCCGACCGAAAGAAGAGATTCGTCCTACTTGTGCTCCTTGGCCGACCCCACAGGTCGCCTGAACAGTCCGACGGAGGCTTTTCGACGCCCTGCCTACGGCCTTTGCCCGATACCGGAGGGACGCCCCCTCGCCCATGCTCCAATCGTCCGATCACGCGGGAATTTTCGGGATCCCGACTTTGCCCCCCCGCACAGCGAGAGCCCGATCGAGGAGCACGGAATGACTGCAGATGCACAGGGTTGGAGCCAACGCCCCCTGGTCGCCGAAGGCGACGGGGTCCACGGCGAGGTCGTTACCCCGAACGGATTCGATCCGGCCGCCGCGTACCTGGATCAGCTCGGCGAGGGCAGCCGGCGCACCATGCGCGAGGCGCTGACCAAGCTTGCGAACTGGGCTTCGGAAGGGCGCTGCGGGCCTCACGAATTGCCTTGGCACATGCTGCGCATCGAGCACACCGCTGCGCTCCGCACCCGACTCCAGTCGAAGCTGGCGCCGGCGACCGCCAACAAACACCTCGCTGCGCTGCGCGGCGTCCTGAAGCAGTGCTGGCGGCGCGGTCTCATGTCCGCCGAGGCATATCAGCGCGCGATCGACCTGCCGCCCGTCCGCGGTGCGTCGCCGCGTAAGCAGACTCAGTTGGGCGCAGTCGAGCTACGCAAACTCGCCGAGGTCTGCGCGGCCGACTCGAGCCCCTCCGGCGCGCGAGACGAGGCGCTCCTCGCCCTGCTCTACGGAGCGAACCTCCGTCGATCGGAAGCCGTGGCCCTCGAGCTCTCCGACTACGACCTGTCGACCGGTCTCCTGCTGGTGCGAAGTGCGAGCAGCCGTGCGCCCCGGCGCTTCGCCGCGAACGACGATGCACGACGGGCGCTCGAACGAT
The DNA here is from genome assembly GCA_002709835.1 of Deltaproteobacteria bacterium. Lineage (GTDB taxonomy): Bacteria > Myxococcota_A > UBA9160 > UBA9160 > UBA4427 > UBA4427. The sequence continues at coordinate 14,434 of PAQX01000077.1, forward strand.
GGATCCTGATGCGCGGACCGGAAGCGGGCTCGCTCTTCAACCCGGTGAACAAAGGAGGGCGCATCGAGCGCCGTCGCCTCTCCGAACAGGCGATCTACATCGCCTGCCAGAAGCGCGCTGCGGAGGCCGGCCTACCGCCGACCAGCCCCGAGGATCTGCGCCGGGCGGACGCCTCTTTGCAGGCCGCCGTTTCCGCCTGAAGGCCGACCGGGTCCCCGTACGATTCGGCGCGAGCTAGACCCGGGCTCAGCGCGCGTGCAGCTGCGCCGCGCGGGCAGCCTGAAGCCGCTTGAAATCCTGTTCCGCGTGGTATGAGGAGCGAGTGAGCGGCGTCGCCGACACGACCAGGAAGCCGCGCCCTTCGGCCTCCACGCGGATCTCTTCGAACTCCTCCGGCGGCACGTAGCGATCGACCGTCGCGTGCTTCGGCGTCGGCCGGAGGTATTGCCCGACCGTCAGGAAGTCCACTTCGGACGCCCGCAGATCATCCATCACCTGGCGGATCTCGTCCCGCTCCTCACCTAGCCCTACCATGATGCCACTCTTGGTGAACACCTCGGGGCGGTGCTGCTTCGCTTCCTCGAGGAGCGCCAGCGAATGGCGGTAGTCCGCCCCGGGCCGCACACGCTTGTAGAGCCGCGGCACGGTCTCGAGGTTGTGGTTGTAGACGTCGGGGGCGGCCGCGAGGACCGCCGCGAGCGCGGTCGGCTTGCGGCGAAAATCCGGGGTGAGCACCTCGATCGTCGTATCCGGGGCACTCTCGCGGATCCGGGCGATCGACTCCGCGAACTGCCCTGCCCCTCCGTCGGGCAGGTCGTCGCGGTCGACGCTGGTAATGACCACGTGACGCAGACCGAGTTCTCCGACGGCGGTGGCGAGATGACGGGGCTCGTCGGGGTCGACCGCGTCAGGCATCCCCGTATCGACGTTGCAGAAGGCGCAGGCGCGGGTGCAGACCGAGCCCAGGATCATCACCGTCGCATGGCGCTCACTCCAGCACTCCGACAGGTTCGGACAAGCCGCCTCTTCGCAGACCGTGTGGAGTTCGAGGCGCCGCATCAGCTCGCGGGTCTTCTCGACCTCCGGGTCCGCTTTGAGGCGAACGCGAATCCACGGCGGCCGCGCAGGCTCCTTCGCCTCGGGCGGTTCGTGTCCGTCGATCTGGATCAGCTGATCGGCCATGAGAGGAGGACTCCAACGCTTCCGCGCGGACTAGATGTGGATCGCCCGGTCGTATGCGGCGAGCGTCGACTCGTGCATCATCTCCGAGAGGGTGGGATGCGGGAAGACCGTGTGCATGAGCTCCGCTTCGGTCGTCTCGAGATTCATCGCCACGACGAAGCCCTGAATCAACTCCGTCACCTCCGCGCCGACCAGATGGGCGCCCAGAAGCTCCCCGGTCCCGGCATCGAAGACGGTCTTTACGAGTCCTTCCATCTCGCCCAGGGCGATCGCCTTGCCGTTGCCGCGGAACGGGAAGCGGCCGACCCGGACCTCGCGGCCGGCCTCGAGCGCGGCCGCTTCGCTCATCCCCACGCTCGCGATCTGGGGGCGGCAGTACGTGCAGCCGGGGATCCGTTCGCTCTTCATCGGATGGAGTCCCTGCACACCCGCGATTCGTTCGGCGCACAGCACGCCCTCGTGGGTCGCTTTATGGGCCAGCCAGGGGGGGCCAGCGACGTCCCCGATCGCGTAGACGTTCGCCTCGCCGGTCTCGGTCCATTCGTTGGTCACGATGTGGGTCCGCTCGACCTCGACGCCCGTCTGCTCGAGACCGAGTCCCTCGACGTTGCCGACGATGCCCACCGCGAGGATCACCCGATCGAAGGTCGCGACGACGGGGTCGCTGCCCTCCGGCGTGATCGTCGCCGTCACCTCGCCGTTTCCCTTGTCGAGCTGAGACACCGTCGCGCTCGTGTGGATCGTGATGCCCTGCTTTTCGAACTGCTTGTGGGCGACGCCGGAGATCTCCTCGTCCTCGACGGGCAGGATCCGCGGCAGCGCCTCTACGACGGTCACCTCGGCGCCCAGATCGTTGTAGAAGCTCGCGAACTCGATCCCGATCGCGCCGGAGCCGACCACCAGCAGTCGCCCAGGCAGCTCGGTCGGCACCATCGCTTCCTTGTAACTCCACACGAGCTCGCCGTCGGGCTCGAGGCCGGGCAACGCGCGGGCCCGGGCGCCCGGCGCGAGAATCACGCTGCCGGCGACGATTTCTGTCGTCGTTCCGTCCGCAGCGTCGACGGCGACGCGCCCCGACCCAGCGAGCCGTCCGGTACCCTTGAGGACGTCGACCTTGTTCTTCTTGAGCAGTCCCTTCACCCCGGTGCTCAGGCGCTTCGAGACCTGGCGCGAGCGCTTCACGATCTTCCCGACGTCGAAGGACACATCGCCCACCGAAAGCCCGAACTCATCTGCCCGTTCGATCAGGTGATGGACCTCGCTCGTGCGCAGCAGCGCCTTGGTCGGAATGCAGCCCCAGTTGAGGCAGGTCCCGCCGAGATGCTCGCGCTCGACGAGCGCGACCGAGAGCCCGAGCTGGCGAGCCCGGATCGCCGCCGGGTATCCGCCCGGTCCGCCCCCGATCACCACCACGTCGTATTGCGCCTCACTCATCCTCGTCCCACTCCGTTCACGCGGGCATCACGCCCGCTCAAAGCATCATTCCCAGCGGGTCTTCGAGCCGCGCACGGATCGCCGCGAGCAGCCGCGCCCCGACCGCACCGTCGACCGCGCGGTGATCCGCGGCGAGCGTCGCACACGCAGTGTGCCCGACCCCGATCTCCCCATCCCTTACGATCGGCTCTTCCGTCGCCGCTCCGAAGCCCACGATGCAGGCCTGCGGCGGATTCAGGATCGGGTAGACCGTATCGATCCCGTACATCCCGAGATTCGAGACCGTCACCGTCCCGCCCTGGTACTGCTCGGGCCGCAGCGCCCCGCTCCGGGCGAGTTCGGCGAGCTGGGCGATCTCCCCGGCGAGCGCCACCAGCCCCTTCCGATCCGCATCGCGTACCACCGGCGTGACGAGACCGCCCTCCGTCGCGACCGCCACGCAGACGTCGACGCGTTCGAAGATCCGCATGCCGTCCTCGGCGAACTGGACGTTCGCCTGCGGCACCTCGCGCATCGCGCCCGCCACCGCCCGCACCACGAAATCGTTCACAGAGATCTTCATCGGCGCCTCGTCCGCAGCGAGCCCTTCATTCAGACGCGCGCGCGCGGCCATGACCTCGTCCATCGCAACCCGCACATCCAGATAGAAATGCGGCACGCCCTGCTTCGACTCCGTCATACGTCGCGCGATCGTCGTGCGCATCGCGCTCAACCGCTCGATCCGCACCTCGGCCCCCGCTTCCGTGGTCTCCAAGACCGAAACAGCGAAGCCCCCCACTTTCCCCGGGACCGTCTTCGCTTCGACCGGCGCGCCACCGGCGGCGGCGAGCACGTCGGCCTCCACGACCTTGCCGCCCGGACCGCTGCCTTGGACCGAGCCCAGATCGACGTCGTTGGCCTCGGCGGCGCGCCGCGCGAGGGGCGTCGAGCGTGGCGCTTCCGCGGACGGCACGGACGGGGGCGGCTCGAACGCAGGCGACCGGCTGGCCCCTTCGTCGTCACGAACTTCGGGCGCGCTCGGCGCTTCCTCCTCGCCTGACGAGTCTGCGTCGCTCTCCGCGCCCTCGACCTCAGGGGCTGCGTCGCATTCGATCGTGCCCAGCAAGACGCCAGGACGCAGCCCCTCCGTCCCCTCGGCGATCGAGATCTCAGCGAGTCGCCCCGTGGCCGGACTCTCGAGCTCCACGGTCGCCTTGTCGGTCTCGAGCTCGGCGATGACCTCGCCGTGCTCGACCTCATCGCCGACCGCGACCAACCAGTTGGCGAGGGTCGCACCCTCCCCTTCCCGGTCGTCCCCGGACGACAGGCTCGGCATTTCGATCGGGATCATCTTGTCCGTCGTCGCGTCCACTTCGGACATCGGGCCCCCCGCCCTGGATGGCGCGCGCCATCCCCCTGACTCCGCCGAACTCGATCGGAGTGGGTCAAGGAAGCATAGCGTTCCCGGCTCGCAGAACGGCCCACGGCGCCCAGACACGTCGATCTCGCTACCTTGGGGACATGGACTCCCTCTGGACCGGCCGCTGGCGCGGCCTCACATTGAAGATCGAACGAAGACGCGTCCGCGACGGGGGCGGTCCCACCCTCCGCGTCCTGGCGCCGGAAGCGACCGGTGCGGCGCGCGAGTGGCTACGATTCGACGCGTTCGAACGCCAGCCCCGCTGGCACTTCGACCCCGAAGGCGAGGATGAGATCCGCCCGCTGGACGAACGCGTGGACCCGATCGCCGAAGCGTTCGATCGGCTGACGCAGGAGGCCTCGTCCCTGCTCGAGCGCGCCGGCGCCCCGAAGGCGCTCGTGCGCACCGCGGCGAGCCCGGACCCGTCGGAAGCCGTCGTCCTTCGAGACGCTCAGCGGGCCATGCGCCACCGCCCGGCCCGCCTCGACGAACTCGACCCCGTCCGGCTCCGGAGTCGGCGAAGCGAGAAGTGGCACACCTACCCCGCCGACGTGCTGCCGGCGTGGGTCGCCGAGATGGATTTCCCTCCCGCCGCTGCGATCCTCGACGAGCTGCGCCGCTTCGTCGAGGGGGGCGACGTCGGCTATCCGCTCGGACTCCGGGAGACGGGGCTCCCCGACGCGTTCTGCGAACGCATGGACGAGCGCTTCGGTTGGGCGCCCGACGTGCGTCGGGTCGAGGTGCTCTCCGAGGTAGTGCAGGGCATGTACGTCGCCCTCGAAGCGTTCACCGAGCCCGGTGACGGGGTGATCGTCCAGACGCCGATCTATCCGCCCTTCCTCGGCTCGGTCCGAGACATGAAGCGCAAACTGATCGAGAACCGGATGCGCCTCGAGAACGGCCGACTCGAGTTCGACCTCGGCGCGCTCGAGGCCGCGATCACCCCGAAGAGCCGCCTCGTCTTTTTCTGCAATCCGCACAACCCTTCCGGTCGAGTGCACACACGAACCGAACTGGAGCGCGTCGGCGCCCTCGCCGTCGCGCACGACCTGATCGTGGTCTCCGACGAGATCCACGCGGATCTGATCTACGACGGCCGCGAGCACATCCCGTTCGCAACGCTCTCGCCGGAAATCGCCGCAAGGACCGTGACACTCACCTCGGCGAGCAAGGCGTTCAACATCCCGGGCCTGCGGACGGCGATCGCACATTTCGGCGACGACGCGCTGCAGCGCCGTTTCAACACGGCGCTCCATCGTCATATCCGAGGCGGCATCGGGCTCTTCGGCATCTACGCGACGATGGCGGCGTGGCGATGGGCCCAACCCTGGCTCGACGAGGTCGTCCCCTACCTCGCGGGAAACCGGGACTTCGTCGCCGAGCGCCTCGCCGAACAACTTCCAGAGGTGACCTTCCTCCGCCCGGAGGCGACCTACCTCTCGTGGATCGACTGCCGCGGCCTCGAGCTGGAAGGCCCGCCCGCAGCGCATTTCATGCGCAACGGACAGGTGGCGCTCTCCGAGGGCGGGCTCTTCGGTCCAGGCTGGGAGGGCTTCGTGCGGCTGAATCTGGGGACATCCCGGCCGATCCTGGCCGAAGTCGTCGATCGTATGGCCAAGGCGGTCGGACGCTAGGTCGACCGACGCTAAGCTCTGGTCATCGCGGTCGACCTTACCCGGGAACGACCCGAGAGACGACAAAGACATGGCGCACGCCCACACGCATCCGCCCGCACCCGGCGGCCACTCTCCTTCACACGGCCACGAGCACGTCCATGTCGACGCGCGGACGACCAACCGGCGTCGCCTGCTCCTCACCCTCTGCCTGGCGCTGGGCTATGCGCTGATCGAGCTCATCGGCGGCGTGATCACGGGCTCGCTCGCCCTCCTCGCCGACTCGCTTCACATGGTGTCCGACGTGGCGGCCCTCGTTCTGTCGCTCCTCGCGGTCTGGATGGCTGCTCGTCCGACCTCGGGCCGCCGCACCTTTGGCAACAGTCGCGCCGAAATCCTGGCCGCTCTCGCCAACGGTCTCGCTCTCGCGGTCATCGCCCTATTCATCACGACCCACGCGATCGAGCGCTTCCTCGATCCGCAGGAGGTCGCGGGCGAAGGCGTGATGCTCGTCGCGACGGGTGGACTCGTCATCAACCTCCTCGGCTTGTGGATCCTCGAAGGGGGGCGGAGCGAGTCCCTGAACGTGCGCGGCGCCTGGCTCCACGTGCTCTCCGACACCCTGGCCAGCGTCGGTGTCCTCGTCGCCGGCGCCGGGATCTGGGCCTTCGGTTGGCTCTGGCTCGATCAAGCGGTGTCCCTGGTCGTGAGCATCCTCGTGTTGTTTTCGGCGTGGCACCTGATCCGGGAAGCCCTCGACGTCTTGATGGAAACCGCCCCGGCCCACCTCGACCCCGAGGAGATCCGCGACGCCCTTGTCGGCGTCGTCGGTGTCGAGAGCGTCCACTGCCTCCACGTGTGGACGATCGGGAGCGGCGAGGTCTCGCTCTCGAGCCACCTCGTGATCGACCCGGCTCGGGAGGCCGAAGGGCTGCTCCGCGCGGTGCGAGCGGAGCTGGCGGAGCGCTTTGCGATCGAGCACACCACGATCCAGATCGAGCCGGGCGCCCAGGAGCCCGGGACCGAGCCCGCGTGCGCCGACGCATGTGAGCCGGGAGCCGCCCCGGCCTGAGTCGCCCGGCAGACCGCGGCCCCCCATCTCGAATCCGGACGGACAGGCGCGGACCCCACGGGGCGCTACCGTCGGTCAGGCTGCGTCCGCTTCACTCGGCCTACCTGCCGACGTTAGTGTCATGGAATGACATGGATGTCAGTCGCAGGATGAGCCCGCCCTCAAACCCGACCGGCGGACGACGGGAAGCGCGGACCCGCGCGACCCGCGCGCGATTTCTGGAAGCCGGCCGGAAGCTCTTCGCCGAGCACGGCCTCTCCGGAGTCACGTCCCACGCGATCGCCGAGGAAGCGGGATACGCGGCGGGCACGTTCTATCTCCACTTCAAGGACAAGCATGTCCTCTTCGACGAGCTGGCCGAAGCGGCCGCGCAAGCGCTCGAAGCCCGGCTGCTCGCCGTCATGGCGGAGAAGACCGAGATCGCGGACATCGCATAAGCGCAGGCGGACGCCCTCGTGAGCTTCGCCGAAGAACAGAGAGAGCTGCTGCTGATCGCATTCCAGGGCAGCGGGGAGTCGAGCGACGTGGGCGCCCGCCTGCTCCAGCGCCTCGCGGCCGGTGTGAGTTCGCGTCGCCGCGAACTCGACGCGACGAACCAGCGCGACCCCCACTTCGACCCCGACGTGCTCGCTCAGGCGATCGTCGGCATGTGGGCCCAGGTGCTCGTCTGGTGGGCGGAGGATCCGACGCGCGCCACGCGGGACGACGTGATCCGCACGATGACCCATCTCCAACTCTTCGGTTCGCGCGGCGAGAGGATCGATCTCGGCGCGCCGTCCGAGAAGAACGCTTTCAACACCCCCAAGACGCCCGATGGAGACGCCCCTCAATGAGCGCTCAGCAGTCGACGAACGAACGCCACATCACCTACGACCCCATCTACAACACCGTCGACCGCGACAACTTCGATTCGCTGATCGAAGTCGATCGCTATGCGGACCGCACCGACGCCTTCAACGAGATCATCGCCGCGACGGTCGACCACTTCTGGGATCCGACGGACGTGCGCTACATCGATTTCGACTCGAATCCGATGAACCTCGACGAAGAGCTGATCATGCCCCGGGACTTCTGCATCGAGCTGAACACTGCTGTGGCCGACAAACTCGACGACCGCGAGCAGATCCGGCTCGCGAACCAGACGACGCGCTTCATGTTGTCGACGATCCTCCACGGGGAGCAGGGTGCTCTCTCCCTCTCCGCCAGTCTCACGCAGATCCTGCGCGACCCGGGCGCGATGGAGTACGCGGCGAACCAGACCCGCGATGAAGCGCGCCACGTCACCGGCTTCTCGAACTACATCGGGACGCGCTGGGGCACTCCCCTCAAGGCCGGCCCCACGATCCAGAACCTCATGAACGAGATCGTGAAGACGGGCGCGGTCTACAAGAAGCTCGTCGGCATGCAGATGCTGATCGAAGGCCTCGCCATGGGCGCCTTCGCGACGGTTCAGCGCGAGACTCAGGACCCGATGCTACGCCGCCTCATCCACTTCACGATGAGCGACGAAGCCTTCCATCACAAGTTCGGGAAGATCTGGGCCGACCGGACGATCCCGAAGCTGACCGAGGAAGAGCACGAGCACGTCGAGCTTTGGACCGCGGACGCGTTCCAGGTCCTGCTCTTCAACCTGGTCAACGCCGAGCAGAAGCAGGACATCTACGGCGAGTTCGGTCTCGAGTGGACCTGGGTCCGGGACGCGATCATGGAGAACTTCTCCAACGAGGATCACCGCGAGCAGATGACCCAGAACACCAATATCTTCCGTGTCCTGATCAAGACGCTCCTCAAGGCCGGCATCATCACCGACCGCACCCGCCACGTGTACCAGGCTTGGGTGGACATGGACGAGCTGAACAGGGAAGACGACGAGGTCGCCGGCGCCGACGTCGCCGCCGCGGCGATGGAAGAGCTCAAGGGCATCAATGCCGGACGCCAGAAGATGGGCGCGCGCTTCCGCACCCACTGACGCGCGAACGTCTTCGATCGCAGCGCTCGCAGAGGCGGGCTCGGGGTTCCCCCCGAGCCCGCCTCGTCTATTTCGCCGAGCAGAACCGCTCCCTTGCCGCGCATACACAGGGCACCTCCCCGCCCAACCCCCCGCACGCTCAAGGATTCCGCGAATCTTCCGATGACGACGGATGAGTCATCCCGAACGAGGGCCCGACGTGCCGCATCCGTATTCCCACCGTCCCGATCACGAGAGCGCTTCTGCGCACGACGCGACGCCCGTCGACACGACGGCGACGGAGGTCGACGAGCATCTCGCGGGCTTCGCGCTTCTCGCCGACCCGGGCACGATCGCGGGAGACGCAGATGCCCCGCCCGCCGACGTCCTCGAGGAGGTCGGGCGCCTGCGCACCGCCCTGCACCTCCGATCGCAGGAGATCGAGGCGCTCCAGTCGAAGCAGGCGCCTTCGGAAGCGACGCCGTCCCAGATGTCCGATACGGAAGCACCGCCCAGGACCGAAGATCGACGCAGCCCCCTCCTCGGCGCCGGCTCGGCCCGCAAGCTCGCCGCGGAGGCGCGCAAGCGCGAGCGCGAGAGCCGAGCCGCCCTCGAAGCGACCCAGAAAGCGCTCGGCGTCGAACGGGACGCGACCGAATCGGATACGTCGACGAAGAACCTCGAGACCGGCAGCAGCTGGGAGCAACGCGCCCTCGTCTCGAGCGAGGCCTCACCTCCCTCCCCCGCACATCCCCCGGAGCCCGCCGCCCCGACGGTCGAGACAGCGACGGGCGCGACACCCCGCACCGGGCTCGACCCGGAAGAGACGGTTCGTGCGTTGGGCCGAGAGCTTCTTCTCGCCCGCGCCGAGAACCGCGAACGCGATTCGATGATCGCCCTTGCCCGCGAAACGACGCGACGACAGCGCGAAGAGATCGAAGCCCTTCGCGCGCAGCTCGCCGAGCGAGAGGACGAGCGCACCGCTGCCCGAGCCGACGCAGATTCGCCGATCCCGCCGGCTTCTACGGCCGCCGGGACGGAGACGACCGTGCGCGCGCTCGATCGAGACGACTCCATCGCGCTCGCGGCGCGGGTGACCGCCCTCGAAGCGGAGCTCGCAGAACGGGACGCGGAGCACGCGCGCCTGGATACCGCGCTCGCTGAAGCACGTGCACGCGACACCCAGCGCCGCGAAAAAATCGACCTCCTCGAAGACCGACTCGCAGCTCAGGACCACGCGCTCGATGCCGCACGGCGGGAGTACGAGCTCGAACGCCGGCGCCATACGCGCAGTCGCGGCATCATCTCCCGGCTCCGCACGACCCTCTCGGCCGCAGCGCCCGACGAATCCCTCTCCGAGGACGCGGGGCCGATCGCCGAACCAGAGCGCCCTACGTTGCGCGATGAGGCCGACTCGGCGGCTGAGAGAGGCGACGACGCGACGTCTGCTCGACATGAAGTCGAACTCCGGATCGGTCACGCGCCTCCGGCAAAGACGATCGCCCTTCCGGAGCACTCGCTCGACGCACGTCGTGCCGCGGCCCGCCTCTTCGACGCCTGGCTGGACGACCAGGTTCGGCGCCACTTCGGCCCCATGGGCATCGACCGGCTGAGCGACCTCCTCGCCACCTCGATCGCGCGCCGCACCTCGGCGAGCGACGAGCGCGCGACCGTTCTCCTTCTCGGCCCGAATGCCTGGCTTCGCGCCGCCGCGCTGGCAGAAGACCTCGTCACCTCGATCGAGGACGTCCTGATCCACGTCGCCGACCCGCGCAGTCGCCCCGACGACCTCCGACTCGACCCCGATTCGCCGCTGCGGGATCTCCTCGTCCCGACGGATGCGCCGACGAAGCCGAGCGAGCTCGCCACGCTCCTCGATACGCTACGCCCCACCCTCGTCGTCTCTCATGGACACTTGTCGAACGAATCGGCCCCGGAAGACTGGCTCGAGGTCCTCGAGTCGGCGACCCAGCGACGCACCGCACTGTGCTTCGTCGAAGCGACGGGGAACCCTGTGAGCGAAGCGCTGGACGAAGTCCGGACCGTCGGCGACCGCATCTGGGCGCTGCTTCCGGAGCGTTATGCGCAGCACGAGGGGGAGGTCCTTGCGACCTGGTCCGCCGCCTTCTCTAGGGTGAAACCCGGATGTGCGAACGATCTCTTCGAGCACCTGCGCGCCCGCTTCCGCCCCGAACTCTCTGCGCGCTTCGGATTCCTGATCGCGCCCTTCCTGCACGCTGGAATCGCGGCCAATTTCGACCTCGAAGCGCCGCGCGACCGACGCTTCCTCGCGCAGGTCGCCGATCTCGATGAAAGGCGCATCGAAGCCGGGGAAGCCCCGGCGCTGCATGCTGTGACCCTCGTCGACCCGCTTGCCGAGTCCTGAAGCCCGGTCTTCACGGAGGGGGTGTTCGCCGTTGGCCGCGATGGCTACACACTGTTAATGCCCACGCACGACCCGAACCAGCGAGGCCCCCATCCGGTCGGCGTAATCGAAACCCGGATCCCCTCACCGGATGACCCGCTCGATCGGGACCGAGTGCTGCCGACCGCAATCTGGTACCCGGCGCGACCCGGTGTACGCGAGCGCGACGACGCTGCCCACCCGCTGGGCCTGCCGCATCGTGCGACGACGAACCTCAGCCCGCTCCTCGATGAGCCTCTTCCGCTCGTCGTCTTTTCTCATGGCAACTCCGGACTGCGCCAGCAGTCGACCTTCCTGATGACCCATCTCGCGAGTCACGGATTCGTCGTCGCCGCCCCGGACCACGTCGGCAATACCTTCGACGAGATGATGGCGCTGGAAACTGACGATGAACGCCGCGAGGTTCACCTTCGCGCGCGCACCCAGCGCCCGGTGGACGTCGGCCGCGTGATTACGGCCCTCATCGACGAGGGGACCGAATCGAGCCGGCGCCCCGCAATCGACCCGGCGCGAATCGGCGCCTTGGGGCACTCCTTCGGCGGCTGGACCGCCCTCAAGATCCCAGCCCGAGAATCGCGTGTCCGCAGCGTCTGCTGCCTGGCCCCCGCCTCGGAACCTTTCGTCGGGCGGCGAGCCTTCGACGAAGGGGAGCTCCCGCTCTCGCCCGAAGTCGCGGCCCTCGTCCTCGCCGCAGCCGACGACGTGCTCGTCGATCGGAGCCAGAGCATCGATCCGCTCTTCGCACGCCTCGGCGATCACGCGCGGCTCGAGTGGATGGACGACGCCGACCACTACCATTTCTGCGACGGCGCCGAATTGCTGCACAAGGTCCACGAGAACACGCCCCGCCCGAACCTCCCCCGCTCCCCCCGTCCGATCGCCAGCCTGCGACGCGAGGGCGATGCCCACGCATGGCTGAACGAGCGCGTCACCGACTTCTTTCTGACCTCGCTCGCCACCCGCGTGGCGGGAGTGGTGGCCGCATGAGCGAGATGAACGGCAAGACCTGCATCGTGACGGGCGGAACCTCCGGTATCGGCGAGGCCTCGGCCCTGGCCCTCGCCGAACAGGGCGCCAACCTCGCGATCGTATGCCGATCCGAAGAGCGCGGAAGGGCGACGCAAGCGCGTATCGAAGCGGCCACCGGCCGAAGCTGCGTCCAGCTCTTCCACGCGGACTTCGAACGCCTGGACGACGTACGCCGTGTCGCTGCGGAACTCGACGAGGCCCTCGATCGGATCGACGTGCTCCTCAACAATGCCGCAGTGACGATGCTCCGGCGCGAAGAGACGGCCGACGGCAACGAGATGACCTTCGGCGTGAACCACCTCGCGCCCTTCCTGCTGACCCACGATCTCCTGCCCCGCATCATGGAGAAGCCGGGGGCGCGGATCGTGAACGTGGCCTCGGGCGCGCACAAATTCGCAGCCTTCGACCTCGACGATCTCCAGTCCGAGCGGCGTTATTCGGCCATGGGCGTCTACGGGGCCTCGAAGCTCTGCAACATGCTCTTCACGACGGAGCTCGCTCGGCATCTCGAAGGACACGACGTCGGCATCTGGTCCCTCCACCCGGGTGCGGTCTCGACGCGCCTAGGCGCGAACAATGGCGGGATCGCCAAGCTGCTGATCCCCTTCCTGTCGCTCTTCTTCAAGACGCCGGCCCAGGGCGCGAAGACCTCGATCTACCTCTGCTCGGCCCCGAAAATCGAGGCCCAGAACGGCACCTATTTCATCAACGAACGCCCCGCAAAGGCCTCCGCCCTTGCCCGCGACAAAGAGACCGCCAAGCGGCTCTGGGCCGAGAGCGAACGCCTCGTCGGACTCGACGTGGGTGCCGCCTGGTTCTGACGCGCGCGGCTTCCCCGTTCCGGAGATCCCCGATGGCCCTCAAGGAGTTCGACGTGCCCGTCGAGCGTCGCATCTTCCCCGCCAGCCAAGGCCTCGAGCTCGTCGGTGACGCGTTCGGTGACGCCGCTCATCCTCCTGCACTGCTCTTTCACGGCGGCGGACAGACCCGCCATTCCTGGAGCGGCACCGCAGCGCGCCTCGCCCAGTCCGGCTGGTATGCCGTCTCGATCGACCTCCGTGGCCACGGCGAGAGCGACTGGGATCCCGACGGCGCCTACCGCTCGACCGGCTTCCGGGACGACGTCGTCGCGATCGCGCGGAGCTTCGACCGTCCCGTTCTGGTCGGGGCATCCCTCGGCGGGATCTCCTCGCTCCTCGCGGTCCACGAAGCCGGCAACGACGTCGCGCGCGCCCTCGTCCTCGTCGACATCGCCACCCGCATGGAACAGAGCGGAGCCGAGCGGATCATGGACTTCATGAAGGGGGGCCTCGACGGGTTCGACACGCTCGAAGAAGTCGCGGACGCCGTGGCGGCCTACAACCCCCATCGCCCGCGCCCTAAGGACATCTCGGGACTGGAGAAGAACCTGCGCCGGGGAGACGACGGCCGTTGGCGGTGGCACTGGGATCCCGCGTTCATGACGCCCAGCGAGAACGGCGACGAAAAACTCGTCAGTCAGGAAGTTCTGGACGCTGCCGCCGCCTCGCTCACGCTTCCCACACTCCTCGTTCGAGGGAAGATGTCGGATCTCCTCTCGGAAGAAGGCGCTCGCACCTTCCTCGACCAGGTCCCTCACGCCCGCTTCGCCGACGTCTCCGGGGCGGGCCACATGGTCGCCGGCGACAAGAACGACGCTTTCAGCGACGCCGTCCTCGACTTCCTGGCTTCCACGTAAGGCCCCGGCGCAGATCCCGTTGGAGCATGACCTCGCGACGGCGGGGGACCTCCCC
>PAQX01000078.1 GCA_002709835.1 Deltaproteobacteria bacterium
GATCCCGCACGTGGAGACGCACATCGACGCCCGTCCAGGGCCGGACGTGGCGGCGCCCGAGGGACCGACCCAGGCGATCCCCATCGGGCGGATCGTCGGCGCTCGCTCCGGCGACAAAGGCGGCAACGCGAATCTGGCCGTGTTCGTACGAGACGATGCGGCCTGGGCCTGGCTCGATCGCTTCCTCACGACGGATCGGCTCCGCGAACTCCTTCCCGAGACGGCAGCCTTCGAGATCGATCGCCACCGGTTCCCGAACATGCGGGCGCTCAACTTCGTGGTCCACGGTCTTCTCGAGGAGGGCGTCGCCGCCGCCACCCGCCAGGACGGACAAGCAAAGAGCCTCGGCGAGTGGCTGCGCGCGCGGGTCGTGGACGTCCCGGAAGCGTTGCTCGGCGAGATCGCGTCCTGAGCGACTAGCGCTCGCCCTCGAGCACGCGGCCGTCGGTGACCTCGACCGGCTCGTCTCCGTCGGCCACGAGATGAACGTCGCCGAGGACGACGACGTCCTGGCCGAAGCGGTGATCCCCCTCGACCTTGAGAAGACGGGCTTTCGCGAGAGAAGGCGGGCCGTAGGGGAATCGCGCGTCGAGGTGTTCGACACTCCGGTAGAAGCGATCGTCGAGCTCGATCACGCGACGGCGGGTCGCTTCGGCGTCGACGGCGACGAGCCGACCATCGTCGAGCAACTCGAAGGCATCCGACCGGACCGCGAGCAGATCGGCCGTCGTCTTGACGGGGGCAAAGCGTTCCCGGGAAACGCAGATCGCCTGGGCCCCCTCGAAGCACTCGATCGCGGCCCCCATCGCGGTCTCGAGCTGGAGACAGCGCGGCGAGTCGGGATCATCGGACACGACGGTCTTTGCGTTGGTCATGACGGGAAGCGGCAGACCGTCCGGAGACGATTCGAGGGCGCGTGCCACCGCCTCGAGGTCGAGCCAGAGGTTGTTCGTGTTGAAGTAGCGGTGACGCTCGATGTCCTGGAAGGACGGCACGTCTTCGGGGGCGCATTGCGCCGACTCGCGGAGAACGAGGCGACCGCCGCACCGAGCGAGGTGCCCCCCCTTGCGGTCGGCGGCGGTCCGCTCCGCGACCTCCATCGCGAAGGGCAGACCTTCGCTCGCGAACCAGCCCAGGATCGGCAGATCGATCGCACCGCCCAGATTGTCGGCGTTGGACACGAACGCGTATCGGATTCCCTCTTCGAGGAGCCGGCCGAGCAGTCCCGAGGATGCGATTGCCGCGTAGAGATCGCCGTGGCCCGGCGGGCACCACGCGAGGTCGGGGTTGTCGGGCCAGTCGACGGGCTCGAAGGTCTGAGGGTCGATCCGCGGCACGCGGTGCTGCAAGAAGTCGAGGGGCAGTCGGCCGACCAATCCGTCGTGGCGCTCGAGTCGCGCGAGGGACGGCGCGCGCGTGCGGAAGCTGTTCATCAGGAGAAGCGGAAGCCGAACCCGTTCGCGGTCGCGCAGATGAAGGACCTGCCGAGCGATCAGGTCGAGGAAGGTCGCGTCGCCGCGCACGGGCAGAAGACTCTTCGGTCCGGCCAAGCCCATGGACGTGCCGAGACCGCCGTTCAGCTTGAGGACGACGGTTCGAGCGAGCGCCTCGCGACCGGCGTCTTCGAAGTCGCTCAAGCCGTCGGCGCGGGGCAGCGCCTCGACGGGCTCGAGTTCGCCTTCGGCCAGCGTGGTCCCGCCGCCCTCGCGAACGAAGCGCAGCGCGCGCAGGAAGCTCCGAATCGCGACTTCGGGCATGCCCTCCGCGAGCATGCGCTCGCGATGGAGGCGATCGAGGGATTCGTCCGAGGCGCTCACGCTGCAGTCTCCTTCGGCTCGGGATACGAGCATCCCACCGCCTCCGAGTGAGTGGCCGATCCGACGCTTCGGGGTCTCCGTCGAAAGCGGGAATCGCCGAGTTGCCGGTCGGATGCGCACGGGACACCGGAGAGGCTAGCCTCGTTCCTCCCCTGGCGGAGGACGTCGACGCGGCGCCTCTACGACGAATCGAGGAAGAACATGGCCAGCGAGAAGATCCGCATCGAAGACCTCGCAAACCCCGTGCTGACTCCGGCCCAGAAGGCCGCCCTCGACTACGCGGAGACGCAGAAGGTCGACCTCTCGATCCCGGCCGTCGCGAACGCCGCGGAAGAAGCGACGGGGCTCAGCTGCTGGGGTCCCGACGACTGGAAGGAGCGGCTCGGCGTCTGGTTCGACGAAATGAACGCGGACGACAACCGCACTGCGCTCGGCCGCATGATCCTCTTCGGAGACTGCGTTCGATACGCGACGACCCGGCTACGAATCAACGACCTCCTGGAACGCCACCCCGAGATCCACGACGTGAAGATCGAACGCCCGATCATCGTCGTCGGTCTCCCTCGGTCGGGCACGACCCACCTGGTCAACCTGATCGCGGCGGACCAGCGCCTTCGCTCGATGCCGCTCTGGGAAGGACAGGAGCCCGTCCCGGATCCGGCCGAGCGCCCCGGCGAAGACGGGATCGATCCGCGCTGGCACCGGTGCAACGGGATCTGGGAGCTGATGAAGGCCACGTCGCCGCTCATCTCGGCGATGCACCCGATGGAGCCCGACCACATCCACGAAGAGCTCGAGTTCATGCTGCCGGACTTCACCAGCTACAACCTCGAGTGGATCGCCCGCGCCCCGAAGTGGCGCGACTACTACCTGGCCCACGACCAGACGCCGCACTACCAGGGTGCGCTCCTCACGGGCCTCAAGATCCTCCAGTGGAAGAACCCGCGCGAGCGCTGGATCTTGAAGTGCCCTCAGCATCTGGAGCAGATCGGACCGCTGATGGCGACCTTCCCCGACGCGACGATCGTGGTCACCCACCGAGACCCGATCTCGGTCATCCAGTCCGCGGCGACGATGAACGCCTACGCGTCCCGCCAGAACTACCACCACACCGATCCGCAGTGGTATCTCGAGTACTGGCACGACCGCATCCAGCGCCTGCTTCAGGCCTCCGTCCGGGATCGCGACCAGCTCCCTTCGGATCGCACGCACGACGTCCTCTTCCACGAATTCATGGCCGACGACGTCGGCACCGTCGAGAAGATCTACGAGGTGGCCGGTCTCGAGATGACCGCCGACGCGAAGGCGCAGATCCAGGCCTACATGGACGCCCACCCCCGCGGCAAGGACGGTCAGGTCGTCTATGACGTCCGACAGGACTTCGGCGCGGATCCGACCGAGCTCCGGAAGGCCTTCGACTTCTACTTCGAGGCGTTCCCGGGCGTGAAGGTTCAGGTGAAGTAGGCCTCCGAGAGGCGCCTAACGCGCGCCCTTCGGGATGAAGCGAAAGCTCGGATCCCGCTCGTCCCGCCGGCTCTCCTCGGAGATGTCGGCGCGCCCCAGCGGAGCCTGGCTCGACATGTCGAGGACGTGGACACGATCGGCGATCGCCCATCGCCCGTCACGCTTCTCCCACCGGTCGAGATAGCGTCCACGACCGACGAGTTCGAGCTGCTTCCCGTCACCGTCGGGCAGGGTCCACAGCACGACCGTCACGTAGGCCTCGCTGGTCGCGCTCGCGCCATCCTCGCCCAACTCGATCAACACGTTCGTGATCTGATGCGAGTGGCGCTCCATGTTCGAGTGGGAGCCCCAGACCCATTCGACGAAGCCATGACCGGTTCCCTCGTAGATCCCGAGATAGTCCGCGGTCGCGCCTTCCCAGAAAACGGCGTCCGCCATCTCACGGTCCATGCGGTCGAGACCGCGGCAATAACAAGACAGCACGTCTCGGATCGCCTGCTTCGCAATCAACGTTTCGAGGGTTTCGGGCTCCGGCATGACATCCTCTCCTCGGTCGGATCGCCGACTCTAGTGCAGTCGCGACGCTGGGCTAGCGTCGTCTCCGCGCCCCGCGCCGGGGCGCGGAGGAGTCTCATGGTTCCGCATCGCATTGCTCGCTCGACCGTCCTGTTGACCACCGCCGCCCTGCTCGCGGCCGGAGTCGCCTGCCTTCCCGAACCGCCCGCGACCGAGACGACGACGGCGCGCGCGGCCAGCGAGCGGGCCCTCGCGCCTTCAGGCGAGCCCTACAGCGAGGACCGGGAACCCTGCGCGAACCGGGACCCGCTCCGGCAGGCGCTCTGGGGCGAGCTCCACGTCCACTCGACCCTATCGATGGACGCCTGGCTCTGGGACGTGCGCAGCACGCCGGACGACGTCTTCCGCTTCGCGAAGGGCGAAGAGATCCGCTTCGCGCCCCTCGACGCGGAGGGCAGCCCGACCCGACCGGCCCAGCTCGAGCGCCCGATCGACTTCGCGTCGCTGACGGACCACGCGAGCTTTCAGGGCGAGGTGGCGATGTGCACGCGACCGGAAGAGCCCGGCTACGAATCCCCAGCCTGTGCTTTCTTCCGGGGCGAAGTCCCCTTCGAGCCGAACCCGGCCGGGGATTTCGCGACACGCATGGGGGCGATCTCCGCGGCGCTGCAGGCCGACGGTGGACGTCCGGCCCGGCGCGGAGACCTCTGCGGTGAAGAGGGCGCGGGCTGCATCGGCGTCATGCAGTCGGTCTGGGAAGAGCAGCAGGCTGCTGCTGAGCGTCACTATGATCGCTCCGAGAACTGTCGTTTCACGTCCCTCCATGGCTACGAGTACACGGCGACGCCAGACCTCGCGAAGGTCCACCACAACGTGATCTTCCGGAACGCGAACGTACCGGAGAAGCCGATCGCCTGGATCGACGAGCCCGACGTCTACGGCCTCTGGGAGAAGCTCGCGGCGCAGTGCCGCGACGCAGCGACCGGGTGCGACGTGATCACCCTCCCCCACAACTCGAACCTCTCGAACGGCAACATGTTCGCGACCGGCGGGCGCGATCTTCCGATCGAGGCCCAGCGCGATCGCGCGCGACTGCGCGCCGACATCGAGCGCCTCGTCGAGCTCAACCAGATCAAGGGCGACAGCGAGTGCCGCAACGGATTTTCGAACGTCCTCGGCGGCCGCGACGAATTCTGCGAGTTCGAGGAGTGGCGCGGACCCGACGTTACGGAGTGCGGACCCGACGAAGTCGGCGTCGGCGCGCTGGTCGGGACGGGCTGCGTCCATCGTCGGGACTACGTCCGATATGCACTCGCCGAAGGCTTCCGGGAGCAGGCGCGGATCGGCGTCAACCCGTTCAAGATCGGCATCGTCGCCGCCACCGACGCCCACAACGGCAACCCCGGCGACGTCGAGGAGTACTCCTTCCAGGGCTGGTCCGGCATCACCGACGACACCCGTGAAGAGCGGATCGCGAAGAGCACGAGCCCCATGCAGGCGACGAACTCCCTGATGGCCAACCCGGGCGGCCTCGCCGGCGTCTGGGCCGAAGAGAACTCGCGGGACGCGATCTTCAACGCAATGAAGCGCAAGGAGACCTTCGGGACGAGCGGCCCCCGGATCACGGCGCGCTTCTTCGGCGGCTGGGACTACCCGGAGGATCTCTGCGGCGACCCCGAACTCGTCTCGAAGGGCTACGCGGGCGGAGTCCCGATGGGCGGCGACCTCCCGACGCCGCCGAGCGCGGAGGCGGCGCCGGTCTTCGTCGTGTCGGCGATGCGTGACGTCGGCATCCCCGCGCATCCGGGCGGTCTACTCCAGCGCGCCCAGGTCGTGAAGGGTTGGATCGACGCCGAGGACAACTTCCACCAGCAGGTCATCGACGTGGCGGGCGGTGAGAACGACGCCTATGTCGACGAAGCCACCTGCCAACCCCGCGGCAACGGTCACAACAGTCTCTGCACTGTTTGGACGGACCCCGACTTCAACGCCAACCAGAACGCCTTCTACTACGTGCGCGTCCTCGAGAACCCGAGCTGTCGCTGGTCGGCGCGGCAATGCCTCGAAGAGGCGAACGACCCGAACGCGAGTGGGCGCAGCAGCGGCTGCGAGGATTCGTCGATCCCGAAGACGATCCAGGAGCGCCTCTGGACCTCGCCCATCTGGTTCGACGCTCCAGCAGCGGGCTGAAGCAGAAAGGTCACCATCGCGGGCTCGACTAGCTCGCGTCCTCGGGCGGCGGGATGCGGAGCGGCGCGACGACCAGCCCCCCGAGCAGAACGAGGGCCATCTGCACGGCGCAGACCTGCGGGTACGATTCGGTCACCGCATAGAGTGCCTGGGAGCCGAAGCTCGCGAGGACGATCAGACTCACGCCGACGATGCCGCCGAGGCCGCTCGCGGTGCCGTAGTCGACCCGCCCGAAGAGGCGACCGATCAGGACACCGTGGAGCGGGGCCATGCCGCCGATCCCCACGCCGTAGATCGCTCCGATGATCATGAGCGTGTCGTAGTCCGGCTCCTGGCTGAGCATCCACCAGACGACGGCGTTGACGAGGACCATGAGCGCGATCCCCGGCTTGAGCGGCGTCACGTCGGCGAGCCCACCGATCACGAGCTTGCCCGCGAGCGAGAAGGGGATCATCCAGATGAAGAAGCGCGACCCCAGCGCCGCGGTCATCCCGAGGTCCTCGCTGAACGGCACGAGGATCGCGATCAGCACGACCGGGGACGTGAGGATCAAGCCGAAGCCCACGGCCTGGATCCAGAGGCCCGGGATCTTCGCGAGCTCGGACGGCGTCCGCGGTTCGGGTCCGGGGACCGCCGCTTCCTCGGCCGACGGTTCGGAGTCTCCGTCGGGGCGCAAGCCGACCTCTTCGGGACGTGCGACCACGAGGCCCCCGAAGATCGGGATCGACAGAGCGGTAGTGATCGCGCCGAAGGTGAGCATCGCACCGCGCCAGCCCTGCTCGGCGGCGATCATCTCGAAGACGTTCGGACCGACCCCCGAAGCGATCGTCGCCCCCGCGACCGCGATCCCGAGCGCGAGGCCACGCCTTCGGACGAACCAGTTCGCGACCAGCGCCAAGGCGGGCATCATTCCGTAGAGAGCGAGCCCCGGGGCCGTCAGAAGAATGAACGATGCCGCCGCCTGAGCGAAGGTCGAGGCATAAGAGAGCCCGATCAGCCCGAGCCCGTTCATCGCGCAGCCGACGACCATTACGCGGCGGACATGTCCAGCGTCGACCAATCGACCGATGAAGGGTCCGAGGACTCCGATCACCAGAATCGCGACGCCCGGCCCGATCCCCACCAGCGAACGCGAGACCCCGAACTCCTCGGAGATCGGCGTCATCAGATTGCCGATGATCGAAAGGCCCGCCGCATTCGACAGGAACTGGGCCGCGAACGCGATCCCTACGATCATCCAGCCGTAGAAGATCCGCAAAGGAACGTGCACGGCGCCCTCGCGCCCGTGGTCTGCATCGCTCGACATCGCGCCTCCCCGCCCGGCGAGGGCGTCGACCGAGTCTAGGCCAGCGGCTGTGCGCGTGGGCTAGGCTTTTCGGAGCAATCGATCCCGCATGAATCGGGATCTGGAGGATGTCCGATGAGCGCAGAGGAAGTCCCGACCTCGGGACCCGCAGCGAACGCCTGGGACGGCGGCGCGCTGAACATGATGGAGGAGCTGCCCGATCTGTTCGAGCGCTTCTTCGCTTTCTTCCGGCCCGGCCACACCGAAGGCGTGGCCCCTGCGCGAATCAAGGAGATCGCGCGAATCAAGATCGCGGCCATGAACGAGTGCGACACCTGACTCTTCGCCCGGTATGCGCAGGCTGCGCAACAAGGACTCGATGAAGAAACGATCGCCCAGATCCACAAGCCCGAAGGCGAGCGGAAGCTCGAGCCACGGGAAGACCTCGCCGTTCGCTTCGCCGAGAAGCTCGCGACCGACTTCCGCAGTGTCGACGAAAGCTTCGTCCGCGAACTTCGCGACCACTTCAGCAACGCCGAGATCGCCGAACTCGGCCTCATGATCGGCCAGTACATGGCCCTCGGTCGGATGCTCGTGATCAGCGGCGGCCACAAGGGCGCCTGCGAGATCTACACCCCGCCCGACTATTGATCAGTCGGCGCAGAGCGCCTCTCGACGCCGCCCCTTCGTGGGCGGCGTCTTGGGGTGAGGACTCGGGCGGGAACCCGAAGCCCTTCGAGCAGGTGCTGGTTCGAGGACCGGGTCCTCAACGCAAGAAAGGCCTTGAAGAGCCTTTCGAGAGCCGCGCAGCGACGATGGCCTAGAACGGAATGTCGTCGTCGTCGGTCGGCGGCGGGGGATCGTCCGAGAACATGCCGGCATCCTCCGAGGCGACCATCGGCGGCCCGTCGCCGACTCGGTCGATCGACCAGGTCTCGAGGCTGTTGAAGTAGCGCACGTCGCCCTTCGGGCTCGTCCACTCGCGTCCACGGAGACTGAACTCGACCTTGACCTCTTCGCCCTTCGCGTAGCCGTCGAGCATCTCGCAGCGGTCGCCCGTGAACTGGAACATGACGTACTGGGGATAGCGGGACTCGCCCTCGAGCTCGAGCACGAATTCGCGCTTCCGGAAGCGCTGCGTGACCTGCTCGGCGTCGAACGCCGCGTGGATCTTGCCCTGGATCTGCATGTTCATCGGATCGACCGCCTTTCGTGGACGAGCACGTTAGCGCGTCGCACCGGTGGACGGGACCGGGACCCGCGGTCGGTCCGGGCGCTCGGGTCGACGCCCGAGACGTGGGTCAGGGCGGCGGTTTGCGTCCGTAGGAGGCGAGGCCCATCAGACCGAGGAGGGCGAGAAGGCCGGGCGCGGTCTCCGGGACGAGACTCGTTTCGAGGGCCTGCCGCGCCGCATCGCTGCCGAACTGGACGAGGAAATCCTCGCTCGAACCGACGCCGATCGTTCGGGTCCACTGGAAGGCGCCGGTGAAGTCGGCGTTCACCGTGTTGCCGAATCGCATGTCGACGTTCTGCGCGCAACCGAACGTGACCCCACCATCCGTGACCGCCCCGATCGCCAGCGCGGGCAGCGGATACGCGATCCGCAGCGCGAGGGCGAGGGCGAGGGCTTTCAGACCAGGCAGCGATCTCATGGCGAGCTCCATACGTCCGAAGGCAGGACGTTCAGAAGCGCGCATGGTCCGCTCCTCGAAGCGGTCGGCCGCCCCCTCTCCCCGACCGAAACGACGAGCCCGTTCGTTCAGCGGGCTCGGCAGCGCCCTTCCAGCCAATCGACCAGCCGCGTGGCCAGCGAGATCCGGAGTCCGGAAAACGAGTGGTCGCCGAGCGGTATCACGTGAGCGGTGACGTCTTCCGCGCCGGCTGCTTCGAGCGCGGCGACGAGGGGCGTATGGTGTAGTCCGACGCTGGTCACGTCGTCACGGCCACCGGCCACGAGCAGGAGCGACTTGCCCGAGAGCGGCGCGACGTGGTTGCGCGTATCGAATCGATCGAGATGCGCGAGGACCTCGGATACGATCTCGTGGCCGCTCGGCCCGACGATCGGCCCCGACCACGAATCCAGGCTGGCGGCCATCGCCTCCGCTGCGCCCGGCCTGTCCATCGCCGCGCGAGCCGAGGCCCCGAGGTTCGCGCCCGCCAGCGAGGCGATGCAGTCGACGCGTTCGTTCTCGGAGCCGGTGACGAGCGCGGCAAAGCCCCCCATGCTGTGCCCGACCAGCGCGATCCGATTCGGATCCAGACGATGCCGGGCCGCGAAAGCGGGTTCGGAGATCGCTTCGACCACCGCGTGCACGTCTTCGAGTACGTGCAACATCGAGAACTGCCCCCCGCTCCCCCACGCACCGCGATAGTGGAAAAAGACGACGGTCCAGCCGGCGCGGACAGCCGCCTACGCGAGGTCCAGATTCCGTTCGAAGCCCGGGAACCCGTGGAGTAGAACGACGGCGGGATGCGGCCCGGCGCCTTGCGGCTCATAGACGACGGCGTTCAGCTTCGCGCCTTCCACCTCGAAGATCGTATCGACCATCGTCGGGGGCGCGTCGAGATCGAAGATCGGGCGATCCGCCGTCGCCGGCGAATAACGCGCGGCCGTCGCGACCGCTTCGTTGTCGACCGGATCGGGAGACGGCGTCGCGCACGCCGAGAGTGCGACGGAACAAACGAGAAGAAGAAGCGGGACGCGACGTGAGCGGCTCGGCATCGCCCGATCATAGACCCAAAGGCTGCCCTGCTCGACTACGCGACCGAGGCCTCGCGCAGCTCTCTGAAGGACGATTCGAGACACTCGGCATAGAAGCTCGGATCGGGCATCTGCTCTCGACACGCGGTGACCGAGACCGTGATCGCGCCATTGTACGAGAGCACCGCGTGGAAGAGCCCGATCCCTTCCATGGGAAGGCCGAGGCCGAAGGAGCCGACCATCTTGGCGCCGGTGAAGTAGAGAGGCACCTGCGGTCCCGGCACGTTGGTGACGACGCAGTGGGCGACCGGCGTGAGCCGACTCATCAGCCCGGTCCGCGCGACCAGTCGTCCCGCGATCCCCGCGAGCGCGCCGGGCAGGGTCTGAGTCACGTCGGTCATCGACCGCGCGCCGACCGCTTCGGTCATGTGCTTCGAGTTCTGCGTGGAGCGATAGACCTTCTCGAGTCGCTTCACCGGATCGGCTTCGTCGGTGTGGATCGAGACGAACATGCCCGAGACCTGGTTGCCCGCCGTCCCGGCCTGCTCGGCGGTCCGCGTCGAGATCGGCGCGAACGCCGAGAGCGTCTCGAGGGGCAGCTCCATGTGCTGCTCCAGGTACTTGCGGAGGGCGCCCCCCACCGTGGCGAGGATCACGTCGTTCACCGTGCAGCCCTCGACGCGCTTCCGGATCTGCTTGACGTCGGCGAGGGCGAAGCTCGCGGCTTCGAAGACCCGGTGGGGCGAGACCTTGCCGTTGAAGCGGGTCCGGGGGACCTCCGCCGGCGGCTCTTCGTCTTCGTCGCGCTGCGCGGCGGCCTCGAAATAGCCGCGAATGGCGGGCGGTGCCGCTTCGCCGAGAATCTGCGCGAAGCGAAAGGGCTGCTGGACGTTGTTCACCGTCGCCCGGATCCCGAGTTCGAGGACCGAGGGCTCCGACTCGGCGACCCAGGGCGCGGTCGGCGGTTCGGGTTTGCCGTCGACCTCGAGGTCGTGGATCGCAGCGGTCATCTCGACGCCGGACACACCGTCGATCGCCGCGTGATGGACCTTCGTGAGCACGGCGAAGCAGCCCGGCGGAAGTCCCTCGACCTCGTCGAGGCCCTCGATCACGTACATCTCCCAGAGCGGCTTCCCCAGATCGAGGGGGCGTGCGTGGAGTCGAGCGACCTGGATGCAGAGCTGGCGCCAATCTCCGGGCTTCGGGAGCGCGATGTGCCGCACGTGGAACTCGAGATCGAAGTCCGGATCCTCGATCCAGTAGGGATGATCGAAGCCGAGGGGGACCTGCACGATCTTCTGACGGAAGCAGCGCGCGAGATGGAGCCGCGATTCGAGGTTCGCGAGGATGCTCTTGAAGGTGACGAGTCCGCCCGGCGCCGTCGCCTGGTCGTAGACGGAGAGGCCGCTGATGTGGGTCGGCGCGTTGCGCGTCTCCATGTTGATGAATGTCGCGTCGAGAGCGCTCAGCTGTTCCATGATCCGGGGGCCTCGGGTGGGGCGGAAGCGGGCGACTCCGCTCGATGAAACAAAGATCCCACAGCAGGGCCAGGGAGGCCAACCGAGCGGGCTCAGCTCGAGACCGGTCCCTTCCCTTCCCGAGTGACTTCGAGTTCGCCGCCGCTCGCCTGCAGGATGGTCGAGGGCTCGGGCCACATGTGGCCACCGTCGATCAAGACGTCGACCCGCCCACGAAAGCGCCGCTCGAGCTCGTCCGGATCCTCGAGCTCGGGTTCGTCGTCGCCGGACGTGAGCGAGCCCGTCACGATCGGCTCACCGACCCCGTCGACCAACATGCGACACAGGGAAGAGTCGGGCATGCGCAAGCCGATCTCACCGAAACGGTTACGCATGTCGCGCGGGACGTCGGTGCTCGCCTCGAGGACGATCGTATAGGCGCCGGGCAGCATCCGGCGCACCGTCCGGAAGACACCGGTCTCCATGATCGCGTAGTGCCCGAAGTCGGAGAGTTCGTTCACGAGCATCGAGAGCGGTTTCTTCGAACGCTCGTCGTGCCCCTTGAGCGTACGGATCGCACCGATCGCCTTGCGACTCGAGAGCGCGCAGCCGAACGCGTAGCCCGTGTCACTCGGATAAAGGACGACGCGATCGCGCCCGAGGGCATCGAAAGCCGGCTGAAGCTTCCGCGGGGCCGGTCGCTCGGGATCGACGCGAAGCCGTTCCATCGGAGCCCGACCTCAGGGCGCGGGCGACGAGGAGAGCCGGGGGAACCCCAGCGCCTCGAGCCTCTCGACGATGTCCTGCCCCGCCGTTCCGGGGTTCACGTTCTTGTCGATGTCACGGAGGATGCCGTCGCCGTCGATGTAGAAGGTCCACCGCTTGGAGTAGAGCCCACCGAAGCCCACGACACCAAAGCGCCTCGCCGTCGTTCCATCCGGGTCGGACAGCACCAGGGTCTTCGTTTTCATCGCTTCCGCGAACTCGGCGTTCTTCTCGGCGGTGTCAAGGGAGACGTAGAGGACCTCGACGTCGAACTTGGCCAGGTCTTCGGCACTGTCACGCAGCGCCGCGAGCTCCGCCGTTCAACCCGGCGTGAAGGCCTTCGGGAACCAGGCGACGACGACGCCCTTCTTCCGGGCGCTCTCGCCGACATAGTCGGCGGAGGCGTAGGTCCGCTCTGCGCTCTGGAAGATAAACTCCGGCGCAGGCTGACCGATCGTCGGGGCGCCGAACGCGGCGGGGGAGGCAAGGACGAAGAGAAGGGCCAGCGACCCTGCGACGAGTGTTCTGGAACGCATGGTCAGTACCTTCGCTTCTCCTTCACAGGGCGGCAACCGCCCGTTCGTGCTAACGAAAAGTCCCATCCGGCGTCCCGATTCCCCGTGGGCCCGAACTTCTCCGGCGCGCGCCCGCGCCTCCTCCTCAACCTGACGGAGTCCCCCCTCACCATGGCCAAGCCCTCCTTCGACTGGACGGACCCGCTGCTGCTCGAGGACGAGCTCACGGACGAAGAACGCCTGATCCGCGACACCGCGCACGAGTACGCCCAGGACAGGCTGATGACTCGCGTCCTCTCTGCGAACCGCGAAGAGCGCTTCGATCGCGAGATCATGAACGAGATGGGCGAGCTCGGTCTACTCGGCGCGACCTTGCCGACCCGGTACGGCGGCTCCGAAGTCTCGCATGTGGCGTACGGCCTCATCGCCCGCGAGGTCGAGCGCGTCGACTCGGGCTACCGGTCGGCGATGAGCGTGCAGTCGTCCCTCGTGATGCACCCGATCTTCACCTACGGGACCGAGGAGCAGAAGATGAAGTGGCTCCCGGGTCTCGCGACCGGCGAGCTCGTCGGTTGCTTCGGGCTGACCGAACCCGACCACGGCTCCGACCCGGGCGGCATGCGTACCCGCGCCGAGAAGGCCGACGGCGGCTACGTGCTGACGGGCTCGAAGACCTGGATCACCAACAGCCCCATCTCCGACGTCGGTGTCGTCTGGGCCAAGCTCGACGGCGAGATCCGCGGCTTCCTCGTCGAAGCCGGAATGGAGGGGCTCACCTTTCCCAAGATCGAAGGCAAGATGTCCCTTCGCGCGTCGATCACCGGCGAGATCGTGATGGACAACGTCTTCGTTCCGGAAGAGAACCTCTTCCCGGAGATCAAGGGCCTGGGTGGCCCCTTCGGTTGTCTCAACAAGGCACGCTACGGCATCGCCTGGGGCTCGATGGGTGCGGCCGAGTTCTGCTGGCACGCGGCTCGGAAGTACACCCTGGACCGAGAGCAGTTCGGCCGCCCGCTGGCCGCCAATCAGCTCATCCAGCTCAAGCTCGCCGACTGCCAAACGGAAATCACGCTTGGACTGCACGGTTGTCTGAGGGCCGGTCGCCTCATGGACGAGGGCCGCCTCGCCCCCGAGAACATCTCGATGCTCAAGAGAAACAACTGCGGGAAAGCGCTGGAGATCGCCCGCAAGTCCCGTGACATGCACGGCGGCAACGGCATCTCCGACGAGTATCACGTCATCCGTCATCTGGTGAACCTCGAGACGGTGAACACCTACGAAGGAACCCACGACATCCACGCGCTGATTCTGGGGCGCGCACAGACCGGAATTCCCGCTTTTTCGTAGAGCGCGCTTCGCACTGAACCGACCGAGGAGCGGCCTGGTCGGCTCGAACGCGGACGAGCGGTTCCGGATCGAGATCGAGCAGCGCTCCAGGCTGACCCGGAGGCTGCCTTTCGCCACGCGCCGCCGATTCGGCGGCGCCTGCGAGGATCGCGCGTCGTTCAGCCGCCACTTCTCATCCCGGTGCATTGGAGGCGTCGTGCTCCCCCCCTGTCCGCGCGGCCAACGACGGCGAAAACTAGAAATGCCAGGGGAACTTCGAGAAGTCCCGGTCCCGCTTCTCGAGGAACGCGTCGCGCCCCTCTTCCGCCTCGTCGGTCATGTACGCGAGGCGCGTCGCCTCGCCGGCAAAGACCTGCTGGCCGACGAGACCGTCGTCGACGAGGTTCATCGCGAACTTCGCCATGCGCTGGGCCGTCGGGCTCTTCGTGTTGATCTCCGCCGCCCACTCGAGGGCGACGTTCTCGATCTCCGCGTGGGGCACGACGGCGTTGACCATGCCCATGTGGTGGGCCTGCTCGGCGGAATAGCTCTTGCCGAGGAAGAAGATCTCCCGCGCGAACTTCTGGCCGATCTGCTTCGCCAGGTAGGCGGATCCATAGCCTCCGTCGAAGCTCGCCACGTCGGTGTCCGTTTGCTTGAAGACCGCGTGTTCCTCGGACGCGAGGGTGAGGTCGCAGGTCACGTGGAGGCTATGTCCACCGCCGACAGCAAAGCCCGGCACGACCGCGATCACGACCTTCGGCATGAAGCGGATCAGGCGCTGGACCTCGAGGATGTGGAGACGGCCGGCGCGTCCCGCGTCGATCGTGTCCGCCGTCTCGCCCTCCGCGTACTTGTATCCGTCGCGCCCCCGGATCCGCTGGTCGCCGCCGCTGCAGAACGCCCATCCGCCGTCCTTGGGCGACGGGCCGTTTCCCGTCAGCAGAATCACGCCGACGTCCGTCGTCATTCGCGCGTGATCGAGCGCCCGGTAGAGCTCGTCCACGGTCTTCGGGCGGAAGGCGTTGCGGATCTCCGGGCGATGGAAGGCGATGCGAACGGTGCCCTGGTCCTTTGCCCGGTGATAGGTGATGTCCTCGAAGTCGAAGCCCGGCACCTCGTCCCAGCGCGTGGGATCGAAGATCTCGCTGACGTTTTCCTTCGACATGATGGCGTCTCCTTCTGACCGCGATGGGTGACGGGCGGCGGAGGATAGCGGCCGGGAGCGTGCTCGCGCGTTGCTATCGTCGCCCCTCGAATCGAGGAAGGAAAAGAGCATGGCAGAAGGAATCGATCCGGAGACGATCGGCGAGGACGTGCCGCTCCTCGAGGGCCTTCGCACCGCCCGGGCGATCCGACGACTCAAGCCGGACCCCGTCCCGCGCGCGCTGATTCGGAAGGTCTGCGAGGCCGGAACCTTCGCGCCTTCCGGTGGCAACCGTCAGCCGTGGATCTTCGTCCCCGTCGACGACAAGGAGAAGATCCAGTGGGTGGGGGACCGATACCGGCCGGTCTTCCAGAACTACATCGGCCCCGCGATCGAGCGCGCCGAGAAGGACGGCTTCCCGGATCGCTTGAAGCGCAACATGAAAGCCGCGCTTCACCTCGCCGAGCATCTCCACGAGGCCCCGGTCCTGCTCTTCGTCGCCGGCTTCACCCGCCGCAGCGAGCCCCAGCTCCAGGCGCTCTTCCCGTGCGCCCAGAACGTCCTGCTCGCGTGTCGTGCCGTCGGCCTCGGCGCCTCGTTCACGACGCTCCATCGCGCGTTCGGAGAAGAGTGCGATCGCATGCTCGGTCTGCCGGAGAACATCCCGAGCGCGGTGATGATCCCCATCGGCTGGCCCGCCGGGAAGCATGGCCGGCCGCCGCGCAAACCCGTCGACGACAAGCTCTTCTGGAACGAGTTCGACGCCTCGACCCTGGCTTCGGAGCGGCCGATTGACTGAGGCGATCCGAATCGCGTGGTTCGTCCTTCTAATCGCACTCGTGCCTTCCGCCTCCGCCGGCGCGCCGACTCGGCCGAACATCCTCCTCCTCGTTGCCGAAGATCTCTCCCCGCGGATCGGCGCCTTTGGCGACGAGGTCGCACGGACGCCGAACCTCGATCGTCTCGCCGCGGCGGGCACGCGCTTCACGAACGTCTTCACGACGGCCGGGGTCTGCGCGCCGAGTCGCGCGGCCCTGATCCTGGGTCGCCACCAGATCTCGACCGGAACCCAGCACATGCGAAGCCGCGCAGGCGGCTATCTCGCCGTTCCGCCTGCGGACGCCAAAGCGTTCCCGGAGCGACTGCGCGCCGCCGGCTACTTCACCTATCAGATCGGCAAGCTCGACTATCAGTTCAGCGGCGTGCAGGGGGGCAGCGGCCCGAGCTCGATCTGGGACGCCGAGGACGACGACGCCCAGTGGGCAAGCCGCGCGCCCGGACAGCCCTTCTTCGGCATGGTCAACTACATGGTCACCCACGAGAGCGGCGTGATGTCCCCCCTCGGCACCTGGCCCCACAGCGCGACCCACCTCCTCATGCAGGTCATGCAGTGGTTCGCTCGACAAGGCTTCACCGACGTCGTCGTCCCGACCGACCCGCAGAGCGTCGTCCTACCGCCCTACTACCCCGACCTGCCGGCGGTCCGGACCGACCTCGCCCGCCACTACGACAACGTCCAGATCATGGATGCCCAGGTCGGCGCATTGCTCGAGCGCCTCGATCAAGATGGCCTCGCCGACGACACGATCGTGATCTGGACGACGGACCATGGCGACGGCCTACCGCGGGCAAAACGCGACCTCTACGACTCGGGACTCCGGGTCCCGATGATCCTCCGCTGGCCCGAGCAGTTCAGGCCGGACAGGTTCGCCCCCGGGGCGGAGGACGACCGGCTCGTCAGCTTCGTCGATCTCACGGTCGCACTGCTCGCGATCGCCGGAGTCGAACGCCCCGCCGGCATGCACGGGCGTGACTTCCTCGCCCCCGAAGCGCCGCGGCGCGAGTTTGTGTTCGCGTCGCGCGACCGGATCGACGACAGGATGGATCGACAGCGAGCCGTGCGGGATGGCCGGTACAAGTACATCTGGAGCGCTTTTCCGGACCGACCCGAGAGCGACGCGAGCGATTACCGCGAGAACCAGGACGGAATGCGCGCGATGCGGGCGGCCTACGAAGCGGGCGAGCTTGCAACCGATCAGCGCACCTGGTTCGAAGCACCGGGCGAGGAGCGCCTCTTCGACGTGCAAAACGACCCGCACGAATTGCGCGACGTGTCCGGAGATCCGCGCTTCCAGGACACGCTCGTGAGGATGCGCGAGGCCCATGCCCGATTCCGCGAACGGGTCGAGGATCTCTCCGAGGTCCCGGAATCCTCCCTCGCGGAACGCTACTGGCCCGGCGGCGAGCAGCCCGTCACCGCCGACCCGACCCTCGCCTTCTCGGCAGGCCACGCCCACGTCGAATGCGAAACGCCGGGGGCATCCCTCGAGATCCGGACCGACCAGGGCCCCTGGCGGCTCTATACCCACCCGGTTCCGGTGCCGATCGGAACGCGCGTCTCCGCTCGCGCCATTCGTTACGGCTTCGCCGGGAGCGCGGTCGTCTCCGAGACGCGTCCGCCGGATTCCTGAGACGAAACGCCGAGTTCTGGCCCTCCCGGTCGCCCTCCCGTACTGTTGGGCGCGCTTCGGATGAGCCCGCGAGGCCCCCGGCGCACTCCCTTCCACATCCACCTCGATCGGTCCCGCGGCGGGCGCCGCGCGATCGCCCGTCCTTACAAGGAGATCCTCCCATGCGTGAAGTCGTGATCGTCGAAGCGGCTCGGACCCCTCTCGGCAAGCGGAAGGGCCAGATGGCCGCCGCCCACTCGATCGACATGCTGGGCGCCGTCCAGGAAGCCGTGATCCAGCGCGCTGGGATCGACGCCAAGGAAGTCGGTCAGGTCGTCGGCGGCTGCGTCGGCCAGGTCGGCATGCAGACGATGAACGTCGCGCGCAACGCCTGGCTCGCGAAGGGTCTCCCGATCGAGACCCCCTCGACCACCGTCGACACCCAGTGCGGCTCCTCCCAGCAGGCGACGAACATGGCGTACGCCCTCGTCGCTTCCGGCGTCGTCGACGTCGCGATGGGCTGCGGCGTCGAGGCGATGACCCAGATCCCGATGGGCTCGACGATCCCCAAGGAGCCCTCGGTCGGCGCACCGGTCAACAAAAACTACTGGGCGCACCACGAGTTCACGAGTCAGTTCGACGGCGCGGAGCGGATCGCCAGGAAGTACGACATCACGCGCGAAGACACCGACGCGTTCGGCAAGCGTTCCCAGGACCTCGCGAAGGCGGCCTGGGAAGCGGGGGCGTTCGACTCGCAGATCGTGCCCTTCGAGGCGCCGATCGGCTTCGACGAAAACGGCAAGCCCACCAAGGAGACGGAGCTCGTGACCCGCGACGGCGGTCTCCGTGAAACCACTCTCGAGGGACTCGCGCAGCTCAAGACGAACATGCCCGACGGTGTCCACACCGCGGGCTCGTCCTCGCAGATCACGGACGGCGCCGGCGCGGTGCTGCTCATGACCCGCGAGCGCGCGAAGGAGCTCGGCGTGACGCCGAAGGCGACCATCGTCGCCTCCTGCCTCGTCGGCTGTGACCCGGTGCTCATGCTCGAGGGCCCGATCCCGGCGACCCAGAAGCTCCTCAAGGACACGGGCCTCTCGATGAGCGACATCGACGTCTCCGAGATCAACGAGGCGTTCGCCTCGGTCGTGCTCTCCTGGGCGAAGACCCTCGAGCCCGACATGGCGACGGTGAACCCGAACGGCGGCGCGATCGCCCTCGGCCACCCGCTCGGCGGCACCGGCTCGATCCTCCTGACCAAGGCGGTCCACGAACTCGAGCGTGCCGACAAGGAGCACGCCCTCGTTTCCATGTGCTGCGGTGGCGGCATTGGAACGGGCACGATCATCCGTCGCGGCTGATCGATCCCGATCGCGGCGCTTCGGCGCCGCTGGCTCCCGGGACGGGGGAACGGTCGTGTACCGTTCCCCCGTTCTTTCTTTGGGGGATGACCGTGGAGATCCTCGACGTCGACCTGATCGGCTTCGAA
>PAQX01000079.1 GCA_002709835.1 Deltaproteobacteria bacterium
CATCGGGTGATCGCGCGCGGAGGCGCACTCCAGGGCTACGCCGGTGGCCTTGACCTCAAGGCGCGGCTCCTCGCCATGGAGCAGGCGCTGCCGACGCAGGTCGAAGAGCAAGCGCGGCTCTTCTAGGCGCGCGCGACCCGCTCCGACTCAGACCTTCTCAAGCGCGTGTTCGATGTCCGCGATGATGTCGTCGGCGTTCTCGATGCCGCAGGCGTATCGAACGAGGCTGTCGGTGATTCCGAGGCGGAGACGCTCCTCCTTCGGCTTGTCCCAGAAGGACATCGTGACCGGCAGCTCGATCAGGCTCTCGACGCCACCCAGACTCGGGGCCTGATACGGAATCGTGGTCGCGTCGATGAAGCGCATCGCACCTGCGAGATCCGTGTCGATCTCGAAGGTGACGACGCCGCCCGCGCCGCTCATCACGCGCTTCGCGACTTCGTGGTCGGGGTGCGACGGTAGGCCCGGATAGAAGACCTTGCCGATCTTCGGATGGTTCTCGAGATACCGGGCGAGGGCGAGGCCGTTCGCGTTGTGGCGCTCCATGCGGATGTCGAGGGTCTTGATGCCGCGCAGCAGCAGCCACGCGGCATGGCTGTCGATGATCCCGCCGAGGACGCCGAGGGCCTTGCGTACGGGATCGACGAGCTCGGAAGGGCCCGTCAGCGTGCCGGCGAGAAGGTCGTTGTGGCCACCGAGGTACTTCGTCGCGCTGTGGATCACGAGGTCCGCTCCGTCGGAGAGCGCCTTGTGGTTCACCGGCGTCGCGAAGGTCGAGTCCATGATGACCTGCACGCCCTTCGCGTGAGCGACCTCGACGAAGGCCGGCACGTCGATCACGCGCAGGTAGGGGTTCGTCGGGGACTCGGTGAAGAAGAGCTTCGTGTTCGGCTTGATGGCTTCACGGAACGCTTCGAGATTCGACGGCTCGATCACCGTCGTCTCGACGCCCATCCGC
Organism: Deltaproteobacteria bacterium; assembly: GCA_002709835.1. Lineage (GTDB taxonomy): Bacteria > Myxococcota_A > UBA9160 > UBA9160 > UBA4427 > UBA4427. The sequence continues at coordinate 959 of PAQX01000079.1, forward strand.
GAGAGAAACTGCTCGATGAACTGACGCGTCCGGCGATAGCAGTCGCTCGTCACGATCAGGTGATCGCCATCGTCGAGCAGCGCCATGAACGTCGTCGTCGCCGCGCACATGCCCGACGCGAAGAGAACCGTCTCTTCGCCCCCTTCGAGGGCGCTGATCTTGCGCTCGACGGCCGCCCATGTCGGGTTGCCATAGCGCCCGTACTCCTCGCGGTCGCTCTTGCCTTCCTGGTAGTCCGTGACCTCCTTGGAGTTGCGGAACCAGAACGTCGACGTCTGGTAGATCGGCGTCGTGATGGCGTTGGCTTCCTGCTGTCGAAGCTCGCCAGCGTGGACGGAGCTCGTCGCGTTGCCGCGATCGCTGGGCTCTTCCGGGAAATCGTCGAAATCGGACATGTCTTCTCGCTTTCGATCGAGTTGCGACGGGCCTCGCTGTCCTGGTCTCCCGGGTCGGTGGGAAACGTTGCTCTCGAGCACGGCGGCTTCGGGATGGTTCGGAGGGGCTCCGGACCACCTCGTCGCGCACCGGACGCGCGAACGCGGACGGACGAGACGTCGACACTTCTCGATCAAGAAGGGGCACTTAGCAACTCGGCGGTTGGCTCGGCGGCCGTCCTGTCCGGCAGGTCGTGCTTCGAGCGGGGTCCGAGGGTCTGCAAGTGCCTGAAATCAACCCCTTGAATTCAGACCTAGAGCCGCAAACCTACGGGCGATCCGGAACCCCGTCAACTTTTCGTTCGGCGGGGGCGATGAGGTCCAGCATGACCGCGAACAACGCTCAGGACGAGGCCGAGGGACGTCGGATCCTCGTCTTCTGCGCTTCGAGCACCGCCTGTGAGCCCCATTTCCATGCCGCGGCCGCCGCGCTCGGTCGCGAGATCGCCCAGGCCGGTCACACGTTGGTGTATGGCGGGGGCGCCGTGGGATCGATGGGCGCCGTCGCGGACGCGGCGCTCGACGAAGGCGGGCACGTGGTCGGGATTATCCCGAGGTTCATGCGCGAGCTCGAGTGGGCCCACCGCGGGATCCAGGAACTCGAGCTCGTCGAGGACATGCAGACGCGCAAGCGCCTGATGCTCGAGACCGCCGACGCGATCGTCACTTTGCCGGGCGGAAGCGGGACCTTCGAGGAGCTCTTCGATGCGATCACGTCGAAGCGGTTGGGCCTCTTCGTGCACCCACTCGTGATCCTGAACCAGAACGGGTTCTACGACCCGCTCTTCCGTTTGCTCGAGAGCAGCGTCAACGAGCGCTTCATGAACGAGCAACACCTCGACATCTGGCAGTCGGTCGATCGCGTGGACGAAATCCTGCCCGCGATCGAGGCTGCGGAGCCCTGGCCGGAGAACGCCGTGGAATTCGCCACTCGATGAGTGGCGCGGCGGCTCGGACGACGCGCGGACTTATCGCGGAGCTCGTGCGGGCGCTGCCCTTTCCCGATCCGAGGCAGGTCGATTCCCAGGGCTTGCTCGCACACGGCGGGGATCTTTCGCCGGAGCGCTTGATCGCGGCCTACGCCCAGGGTGTGTTCCCCTGGTACGACGAGGATCCGATCCTGTGGTTCTCGCCGGACCCGCGGATGGTGCTCGTTCCATCGGATCTGCACGTCGGGCGTTCGCTGGCGAAGCGCGTCCGCGCCCGCCCGTACCGGATCTCCCTCGACGAAGCCTTCGACGACGTGATCCGTGCGTGCCGGGATACGCCTCGTCCCGGTCAGGAAGGCACGTGGATCACGCCGGACATGGTCGCGGCCTACTGCCATCTCCACGAACTCGGCTTCGCCCACAGCGTCGAAGCGTGGCAGAAGGACGGCGAGGGCCGGGAGCAACTCGTCGGGGGCCTGTACGGCGTTTCTCTCGGATGCGCGTTCTTCGGGGAATCGATGTTCGCCCATGCGCCGGACGCGTCGAAGATCGCCTTCGCGACCTTCGTGCAACAGCTCGAGCGCTGGGGCTTCGGGTTCGTCGACTGTCAGATGACGACGGACCACCTCGCGCGCTTCGGCGCGGTCGAGTGGACGCGCAGCCAGTTCCTCGATCGCCTCGAGGAATCGCTCGCGCACGAACCCCGCCGTGGGGAGTGGTTCTTCGACGCCGAGGGCTGACGTGCGCGCTTCGAGTGCGACCTGCCGTCGGAAAAAAGTTCGGAGGCACCGAGATGGTGAGGGGGGCCGCTAGAAGTCGAGCGGCAACCCGACATGTCGCTCGTAGATCTTGTCCCGGTGTGCGACGAGCGCCGGGTCAAGCACGGAATCGATCTCGGGCGTCGTCGCGCCGTACCCCGCGCGCAGGAACTCCGGCATCGGACACTGTTCGTGGGGCAGCGGGCGAAGCAGCGCGCAGAACGCGGCCCAGTAGAGGTCGACCGCGGAAAGCGCGTCGCCCACCAGGTATTCGCGCCCGGCGTCGCGCTGCTTCGCGAGCTGTGCGGAGAAGAATTCGAGGATCGAGACGACCCGCGCATTCGCGCACTCCGTCGCTTCCGCACTCCAGCCGTAGCTGTGGCCGAGCACACGGGTTCCAGCCAGCGCCGGGTTCTCCGCCGCGTCCGGCGCGGAGAGCATCGGCGCGAGGAGCTGCAGGCGTCGATTCCAGCCGAGGCCGTCCTCACTGCAGAGCGCGTGCGACATCCCCATCATCAGCGCGCGTTCGCCTTCGTCTGTCGGGATCAGCGGGGGCGTCGGCGCGAGTCGCTCCGCGAGGGCGAGGATCTCCTCCCAGCGGATCCGCGCGGGTTCGCTCTCGTAGATCGCCTGCGGCGCGTTCCGGAAGCCGGTCCACTCGACGAGATCCGCGTTGTCCTCCATCGCGGTCTGGCGGACGGGGACGAATTCGAGCTTCTTCACGAGGAAGATCGCTTTGGCGGCTTCGCCCCAGGGGCCGGGGACGCCGGTCGTGAGGGCCAGGCGGAGGCCCGGCATCTCGCGGGCGGCAGCGGGTTCGACGTAGTCCATCGTCTTCCTTCTTCAGTGGGGTCGGCCGCGGCGGCGACTCGACATCTCGCCTTCGGCGATCAAGTCGCTCGGGTCGCAGGCGAGGCCGTCCGCGAGCAGTAACAGCTCGTCGTAGGTAATCCGCTCCTCGCGTTCCTCGATTGCCTGGATCTGGTTCGGCGTGAGGGTCCTACGGAGGCCACTCGCGTTGAAGCAGGCCTCTTCGATCGCGACGACCAGATCACGGGGAGACCACCCGCGCTCGTGGCGATAGCGACGGACGGCGAGGCCATCCAAACGGACGGAACGGGCGAGATCGGCGTCGGGGGGCAAGGAGGCTCCGGTCAAGCGGGGCGGGCGAGTGTAGACTCCCGGGCATGTCGATGCAGGAAGGACTCGAGATTCTCGAACGAGCCGCGGAGGCGCGCGGAAAGATTCTCCGTGCGGAGGGCGATCGGGCCGGCGCGTCGGTCGGTGTGCTCGCGCTGACCTTCGACGTGGGGCGCGTCGTGATCGCGCCGGCGGACGACGGCCTCGCGATCCGCGGGGTTGGTGAGCGCGAGGGGCTGCCCGATGGGATCGGGTCCCTCGACGAGGAAGAACCGTGGTGGCGTCTGCTCGGGCAGCCGATCACCGCAGCCTGGCCCGGTGGGGTCGAGGAAGGTGTCGGCGCCTCGGGGCTAGGCAAGCTGATGGTCGTCAAGCTGCGCTTTCGCGACGAGAACGAGAACCCACGGGTGGTGCGGCTCGAAGCAACGGGCAGCGCGATCCGGGTCTCGCTGGACGAGGTCTAGCGAGCGGCGAACTTGCCTGGCGGAGCGGCGTAACCGGTTCCGTCACGTGAATGAATCTAGGATCGAACGAGCGAGGAGAGCGAAAATGGCGAACGATGACGGCAAGGTGGTGCGTACGGACGAGGAATGGAGGGAGCAGCTCTCGGAAGAAGAATTCCAGGTCGCGCGTTGTTCGGGAACGGAGCGCGCGTTCACCGGTCGGTATTGGAACGAGAAGGCGGCCGGGACCTATCACTGTGTGTGCTGCGGAGCCCCGCTCTTCCGGTCCGAGGCAAAGTACGATTCGGGCACGGGCTGGCCGAGCTTCTTTCAGCCGATCTCTGAAGACGCCGTTCGTGAAGTGGTGGACCAGTCGCACGGGATGGTTCGGACGGAATCGGTGTGTGCGAAGTGCGACGCTCACCTCGGACACGTCTTTCCAGACGGCCCGCCGCCGACCGGACTTCGTTACTGCATGAACTCGGCGTCGCTCAGCCTCGCGGAAGACGACTGACCCATCGGCCCGGAACGTCTTCTGGAGGGCGGCATGATCGATCGTGACGACGCGATCTTCTTTGACAACGACGGACTCGTCGATCCAGAGCCGCTCTTCCTCCGGGCGGCGCAGGAGGTCCTCGCGACAGTCAGGATCGATTGATCCGTCGATCTCTACTACGACTGGACTTCTGCGCCTGCGGCTAGGGCTGAGCGCCTGCGGCTAGGGCTGGATGTGCGAGCAGTCCTCGACGTAGCCGATCGCCTTGAGGCGTTCGCACGTCGCGCGGTCCATCTCGACGTCTTCGCCCTGCACCGCCTGCCCGAGGGCGGCCTGACGCTGGAACTCGGCGAGCTCTTCGAGGTGGGCCTCGGCGTCGGGATCCTCGTAGGGGTCCTGTTCGAGGGGGTCGCTCGAGATGTCGAAGTACTCGCGTTCCGGCAGATTCCGCGGGTTGCCCGCGTTGGCGACGATCAGCTTCTCGTTCTCGGTCCGCAGCGCCCAGAGGACGTTGCCCTCGTGGTCTTCTTCCGCGAAGAGCTGCCGGTCCTTTTCGAGGCGCGAAGCGAAGGCGGTCCGGAGATCGACCCCCTGCATCGTGTCCGGGACCGGAACCCCAGCGGTGCCGAGGATCGTGGGGCCGACGTCGATCAGTCGCGCGATCCCCGAATCGGCGCCGCTCACCGGGCCGTCGACGCCGTTCGCCCACTTGACCACGAGCGGGACGTGGATCTGCTCGTCGTAGAGCGTCAGTCCGTGCCAGAAACCACCGTGGTCGTCGAACTCCTCGCCGTGGTCGGCGGTCAGGATGATCACCGTGTCGTCGTAGAGACCGTCGGCCTCGAGCTTCGCGAGGAGCTTCCCGAAGTTTCCGTCGAGGTATTCGATCTCGCCGCGGTAGAGCTCGTTCAGTCGCTCGGCCTCTTCCGGCTCGGGCTCCTGGTTCGAGGCTCGCGACACGCCGACGCCGTTGTAAGGATGCTCGAGGTAGGGATCGTGGGGATCCATGTAATGGAGGAAGAGGTAGAAACGCTCGTCCTTGTGCTCGTCGAGCCAGTCGAAGGCGACTCCGTTCACGACTTCGGAATCCTGGTAGAAGTCGTAGAAGCGGATGTCGTCGCCACCGAGCGCGCCGAGCACCAGGGTGCGAAGCAGCTGGTAGATGATGACCTTCGAACCCGACTCTTCGGCCCCCAGCAGGTAGTCCGGCGCCAGGTAGTAGTAATCGTCGTAGCCCTGGTCGAAGCCGAAGCTCTCGGCCAGGTTCACGTTCGAGACGATGCCGCCGGTGGTGTAGCCGGCGTCCTGGAGCGCTTCGGGGATGAGCACGAGATCTTCGGAGAGGCTCGAAGGCTTCGACATGGCGTTGTGGGTCGAGGGCAGCGTCGACGTCACGAGGGACGCGGTCGCCGGCTTGGTCCACGACGCATGGGAGAAGCCCTGGTAGATCGTGCCTTCGTCGGCGAGCCGGCAGAGATTCGGCGTCTTCACGTCACTGCCATAGCAGGACAGATGGTCGGCCCGGAGGGTGTCGACCATCACGAGGATGACGTTCGGTCTCGACTCGAGGCCGGCGGCAATCCCGTTCTTCTCCGCTTTCTCGGCGCCGGCCGGCGCGAAGGCGAGGGCGAGCCCACCACCGAGGCCGAAGACGCCGACGAGGAAGAGCGCGATCGGTGCGATCGGGCTCGTGAGACGTTCCGCGATCGGCTCGATCGCCCGACGCATCGGACCGAGGATGATCGCCAGCAGGACCGTCGCGCCGATCAGGACGCCGGCGATCACGAGAAGCGGCGGCATTTGTTCGAGATAGACGTCGCGTCGCAACCGGAAGAGCACGACGAAGAGTCCGAAGGGAATCAAGCAGGCACCGAAGCCCAGCCGAAAGACCCAGTGGCCGAGCTCCTTCTTGTCCATCGGGAGCGTCGCGAGGAAGAGGCCGCCTAGAATCGAGAGCCCGCCCAGGACCGAGGCCCATAGGAAGGGGCCGTACCAGAAGACCTGGCTCTCGGTTCCGAGTCCGCCGCGATAGATGACGATCGCTTCACCGAGGCCGAGCACGATGCCGGCGAGGATGCCCGCAAAGGCGCCGGCGGAGGGCGCGCGCCACATCCGCTCGGCGATCGGGGTGGCCACGTCGTCTCCCGCGTTGATGTCGACGTCTTCCTTGAGCGACGCGGCGGCTTCCGCGGCGGCGTCGTAGTCGACCTGAATGCCGTCGACCCGCGCAAACGCAGGGCGATAGTCGTCACTGCGGGCCCACCAGAAGAAGAAGCCGAAGAGGGTCGGCGCTTCTGCGGCCCAGAAGCCGAGGGCGGCCGAGACGATCGCCTCCGCCGGGCCGATCAGCTCCCCGAGCAGGACGAGCTGAGCTGCCTCCCGGATGCCCTCGCCGGCGATCGTGAAGGGCGAGATCACCGTCGCGAAGATCTGGATCGACGAACCGAAGGTGACCTTCCAGAATTCGGCGCCTTCGGCGCTGATCGCGAGGGCGGTGAAGTAGTACATGGCCGCGGTAGTGAAGTGGACCATGAAGGAAAGGAAGAGGATCTGGAGAACGAGGGTCGGACGGCCGCGATAGGCCGCAGCGGAGTTCGAGATCCGCGTCACGAGGCCGGTGATCCGCTCCTTCGCGGGGAGCGGGACGTTCTCGAGGATCCACTGGACGATGCCGGGAAAGAGCAGGACGGTGATCAGGCCACCGATCACGCCGGCGGCGATCGGGATCGCGAGAGACGCGAAGAGCACGGCGTTTTCGCCGAAGATGGCGATGCCGAAGGGGAGCGTGACCAGGAAGGTCATGAAGACGCCCGAGAAACCGCAGACCTTCTCCACGAACTTGGCGGCGGTGACCTCGACGGTCTTTCCAGAGAAACGGGCGGCATCGAAGAGCGTGTAGCCGTCGAGGCCGGCGGTCGACGGAAGGAACGTGCCGATGAAGCGGCCGATCAGGAAGGAGCCGAAGACGTGGCGGAAGGGGAGCTCGATGCCCTGCCCGCGCAGCATCAGAATCCAGCGGTACATCGACGACAGCATGCCGACGACCTTGATGCCGGTCGCGACAAGGGTGAAGGTCCAGAAGATGACCGGATCGATCTTGGCGACCTGATCGATGATCAGCTGGAGCACGCTCACGCCATCGATCTCGTGGCTGAAGAGCATGTAGAACGCGAAGACCGTGATCCACGCCTTGAGGGCGGTGAAGATCCGAGTGCGGGCGGTGGAGCCCTTGGGCATCCGGAAGCCGATGACGGCCAGGATGGCGATGCCCAGGATCTGCAGATAGGTGGTCATCGGATGCGAACTCCTCTGTCGGTGGGTCTCGAGCAGGCGAGACCCCCGCGATCAGGGTGAGTGCTTGAAAGGCGGCGGAAGGTAGCGGTCTAAATCCGCGCGGGATTGGCCGGAAACCGCCCCGCTGGGCCGGACCCGCACCCTGCACGCAAGGGGCTTATCGGAGGAGCGCCCCCCGGAATTGAGGGGTCTGAGTGCCTCAAAGCCGGCTCGGCGAGGCTTTGGCGCGCCGCCTGCCGCTCTTCGAAGCGCCCGGGCCGGAGCGAGCGCTCAGCGCTGTCGAAGCAGCTGTCGCCGTTGGCGCTGGTAGGCCGTTTCGGTGATCCGGCCTTCGCGACGGTCCTCTTCGAGATCAGCAAGGGCGCGGAGCTGCTCCGGCGTCAGCTGGTCGATTCCCATCCCACCGGATTCCTCCCGGGGGCGCTCTTCCTGGGGAATCCGGGAGGTCTCGAGGACCTGGCGGCGCCGCTTCCGCCCCTTGCTCGTTCCAGGCAGGTGAAAGGTGTTTTCGAAGGCGTCGTTGCGCCAGTCGATCTCGAGGTCCTGTTGGCCGGCGAAATAGATCGGCTCGCCGGTCACCACGCGGAAGTCCATCGACTTGCGCTCGCGAATCGGGTCCGGGAACACGTTCTTCGTTTTCGTCGTTTCCGCTCCGGTCGGGAGCGGCCAGTCGACGCGGCGGAGCGACAGGTAGAGCTGGTCGTTCTTGACGTAGGCGAGGAAGGTCGTCAGATATTTCGTGTCGAGTACCCCGAGGCGCCTCTGCTTACGCACGGCCTTGACGGCGACTTCCTCGCTCGGACTCGCCTTCTCGAGCGCCTCGGAGAGTTCCTCTGCGACCCGGTTCACGATCGCAGGGTGGATCGCCGGCTGACGGATCGTGCCGTCTTCGGCGTTCATCTCGACTTCGAGCGCGCGCAGGATGTTCGACAGGCGAACCGGCGCGATCACCGCCGGATGATCGAACTCCCGCTCCACCGTCGTGAACCCCTTCACCTCGCGAACGAGGTCGACCTTCATCAGGTAGTCGTTCGAGATCGGGTGGCGGACGTTGCGGGTCGCGCAGCCGACGACCGAGCTAGCGAGCACGGCGACCAGCACGAGGGTGGGAAGGATCCGGAGCACGCGCGCGGAGAGCAGGTGGGCCATCGCGGCAGGATAGCCGATTCGTCGCGTCGTCAGACGAGCGCGCCGACGATCTGGCGGGTCGCGAAGCTCGCGGCGTAGGCGAGCACGAAGAGATACCCGAAGGCGAACGCGGTCCAACCCCAGGAGTTCGTTTCGCGCTTGATGATCGCGATGGTCGACGTGCACTGGAGCGCGAAGACGAAGAAGACGAGAAGCGCGCCCACCGTAGGCGGATCGAAGACCGGTCGTCCGTCGGGTCGAACATCAGAGCGGAGCGCTTCCCGGAGCGAGGAGCCCCCGTCTTCTTCGTCGCTTTGCTCGGCGGCGTAGATCTGGGCGAGGGTCGCGACGAGGACTTCGCGGGCCGCAAGACTCGCGACGAGGCCGACGCCGATCTTCCAGTCGAAGCCGAGGGGCGCGACGGCGGGTTCGATGGCGTGACCGAGGCGTCCAGCGATGCTCTGTTCGAGGGCGTAGGACGCGGCGGCGTCCTCCTCCATCCCGGGAGGCGCTTCGACCTGCGGGAACGTAAGCAGAGCCCAGAGCAGGAGCGAGGCGATCAGGATGATCGTGCCCGCCCGCCGCAGGAAGGCCCACGCGCTCTCGTAGACCTGGGTCGTCCAGACGCGGAGCGTCGGCCAACGGTAGGTCGGGAGCTCCATCGCGAAGGGCAGGCCGTCGCCCTTGATCAGCGTGCGCTTGAAGAGCGCCGCCACGGCGAGCGCGGCGATCGCCCCGCCCACATAGAGCGTGAGCAGGACGAGGCCCTGGAGGCCGAGGGGACCCAGGACGTTCTTTTCCGGGACGAAGGCGCTGATCAGGAGGGCGTAGACAGGGAGGCGCGCGGAGCAGGTCATGAGCGGCGCGACCAGGATGGTGACGAGGCGATCCCTCGGCGAGGGGATCGTACGCGTCGCCATGATCCCGGGGACCGCGCAAGCGTAAGAGGAGAGCAGGGCGACGAAGGAGCGTCCTTCGAGCCCGATGCGCCCCATGACGCGGTCGATCACGAAGGCAGCGCGGGCCATGTAGCCCACGTCTTCCAGCAGATAGAGGAGCGAGAAGAGGATCACGATCTGGGGCAGGAAGATCACGACGGAGCCGACCCCCGCGATCAGCCCGTCTGCGACGAGGTCGGCGAGCAGCCCCTCCGGAAGGGTCGCGCGGACGAACTCGCCGAGGCTGCCGATCGCGCCGTCGATCAAGTCCATCGCCGGACCGGCGGCGCTGAAGATCAGCTGGAAGAAGGTGAGCATGACCGTCGCGAAGAGCAGCGAGCCCCAGAGCGGGTGGAGCACGACCCGGTCGATCCTCTCGGTCAGCGGATGGCGAGTCGGAGCCTGCTCGATCACGGTCTCCGCGATGGAGGCGGCCCATCCCGCGCGTTCGGCGCGGTCCGAAGGCGGCGGCACCGCCGGGGAGCTCCAGTCCGTCGGGTTCGCTAGGAGCGCGCGCAGTGCATCGATTCCCCGACCGCGGTGGCCGACGACGCCCACGACCGGGACGCCGAGCGCGGCCTGAAGTCGCTCGAGATCGACGTTCCCGCCCCGCGCCGCGAGCTCGTCGAGCATGGTCAGCACGACGCAGGCCGGTCGGCCGAGCAGCAGCGACTCGCCGATGAAGGGCAGCGTCCGCGAGAGCGAGCACGCGTCGGCGACGACGATCAACGCCTGGGGCTGAGGGGCGCCTTCGATCCGCCCGTCGAGCACGTCGCCGACGACGGCTTCGTCGGCGCTGATCGGCTCGAGGCCGTAGGGGCCGGGCAGGTCGATCAGCGTCGCGTCACCCTCTCCGCCGAGATTGAGCTGGGCTTCGCGCCGTTCGACGGTCACGCCCGGGTAGTTGCCGACTCGCGCGCGGAGCCCGGTCAGCGCGTTGAAGAGCGTCGTCTTCCCCGCGTTCGGACTGCCGAGCAGGCCGAAGATCGGGGCCGTGGGGTCGAGGGCGGCCGCGGTCACGCGGCGGTTCCGTGCGCCGCGACCCGGACGCGGCCGGACTCGCTCTGACGGAGGCAGAGCTGGTAGCCATGGAGCTCGTAGACCGTCGGGTCGCCGAGCGGGGCCCGGCGGAGGACCTCCACTTCGACGCCCTCGCGCAGGCCGAGGTCGTCGAGTCGTCGGGCGATCGCGTCGGCGCCGTCGACGGCGACGACGCGAACGGATTCTCCGCGGGGAACGCGGTCGAGGGTCGTGATCTGGGGCATGAAGCGGGGGTCGGGACTCGGCAGGGGCGACGGAAGCGCCCTAACCGAAAACGATTTTCAGAATTCGCGAAAGCTAGCGATTTCGCGGGGTTTCGCTCGCGAATCCGCCGTTCGATCGGCGAAATTCATTTGCGATCGTGTTCGCTTTCTGAGGGTCCAGCCGAGTTGCGTCGCCCGAAGGTGTTGTCCCGCTCGCTCTTGAGCTGGCGGGTCATGAGGGCGAGCCCGGCCTCCTGGGGCGTCTTCTCTCCATCGAGCACGGCCCGGACCTGGCTGGTGATCGGGGCATCGACCCCGAGACGGGCCGCGAGGCGGACCGCGGCCCGGGTCGTGTGAACGCCCTCGGCGACCTCGCCGAGCTCCTCGACGATCTCTTCGAGCCGGCGCCCCGCGCCGAGGCCGAGGCCGACCCGTCGGTTGCGGGAGAGGTCCCCGGTGCAGGTCAGGAGGAGGTCGCCCATTCCCGAAAGGCCGAGGAAGGTCTCGGGGGTCGCGCCGAGGGCGACGCCGATCCGGGTGATCTCGGCCAGGCCCCGGGTCATCAGCGCGGCCCGTGCGTTGTACCCGCCCTTCTGGGCGTCGCACATCCCGATCGCGATCGCGATCACGTTCTTCAGGGCTCCCGCGATCTCGACGCCGACGACGTCGGTGTTCGTGTAGCACCGGAACCAGGGGCTGGAGAGCGTCGCCTGGACCGAGATCGCGTAGGCCTCCTCCGCGCAGGCGAGGGTGACCACCGTCGGCTTCTGCTGGGCGATTTCTGCCGCGAAGGACGGGCCGGAGAGCGCGACGAGCCGGGGGTGGTGCTCCTCCGGGAGCACGTCCTCGAGGATCCCGTGCATGGTCAGCCCGGTCTCGAACTCGATCCCCTTCACCGCAGAGACGAGGATCGCACCCGGCTCGATCCAGGGGCCTGCGGTCTTCATCACTTCGCGCAGCGAGGTACTCGGGACGGCCACGATCACGAGTTCTCGCCCGGAGAGCGCGTCCCGCAGATCCGTCGTCGCCTCGAGATTCTCGGGGAGCGGGTACTCGCTCAGATAGCGGGGGTTGCGGTGGTCGCGGATGATCGACTCCGCCACGTCGTCGCGGCGGGCCCAGATCTTCACATCGTGTTCGCGGGCGCCCAGGCTCGCCAGGCAGGTGCCGAAGCTGCCCGCGCCGAGCACGGCGGTCGGAGTACTCACGAGGCCCACATTACCATCGCCGCCCGAGGGTGCGCCGAAGCGCTCCTAGAGGGGTGCCTGAATCGACCATTTTCGTTGATTTATCAGGGACCTACCGTTATTTTTGCGACTTCTCGTGCCGGCGCCGCGCCGCGCGTGGAGCACCCCCCATTGCTCGTCCGGTCGCAGACCGTCGAGCTGCCTTTCACCCGGCTCCCGGGAGCGAGGCAGCCCGCGACACGCGATCGGATTGCCGGGGGCGCATGCCCACGTCGCTCTTCCTGCTGACCGCGCTTGCGCTGCTCGCCGCCGTGCCGCTCGGCGCCGCCCTGCTGCGCCGCGCGTTGCCGGCGCGATGGATCGTGGCTCAGCCCGTCGAGGAAATCGTGTTCGGGGTTTCGCAGAGGGCGCGTCGTTCGCCCCGCCACGCGGTGCTCCTCCATCGAGGCTTGTTAGGCGCCTTCTTCATGTCGCTCGTGGCGCTCGTCCTCGTGCCGGGGGGCGTCGCGCTCAGAAAGCTCGGCGTCGATGTGATCCAGGCAGGGCTCTGGCTCGTGCTGCCGACGCTCGTCGTCGTGCTCCATGCAGGGCGGGGAGGGCGCACGGAATGACCCCCGTCTTTCTCGTGCTCGTATGGCTCGTCGTCGCGATGCTCGGCGTCGCCAGCCTCTCGGTCTTCGAACGCAGCAGTCGCAACCGGGTCCGGCTCGATCGACCCGAGCTCGCACCGCCGCGCAAGGTCTGGGGCGGAGGCCCGCTCCATCCCCCTTCACGCGCGGCCACGGCGCGCGCCCTCGCTGGCTTCGCCCGTCTCGTGCGACGCCGTACCCGCGTCGTCGACCACCGCCCCGGGCTCCGCCGAGGGTCCAGGGTCCTCGGTTGCAGCGCGCTCGTCCTCGGTCTCGCCATGCTCCCGATTGCCGGCAACTGGGGCGGTGCACCGGGATCTGCGCTGCTGCTGCTCGACCTCGAAGGCGGGCTCGTCGCGGTCCTGCTCGTGCTTCTCGCGATGGCGTTCGCGCGAATCGCCCTAGGTCTCTCCGAACGGAGTGCGTGGTCGCGGATGGGGGCGGCGCGTCAGACGAGTCGGGCGATCGCTGGTACGTCGCTGCTCGTGTTGGCGATGATCCCCCTCGCGATCGACGCGGCATCGCTTCGGCTCCACGACCTGGTGGTCGACCAGCAGCAGACGCTCTGGCCCGTGGCGGGATTCGGACGCCTCTTCGGGCCCGAAGTCGCCGCCGGTCTCGAGGCCTGGCCCCTGCCGGCGTGGAATCTCTTCACGCAACCGCTGACGGCGATCCTCTTCGCGGCAGCGATCTCGCTCTGGGTCTCGTCGCCCCGGGCCGACGTGCCAGGCGCTGGGCTCGTCGGGATCACCGGTTTCGGGCTCGATGCCGATGCCGGGGAGCTGTACTGGATCCGCGTCGAATCGCGCCTCGCCGCGGTGTTCGCCGCCGGACTCTTCGTGACGCTCTTCCTCGGTTCCGGGGGGCTGCCCTTCCTCGATCCGACCGGGCTCGTCGATTCCGCCGAACCCTTCCTGGGGCGCGGCGTTCCCGAGGCGTTGGTCACGCTTCTCCACGTGTCGGTCTTCGCCGTGAAGCTCGTATTCGTCCTCTTCGTCGCTTCGCGAGTCGCACGCATGGCGGCGGCGAGTCGAGATGACCGATCGCTCCGTCTCGCGACGCGAAGACTCCTGCCCGTCGCCTGGGCCAATCTGCTGCTCGTCGCGGCGCTCGCGCTCTGGCTCGAAGGGCTGCCGGGAGTCGCCTCGTGACGCCCTGGCTGATCGCCACGTTGATCCTCGCGTTCGTCGCAGCGCTCGCTTCGGTCGTGCTCGGCCGGAATCTCACGCGCTCGATCTTCGCGGCGGGAACTTCGCTTGCTGCCATCGGCCTCGCTTTGATCCAATCCGGTGGCGGCTATCCCGCCTGGTTCGTCCTCGCGGGAGCAGTCCTCGCGCTCGCCCTCGTCCAACTGTTCGGGTGGATGCTGGTCGACGTCGAACGGGACCATCTCCCGCCGACCGACGGCTTCACCGCCCTCGCACGCGGCGTTTCGTTTCTTCTTCTCGCCGTGGGGCTCGTGCTTCTCGGCTTCGGTCTCTTCGACGCCGGTCCGTCCACCGACACGCCCACAGTCGCCGTTTCCGGTCTTCTGGTCCGGGGCCTCTTCGTCGGCGATCGCTTCCTGGGCGTGCTCGGGGCGGGCGTTTCGCTCATCGGGTTCCTGCTGGCGGCGACGCTCCTCGCTTCGCTCATGCTTCTGCGCGGCGACGGAAGGAACCGTTAGGCGTGTCCGGCGGACCGTTCGTACTCGTCATGGGTGGCCTTGCGCTGTTCTGGATCGCGATGCTGGGGATGCTCTGGCGGCGCAGCCTGATCGGCATGCTCGTGGGGGTCCTCTTCGGCTGGCTCTCGGCGGTCGTCGTCGGCGTCGGGTGGCTGGCCGCGCGTTCGAACGAAGCGAACCCAGGGGAAGGCGCCGTCCTGCTCATCGTCTTCGCGCTCGTGGGTCTGCTCCAGATCGCCCTCGGTCTCGCGATCGTCGTCGCGCGCGTCGTCCGCCGCGGCACGCTCGACGTCCAGGATGCCGGGCTGCTCGAAGGGTAGGCGGATGGACGACCTGACCACGACCGGCGCGCTCTTCGCGGGATCCATGATCCGCTGGATCGCGCTCCTGCCCCTCGTTGCCGCCTTCGTTCACGGCGTCCTGATCGGTCTCGTCCGCGCACGGATCTCGGATCGCCTCGTGTTCGGCATCTCGGCCGCGGCGGTCTTCGCTGCGCTCTGCCTCTCGATGGGCGGTCTCTACGAAATCGTCGGCGTCGGCGCGGCGGAGCGACTCCTCGACAGCGTCGGTCCCTGGATCGGGGGCGGGGTTGGGCCGCGGAGCTTCAGCGCGGAGCTCGCGTTCCAGCTCGATCCCCTTTCGGCCGTCTTTTGTCTGGCCGTGACCGGGACGGCGCTGATCGTGTACGTCCATGCGATCGGCGGCTTCGTGCACGGCGCCCTCGATCGGGAGACCGCGCATCGCACCTTCGCGATGCTCGATCTGCTCGTGGGCTCGACGCTCGTCCTCGTTCTCGCGGACAATCTGCTGCTCTTCTTCCTCGGATGGGCCGGAGTCGGTATCGCGTCTCAGCTCTTCGCCGCCTTCGATTTCGAGGACCGCGACGCTTCCCGCGCCGGCGCGACGACCTTCGTGATCGGTCGCGTGGGGGACCTCGGGCTCTTGGCCGCGATGCTGCTGCTCTTCGACGGGTTGTCTCGCGCGGGCGCGCCGGCGCTCACGTTCCGGGGAATCGAGGCGGCGTTCCGTCTGCTCGAAGGGCAGGGCGTTCTCTGGCTCTCGTACGGCCTGGCTCAGGCCCCGCTCCTTCTCGAGATCGTCGGGTTCGGTCTCGTGCTCGCCGCGCTCACGAAGTGCGCTCAGCTGCCGCTCCATTTCTGGCTTCCACAATCGACGACGGGACCGACGACGGCGCACGCACTTCTGCAGTCGGTGACGACGGGGGTGGCGGGGGTCTACGTCCTGCTGCGCTTCGCGTTCCTGCTCGAGAGCGCGCCCGGCGCGCTTCGAACGCTGATCCTCGCCGGGGCTGCCACGGCAATGCTCGCCAGCCTCGCTGCCGCGAATCAGCTGAACCTGCCACGCCTGATCGCATTCACGACCTCGACCGTTCTCGGATTCGCGATCCTGGGCATCGGCATCGGCGCCCACTCTACGGCGGCCTTCCTCATCCTGACCCACTCCGTCTCGAAGGCGTTGCTTCTCCTCGTGGCGGGGGTCGTGATCTCGGCGCAGAAGGGCGATACGGATCTGCGGCGCATGGGCGGGCTCGGGCGACGCATGCCCGGGACGCATTGGCTCTTCCTGATCGCCGGCCTGGGCCTCGTCGGCGCCTTTCCCTTCGCGAACTTCTTTCCGATCGAAGAACTCGTCGCCTTCCTCTGGATCTCGGCGCGTCCGGAGAGCGGTCTGCTTCTCGCGGTCGTGGTGACGAGCGTCGGGGTGCTCGCCTTCGCAATGGGCCGCGCGTTCTTTCTCATCTTCTGGGGGAACGTACGCCCTGGCGGTCTCCTGGAGTCACCGCTCCGGGACCCGGTCGGTTGGCAGCAGAACAGCCTGACGATCCTCGCTGTCCTCGCATTCAGCGGCGGATTCCTCAGTCCAGCCCAGTTCTGGCAGGGCGTGACCGCGGCGCCGATCGAACAGATGGACACGGTCGGCTATTTCCTGACCCGCGTGGTCCCCGGTTCTCCTGATCCGGAGTTGGTCGGCAGCGAACGCGGCTGGCTTGCCGCCCTGGTCGGTCTGGTCGTGGTCCTCGGCCTCGCCGTGTCGGCTGCACGCTATGCGCGAAGGGGCTATCGCGGTGAACCTAAGCATCCGGCGGTGGCCGTCGCCACGGTTTGGATGCGGGAGATGTTCTTCTTCGAGCGGGCCTACCAGATCCTGCTCGTGCGTCCGGTACGTCTTCTCTCGGAGCTCGCCCTCGCGCGCGGGATCGAGAACCAACTCATCGATCGTATGGTCGTCTCGGGCGGATCGGGGCTCTTGCGCGGGGCCGTCTGGGGCGTGCTTCGCCGCGTGCAGAACGGACGCGCCCAGAGCTACACGCTGATCGGTCTCTTGACGCTGCTCGTCATCGTGACCTGGATGGTGGCATGAGGGGAGGGGCGTCGTGCTGACCGCGTTCTGGCCCTTCCTGGCCGAACATCTGCTGTCGATCATCGTCGCGACGCCCGTTGCGGCGGCCTTCGCTCTCGGCACGCTCGCATTGACGCTTCGTGCGGTGGGTCTCGGTGACCTTCCGTCGCGGGCGTGGCTCGGGACCGCTTTCGTCGCGACCGTCTTGACCTTCGCCGCGACGGTGTGGGCCGCGGTCCTCTTCGATCCGGAGATGCTAGGTCTGCAAGGGCTCGAAGCGCGCCCCTGGGTGCCGGCGCTCGGTGCAACCGTCGCGTTCGCGGTCGACGGGATCGGTCTCTGTTTCCTGCTGTCGACGGCGGCGGTTTCGCCCCTCGCGTTGATCGCTTCTCGGGATTCAGCGGAGGAGTCCGAGCCCGCCTGGGTCTTCGTGATCCTGGCGCTCGAGAGCGCGCTGCTCGGGGCGATCGCGTCTTCGAACCTGCTCTTCTTCATCGGCTTCTGGGCAGCGGGGCTCGTGCCGCTGCTGCTCTGGATGGGACGATGGGGCGGGCTCGGTCGGGCCCGCGCCGCGTCGCGCCTGTGGACGACCGAGGCGATCGGTCTCGCCGGAATGCTCTTCGTCGCCTTCGTGCTGCACGAAGCGACCCTCGCGCAGTTCGGCGTGGCGAGTCTCGACCTCGCGCCGCGCGAGGCCGGCGTGACGCGCTCGCTGCTCGACGTCCGCCTGGAGGTCGACGAGCAGTGGCTGCTCTTCCTGGCCTTCTCCTTCGCGCTCGCGACGCGTCTCCCGATCGCACCGCTCCACTTCTGGCTGCCCGCGGCCCATGCCGCCGCGCCGACCGGCCTCTCGGTCCTGATCGCGACGGGCTTCGCCCAGACCGCGGCGATCGGCTGGCTCCGCTTCGCCCTCCCGCTCTTCCCGGATGCAGTACGGGCGGCGGGTCCTGCCCTCTCGCTCCTCGGCATCGTGGCTCTCGCGTATGCGTCCCTTCTCGCGCTTGTTCAGAAGGAGCTGAAGAGACTCGTGGCGTATGCCTCGGTCGGCTACGCCGGGTTCGCGCTCTTCGGCATGTCGACGCTCAACGTCCAGGGATTGACCGGCGCGGTCCTCCAGCTGCTGACCCACGGACTCGCCACGGCGGGACTCTTCACCCTCATCGGTTTCCTCTCGATCCGGCGCGGCACGACCGAGGTCGCGGCGTTCGGTGGACTCGCGAAGCCGATGCCGGTCTGTGCGTTCTTCTTCGGAGTGATGGTCCTCTCGTTGATGGGTCTTCCTCTACTCGGGGGATTCGTGGGCGATCTCTTCGTCCTGCTCGGGAGCCTCGAAACGCGTCGCACCTTGTCGGTCTTCGCGCTGATCGCGATGGTCGTCGCTGCCTCGTATCTGCTCTGGGTCCAGCGGCGGCTCTTCCTCGGCCCCGTCGACGAACCCGCGAACCGGGGCCTGATCGATCTCGATCGGATCGAGCGCGCGATCCTGCTCGCGCTCACGATTCCGATCGTGGCGATCGGGATCCACCCGAATCCCGTGCTCCGTCGGGTCGAGCCGGCGGTCCTGGAGCTGCTCTACGAGATGGATCGGCGCTCGGTCGCGAAGGAGATGCCCGCGCCGGAAGCGGAGTCGGACGACGAAGAATTCGCGCGGGTAGATCGCGTCCCGTCCGACGCCCGCGTGCCCGGGAAGGGGCGCCGGTGAACGCGCTCAACCCCGTGCTCATGCCCGCGATCGGGGCGATCTTGATCCTGGCGCTCGATCTGCTCGGGCGGTCTGATCGAGTCGGCGCGCGCCAGAGGGCTCTGGCCGGGATCCGCCTCGGCGCCGTCGCCGTATTGAGTCTCATGGGCGTTGCGTTCACCCTGGCCTGGGGGCGTCCCCTTCCGACCGGCGGAGTCCTCGACGTCGACGGCTTCGGACTCTTCGGGATCGGCTTCATCGTCGTCGCGGGGGCCCTGGTTCTGGCCCTCTCGCTCACCCATTTCGGCATGGCACGGAGCCGGCCCGCCGAGCCCATCGCCCTCCTTCTCTTCTCGTGGGCCGGGGCGATGGCGGCGGTCGTTACCGACCACCTCGTCGTTCTTTTCATCGCCCTCGAGCTCGCCGGTCTGCCGATGATCGCGTTGATCGCGATGGATTCCCGACGATTGTCGTCGAGCGAGTCGAGTCTGAAGGCGTTCTTCGCCCACGTCTTCGCGAGCCTCGTGTTCGCGCAGGGCCTCGCCTTCCTGTTCGGGGCGACGGGGCGACTGGACCTCGCCGGGCTCGATGGGGTCCTGCCGGACGACGCATTGGCCTTCGAGGTCGGCCTGACTCTGTTGGTCGCCGCGCTGGTGGCGCGGGCGGCGGTGGCGCCCTTCCATCCATGGCTCCCGGACGTGTACGAGGGCGCGCCGAGCTTCGTGACGACCCATGTCGCGACGGTCGCGCAAGCAACGATTTTCCTCGTCCTGCTGCGTGTCCTCCATGCGGCCCCGGGTCCGCTTCTCGCCGAGCCCGATTCCTTCGGTGCTCGCCTGCCGTCGCTCTTGATCTGTCTGGCCGCGCTCGCATTGATCGTCGGACACGGGATGGCGCTCGTTCAGGTCGGGCTTCGTCGCTTGATCGGATGGCTCACCGTCGGTCAGATCGGCTTCCTGACACTCGCCCTCGTCGAGGCGCAGGGCGAAGGGGCCGCAGCGCTGCTGTGGGGATTGATCGGCTCGGGCGCCGCTGTCACCGGCGTGATGGCGACGTTCGGTTCGTTGAGTCATCACGAGCGCGCGTGCGAAAACATCGGGGATCTCGCCGGCATGATGCAGACGAGTCCACTCCGCGCGGCGCTGCTCGGCGCGTTCCTGCTCTCCCTCGGCGGTGTTCCCGGCACCCTCGGTTTTCTGGCGCGCTTCCGGATCCTCCAGGGCCTCGAGCACGGCGGCCATCGCTGGGCTCTCCTCCTCGGGCTCTTTGCGACCGTCCTGGCCCTCTCGGCGATCGGCCGCCCCTTGCTGGCGATGATGCGCCCGGCTGACGGCGACGAGAGCGGGAGTCGGGCGCTCTCGAACGAGCAGCTCGTTCTGCTCGTCTGCGGGGCGATCACTCTGGGGTTCGGCCTGAGTCCGGTTCTCGGCGAGACGAACATGGCCGGGCAGGTGGCGATCTGGATCGATCGCGCCGTCGCTTCGCTTCGGCTCTAGCGCATCGGTCCGCCCCTCCGCTCCTCCGCCTCGCGTGGTAGCCTTGTCAGATCCGCTCTCGCGAAGCCCGTGCGGGACGGATTTTCGAGGACCAGACCGTGCTCGGACTTCTTGCGCTGATCGTCGTCGCCGCCACGTTCCTCAACTGGTTGCAGCTGATCGAAAGGGTTGCGATTCCGAGAAACCGACGAGGTTGGTTCGCGAGCTTCCTGGCGGGTGGCACGCTGGGTGCGGTCGCGATCTCGACAGGCGGCTTCTTCAACGTCCTCTTCGGGATCCCCGCCGCCCTCGTCGGCTTCGTTTTTCCCGCGCTGCGTCTGCAGAGCACGCAGCAGCCGAATCGCCCGGCGGTCGCCGTGGGCGACCCGATGATGACGTTCGTGGCTCCCGATGAGCACGGCCATGATTTCGATCTCTCGAACCTGACCGGCAAGCCCTACCTGCTGAAGTTCTTCCGCGGTCACTGGTGACCCTACTGTGTCGCCGAGTTGCGGCGATGGGAAGAACTCCGGCCGATGCTGGACGAGAAGGAGATCGCGCTCGTGGCGATCTGTACCGACACGCCGGCTCAGTTGCGTGAGGGGCGTCCCAGGCACGACATCCAGGGAACGCTGCTCTCGGACGCCGACCTTTCCGCGACCGACCGGTTGAACCTGCGCAACCCGTTCAACGTCAGCCCGCGTGGTCTCGGCGGCCTGCCGATTCCGACCACCTTCCTCGTCGACGCCGCGGGGAAGGTCGCGTGGATCGATCAGACTGACGACTACATGCTGCGGAGCTCGCCGGGTCGCGTCCTGGGCGCGATCAACGAAACGCTCGATTAGGGTTCGACTCGCGCGGCTTCAGCCGGCCTTCGATCCCTTCACCACTTCGGCTCGGAGCCGATCAGGCGACGGAGACTCCCGTCGCGGCGGGTGATCTGGAGTTTGTCCAGCAGCGCCATCAGCGGCATCGCGGTCCGGCGACTCGCTCCGATCATCGCCTTGAGCGTCTGGGTGTCGAGCTCGTCGCTCGAAGCGAAGTGTTCGACGACCTGCCCGATCAGTCGCGCGACCCCGGGACGATCGAAAAAAAGATCGTCTGGAGCGGCGACGAGCACCCCGTTGCGTTCGAGGAAGTGGGCGACCTCTCG
>PAQX01000080.1 GCA_002709835.1 Deltaproteobacteria bacterium
ACGTTCCGATGGAACAGCTCCACGAAGCGACCCGGATCGCGGTGGAGACGCTCCGCTACGTCGACGTCGAAGCGGTTCTCGAGAGCGAGGGCGACCGGATCCGCTGGCGTGCGACGACCGCCGGCGGTGATCCCGTCGACATCCGACTGATCGCGCGCGGCGACGACCAGACGGATCTCCGGATCCGGATCGGCGTCTTTGGCAACGAAGCGCGCTCGCGCCTCGTCCTCGAGCAGATCCGGCAGGCGCTTTGACCAGAACCACCAAGCGACGCAGCGTAGACGGGGGTTAGGCGGCGTTGGAGGTTTCGCACGGGTTGATCGAAGCCGTCGTGCTGCTGGCCCTGGCTGCCGCCGGGCTGGCGGCGACGGAGCGGCTCCGGCTGCCTTCGGTCGTGGGGTTCCTCGTCGTCGGTGCCCTCGCGGGCCCCGAGGCCCTCGGCCTCGTGTCGGACCCGGACGCGGTGCGTGAGCTGGCCGAGCTCGGAGTCGTTTTCCTGCTCTTCGAGATCGGCCTCGAGCTCCCGCTCGAACGCGTGCGTACCCTCTGGCGCCCCGCCCTCGTCGGCGGCGGCTTCCAGGTCGCGGTCACCCTCGCCGTCGTAGCGGCCGGCGCCGCCGCAGCCGGACTCTCCTGGCCGGCCGCGTTCGTCGTCGGTGCGGGCGTGTCGATGTCGTCGACGGCGATCGTGCTCCGTCTCCTGACCGACGAGGGCCAGATCGACGCCCCGAGCGGCCAGATCTCGGTCGCCGTCCTGCTCATGCAGGATCTCGCGATCGTGCCCTTCCTGCTGATCGTCCCGCTCCTCGCTGGGGACGTGAGCGGGACGAGCGCGCTCGTCCTCGCGATCGCGAAGATGATCCTCGCCCTCGCCTTCGTCGGCTTCAGCGTCTGGTTCCTCGTCCCGCGCTTGCTCGACCGCGTCGCCCAGAATCGAGGCGGCGAGCTCTTCAGCCTCTTCGCGCTCCTGATCGTCCTCGGCTCGGCACTGACCGCTGAAGCCCTCGGCCTGACCCTCGCGGTCGGCGCGTTCCTCGCTGGCGTCGCCGCGAGCGGCTCCCCCTACGCCCATCAGCTGTTCAGCGAAGTCGTGCCGCTCCGCGGCGTCCTCCTCGGCATCTTCTTCACCGCCGTCGGCATGTTCTTCTCACCGGCTCAGGTCGCCGAAGCCCCAGGCACCCTCGTGCTCGACGTCCTCGCGATCGTCGTCGGCAAGGCGCTGATCGTGCTCTTCGCCGGCACGGTCCTGCTCCGCCGCTCCCTCCGCGTGAGCCTCGAAGCCGGCCTCTCCCTCGCGCAGATGGGCGAGTTCGCCTTCGTCCTGCTCGGCGTCGCCGGCGCGGCGGGCGTCATCGCGCCCGTCCTCCAGGCCCGGGTCGTCGCGGCCTCGATCGTGAGCCTGGTGCTCTCTCCCTTCCTGATCGGAAGTGCACCGGCGATCGCGAGCGCCCTCTCGGAACGCCTCGGCCACCCCGGCCAGCAATTCGCCGAGGAGGCCCCCCTCCCCGACGCCCGCTCCGGAGAACGGGTCGTCGTGATCGGGTACGGACCCGCTGGACAGACGCTGATCCGGCTGCTGCGCTCCCTCGACGTCCCCTTCATCGCCGTCGACACGAACCCAAGCGGCGCCCTCGAAGCCCGGGAGACCGGCGAGCCCGTGATCTACGGTGACGCGACCCGCCCCCAGGTGCTGCGTCACCTGGCCGTCTGGGACGCGCGGCTCGTCGCCGTGGCGATCTCGGATCCCCTCGCGACCCGACGGATCGTCTCCCGCATCCGGGCGATGGCGCCCCAGACACCGATCCTGGCGCGCACGCGGTACGTGCGGGAAGTCGACCGACTCTCGATGGCGGGTGCCGACGTCGTCGTAGCCGAGGAATTCGAAGGGTCGATCGAGCTCGTCGCCCGGGCGCTCGAGAACTTCGAGGTGCCGACCGGCGCGATCGCAAGGTTCACAGAAGCCCTCCGCGAGGAGGGCTACGGCGCGATCCGGGCTCCCGCCGCCCTGCCCATCGATCCCTGGCTGATGGAGCTCCTGAACCACACCGATACCGAGTGGGTCGAGGTGCCGAGAGGGGTGACGAGCCGGCCGAGTCTCGGATCGCTCGACCTCCGCGCCCGAACCGGCGGCAACGTCCTCGTCGTCGAGCGAGGCGACGACAGCTTCCCCAACCCGAGCCCGGATTTCGCCCTCGAGGCGGGAGACCGGCTGCTGGTGCTGGGCGAGGCGGAAGAGCTGTTGCGGGTGCGCGCGCTGCTCTCCGCAGTCGGGAACTGATCCGGCCCGCTCGCACGGATCCCCTTCGAGGCCGAGTTTCCCGGCAGGAGCGGCCATGAACAGCGCGCTCGCTTCGAGCCGCTCAGCCGTCAGATCGACCGGATCGCCCGCCTCCTGCGCCTTCTTCTCGCGACACAGCTGCTAGGATCTGGCCATCGCCCGTGATCGCCGGTTGCGAACCCCCCATCGCACCGGCGCAACAGGTCTCCCCACATGACCCATCCGCCCTCCGATTCGTTCCTATCCCGGGTCCGTCCTTCGGACACCTTCGCCCGTCGCCACCTCGGCCCGCGGACGACCGACCTGCCGGACATGCTCGCCCGCGTCGGTGTCGACCGACTCGAGGAACTCGCCGACGCGACGGTCCCGGCGTCGATCCGCTCGAAGGAAGCGCTCGTGCTCGACGGGCTGCCCGAGGCCCCCCTCGGCGAAGCCGAGCTGCTCTCCGCGCTGCGCGAGATCGCGAGCGAGAACCGGGTCCACCGCAGCTACCTCGGTCAGGGCTACCACGGCACGATCGTGCCCGGCGTGGTCGCGCGGAACGTGCTCGAGAACCCCGGCTGGTACACGCAGTACACGCCCTACCAGGCGGAGATCTCCCAGGGCCGCCTCGAGGCGCTGCTCAACTTCCAGACGATGATCTCGGACCTGACGGGGCTCGATCTCGCGAACGCCTCGCTCCTCGACGAAGCGACCGCGGCGGCGGAAGCCCTCGGCCTCTGCCGCGCCGTCGCGAAGGGCGAAAAGAAGAACGCGATCTTCGCGTCGGACGACTGCCATCCGCAGACCCTCGGCGTGCTGCGCACCCGCGCCGAAGGCCTCGCCATGACGCTGTACGTCGGCGATCCCGAGACCGCGGACTTCGCGGCCCTCGGCGTCGGTGGCGTGATCCTCCAGTACCCCGGAACCGACGGCCGCGTGCGCGACCTGCGCGGGATCATCGAGCGGACCCACGAAGCGGGCGCGCTCGCTTGCGTCTCGGCCGACCTTCTCGCGATGACGCTGCTGACGCCGCCGGGCGAGCTGGGCGCCGACGTGGCCTTCGGCACGAGTCAGCGCTTCGGCGTTCCGATGGGCTTCGGCGGCCCGCATGCTGCCTACTTCGCGACCCTCGACAAGCACGCGCGTCGGATCCCCGGCCGTCTCGTGGGGCTCTCGCGCGATCGCGATGGGCGCCTCGCCTACCGCCTGGCGATCCAGACCCGGGAACAGCACATCCGCCGCGAGAAGGCGACGAGCAACATCTGCACCGCGCAGGTGCTGCTCGCGATCCTCGCGTCGATGTACGCGGTCTATCACGGACCGGAAGGCCTGACGCGCACGGCGCGACGCGTGCGCGCGCTGACCGGGGCCCTCAAGCGCGGTCTCGTCCGCCTCGGCCAGGACGTCGACGACTTCGACTACTTCGACACGCTCCGCGTGACGCCGGTCGGGCTGTCGGCACAGGACGTACTCTCGGCGGGCTGGGAGCGCGAGCTCAATCTCCGTTCGTTCTATCGACAGGGCTCGGAAGGCCAGGCGCCCGACGGATCCCTAGGCATCGCCCTCGACGAGACCACGACCCCGGACGACGTGCTCGACATCCTTTCCTGCTTCTGCGGAGATGCGGATCTCGACTTCGACTTCGAAGCGATCGCGCCGGCAGCGGCGGACGAAGACGCGCTCCCCGACGCGCTCGTTCGGCAGAGCGACTTCCTGACCCACGAGGTCTTCCACCGATACCACTCCGAGACGGAGATGCTCCGGTACATCCACCGCCTCGAGGCGAAGGATCTGTCGCTCACCACGTCGATGATCCCGCTCGGTTCGTGCACGATGAAGCTGAACGCGACGGTCGAGATGATCCCGGTCACCTGGCCGGAGTTCGGCGACCTCCATCCCTACGCCCCGGCGGACCAGGCGGCGGGCTACTCGATGCTCTTCGAGCAACTTGAGACCTGGCTCGGCCAGATCACGGGTCTGCCCGCGGTCTCGCTCCAGCCCAACGCCGGCTCCCAGGGCGAATACGCGGGGCTGCTGGCGATTCGTCGCTACCACAAGGCGCGCGGCGAGGACGAGCGCGACGTGTGCCTGATCCCCGTGTCCGCCCACGGCACGAACGCGTCGAGCGCGGTGATCGCCGGCTTCCGCTGCGTCGCCGTGAAATGCGACGAGCGCGGGAACATCGACGTGGGTGACCTGCGCGAGCGGATCGACGAGTACCGGGACCAGCTCGGCGCGTTGATGATCACCTACCCGTCGACCCACGGCGTGTTCGAAGAAGCGGTCGTCGAGATCTGCAGCGCGATCCACGAAGCCGGCGGCCAGGTCTACATGGACGGCGCGAACATGAACGCGCAGGTCGGCCTGACTTCGCCTGCCGCGATCGGCGCCGACGTCTGCCATCTGAACCTGCACAAGACGTTCTCGATCCCGCACGGAGGCGGTGGCCCCGGCATGGGGCCGATCTGCGCCGCCGAGCACCTTCGCGACTTCATCCCGGGGCACCCGGTCTTCGGAGAAGGCGCCGTTTCCGCGGCGCCCTTCGGCAGCCCGTCGATCCTCCCGATCTCCTGGAGCTACATCGCGCTGATGGGCGCGGAGGGGCTGACCCGGGCGACCCAGATCGCGATCCTGAACGCGAACTACATGGCTCGCCGCCTCGCCGACCACTACGACGTGCTCTACACGGGTCCGGGCGGACGCGTGGCCCACGAGTTCATCATCGACTGCCGCCCCTTCGAACGAAGCGCCAACGTGACGGTCGAAGACATCGCGAAGCGATTGATCGACTACGGCTTCCACGCCCCGACCATGTCCTTCCCCGTCGCCGGAACGCTCATGATCGAGCCGACGGAGAGCGAGTCGAAGGAAGAACTCGACCGCCTCTGTGAGGCGCTGATCGGAATCCGCCAGGAGATCGTGGCCATCGAGCGCGGCGACGTCGCCGATGGCGACTCCCCGCTCAAGCACGCCCCGCATCCGGCGGAGGTCGTCTGCGGAGACGAATGGCCGTTCGCCTACACCCGCACGGAAGCCGCCTACCCGGCACCGTGGACCCGGGAGCACAAGTTCTGGCCTCCGGTGGCGCGAATCGACAACGCCTATGGGGACCGCAACCTGATCTGCACCTGTCCGCCACTCGAGGAGCTGGTCGAGGGCTGAGCCGGGTCGGCTCGGTCCCACCCGGGCTTCGCGCGGCCGGGCCTGTCCCGCGAAGCGGAGGGCCTCGGCTCCCGGGCTCCCGGCCAGTGCTAAGCTCGGCCGCTTCGAAGCGAGCGGGCCGCGATGCGGGAGCGCTGCGAGGGGTGCTGGAAACGTGGGTGATCCGGGCTCGTTGTACTCGATTCTCTGGGCGGCGGACGCGACCGGTCAGCGCGCGCTTTGGCTCGTGCTCGGGGCAGCAGCTCTGGCCGCCGTCGCGATCTACGGGCCACTCCTGGTTCGGCTCCTCCGCCTCTACCGGCTCGAGTGCCGACTGCGCGGCCGGGTCGGCGACCTCGGCGAAGGGCGACCGCCGGGTGGAGGAGACGACCCGCTGCGATCCGCGATGGCGGACTCGCCGATCGCCGATGCGTTCGCGGAGTTCGACCGCCGCTGGTCGACCGCCCAGCTGGGCGAAGCGAACGACCGGGCCCCGATCCGCCTGATCGACGTCTTCGAGGACAAGCCGCTGCTGCCTTACGGACCGCGGCGAAGTCTGCTCCCCACGCTGCCCGGGCTGTTCCTCGGGATCGGCGTCTTCGCCGCGCTCTACGGGCTCATCCCGAGTCTCTCCGGGCTCGGAGCGGACGAGACCGGACAGGAATCGCAGGCCGTATGGATGGCGATGCAGCTCGGCCAGGCGCTCCGCGCGACGGCCTGGGGCTTTCTCTGCGGACTCGGCGCGTCGATCACGGGTCGCGTGATCGAGGGCGGCCTGAACGCGCGCGCCGTCGCCCTCGACGAGATCGTCGAGCAGGCCTACGGCTCCGTCTCCCCGGGCGAGCTGGCCGAGATCACGCGCCAGACCCAGCAGCGCAGCCTCGAGACCCTCGGCCAGGAGCTCACTCATTTCGCGGACGAGCTCAACGAACGACTCGACCGCGGCCTGCAGCGAATCGAACAGTCGACCTCCCGCGCGGCGAGTCTCGTGTCCCAGGAACAGCGCGGCGCGCTCCACACCGTCGTCCAGGAGATCTCCCTCTCCGTCCGACAGGGTGTCGAAAACCACCTCACGGAACTCCGCGACGCGCTCCAGCGCGCGGTCGAGCACCAGGGCTCGGTCACGAACGGCCTCGCCGAGACCTTCGAGCGCATGGCGGAGAACGCGCTGACACAGGATCGTGTCGGCCGCACCCTGACCGAGAGCGCCAACTCCGTCGAAGAAGCCGCCCGGGTGATGCGCGGCACCGCGGGCGAGATGCAGCCCGTCCTCGATCACCTCGGATCCACGAGCCGAGCGCTCTCGGACACGGCGGACCGGATCGGAGACACCCAGCAGGTCGTCGCGCGCACCGCGGAAGGCGTCCGCAGCTCCCTGGAGCACGCCGCCGAAGGCGTCGACGATCAGCGTCAGTTCATGGAGCATTCGCTCGCCGAAATCCGCCGCACCCTCGTCGGCCTCGGAGACGGCCTCGGAGACTCGCTCCAGCGTTCCCTTCGCGAGGTCGACGACCTGCTCGGCTCGACCGTCGGCCAGCTGCGCGACACCCTCGCCGAGAGCAACGAGACGATCGAACGACTCGCCGGCCCGATCCGCGCCGCGGAAGGCTCGACCCGCGAGACCCACGTCGCCCTCGACCGCGTGCGCAGCGAAGTCGAAGCGCTCGGCCAGTGGCTGGCCCAGGCCGTGAAGCCCCTGCGCTCGGGGCTCACCGACGTCGAAACCCGGACCGAGGACATCGCCCGTGCGATCAGCGAGTTCACGAGCCACACCCGCCAGATCGACAAGACGATGGACGCGCTCCGCGCGGAGATCCACGAAGAGAGCCGACGCCTGCAGGGCGCCGGCAGCGATCTGGGTCGACGACTCTCGCAGGCAACCGATGCCGTCGGCCTGCTCGAGGCGGCGACCTCCGAGGCCGCCCGCAAGGCGCGCGTGAAGGAGGTCGGCGCCAACCCGGCGCGGGAACGCAACTGGTCTCCGGCACCGCCCTCGCAGCCGAGCGAGCCTACGCAAGAAAAGAGTCGCTTCGACCGAGCGCCCCGGGATCCCGAACCGCGGAGGAAGGAGCCGAGACCCGCCGGCTACGCCGCGAGCGCACCGAAGGAAGAAGCGAACGAGTCTACTGGACGCGACCTCGCCCTGTCCGGCTACCGGATGGGGACGCCCCGTGCGTCGGGGCCCGATCCGTATGCCCGCTTCGATGAAGGCGCGGCCGACGCGGAACCGAACGTGCGCCATTTCCCGACGCCCGGTCGCGAGCTCGGTGAAGAGCTCAAGCTCTCCGGCCTCCTGAGCCCGAGCGGCAACGACCCCGCGGAGGACGAGCCCAAGGAAGAGACGGACTGATCGATGGGCGCCCGGTTCCACGGACGCAGCGCGAACGCCCGTGAGGCAGGGCAGTCGATTCGCGGCGGCCTCGCGCCGGCGGTGGCGTCGGGCTTCGGGGAGTGGTGGGGAGGAATCGCGGCGGTCGCCCTGGTGACCGTCGCCGTCGTGCTCCTGACCGGGAGCCGAAGCGGCCTCCCGGTGGCCGCGAAAGTCGACCCTTCCCCGCGCATGCTCGCCGCGATCGAGCCCTCCGAGCGCGCGCTCCAGGAGGTCGAACGGGCGTTCGCCTCCCTGTGCACCGAGCCGGTACTGCTAGCGATCGAGCTCGAGCCGAACTGTGAGACGGGCGTCATCACCCTCTCCGACGAGTTCTTCGACGGCTTCGGCAGCGTCACCCTCGGCCCCGAGGCGCAAGAGGACCTGCTCGCTGCGATGCGCGTCTATCTCGCGCGACTGCGAGAGCTCCCGGCGATCTGGAACAGCCTCGAGGCGATCGAGTTGCGCGGCCACGCGGACCCGCGCGCCGTACGGACGCCCTACGTGACCAATCTGGTGGGCTCGCAGCAGCGCCCCCTCGGCGTACTTCTCTTCCTCGTCGGCGAGGGCGGCCTCGGGGAGACCGATCGGGCGGATCTCGAGCGACTGGCCGTCGTTTCGGGGGTCTCCTTCTCGCGACCGCCGGAAACCTGTCCCGAGCGGAGCCGCGAGTGCTACCCGGAATGGCGACGGGTGGAGGTCCGTCCCGTCCTTTCCGAGTCACTTCGTCGGGGCGACTGGTCACGTACCCTGGAAGACGTTCGGATCAGCGCTCGGCAGCTCGCCGCGGAACTCGTCGAGCCGGCCCCCTGATCCATCGTCTTCGACCCGCACCCCGTCGCGCATGTGGGGCGGTAGACGCAGATCGAGAGCGGGCCCTGCGCAGCGCGGTCCCGACACGAAACGTTCGCTGGCTGGCAGGGTTCCTTTGGTATGCTCTGGCCGCTTCAACACCAGGGAGACACCCGATGTCCCATTCCGGAACCGTTCTTTCGTCCCTCGACCGCCCGATGAAGGCGATCGTCACCGCCGCTCTGATCGCACTGCTCGCCCTCGCGGGCTGCGAGTCGGGCACCCAGGAGCCCGAGGCACCGACCGCCGAACCGGTCGAGCTCGGCGCTGCGCCCACCGCCGGCGGCGAGGTCGAGGACAGCGCCGCGGCGCCGCGCGGCGACGGCAGCATCGCCCCCGAGCGCTTCCCGGCCGAGCTGCCCGACCGCGCCGAGGCCGCGATCCCCGGCAACTTCCCGAGCAGCCTCCCAGTCTACCCGAACTCGACCCCTGCACTGGGCATGTCGGGCGACGTCGACGGAAGCGACCGCAGCGCGGTGCAGCTTCTCTCGAACGATCCGCCGGCGACCGTCTCGGCGTTCTACCGCGCAGAGCTCGAGGCGAACGGCTGGGAGATCACCGAGTCCATGTCAGGCGCCGGTGGCGAGTCGATCACCGCGATCAACGGCCCCACGAAGACGGTCATCTTCTTTCGCCCCGCCGAGGATGGCGGGACGGACATCTACCAGCTGAACGAGGGCTGAGCCGCTCGTTCTCGAGGGTAGAGCCGAATTCGACGGCGTCGCGCGTCTGCGCGGCGCCGTTTTTCGTTCGGCCTGCCGGCGTACGCAGCCCATCCCACCGCGCGCTCGAGCGGTGCGGGTCAGTCCTCGCCGTACACGTCTTCCGGCGAGAGGAAGCGGTCGACGCGGTAGAGCATGCCGCCGTCACCCGCGAGTTCGCCGACGCGCGTGACCGGAAGCCGCTTGCCCACGCTGTCGAGCGTCTGCCCGGAGACGAGCATCGTGTCGGGCTCGGCTTGCTTCTGGATGTGCCCCGCGGTGTCGAGCACGTCGCTGTAGGCGACGCCCGCGGAGAGATCCACGAGAGAGAGCCCGGTGTGCGCCCCGAGCCGGAAGCGAAACGGCCTTCCCAACAGGTTGGAGTCCGCGTTGAATGCCTGGAGTCGCTCGAGGATCGCGCTGCCCGCGAGGAGCGCGGACTCGGGGCTCTCGAAGAAACACATCAGCTCATCGCCGTTGCTGTTCAGGACCTGACCTTCGAATTCCTCGCAGATCCCGGATATGAAGCCGCGGAAGCGATCGAAGGACACGATGATGTGTTCCGCCTTCTCTCCGCCGCCCTTCATCTTGCGGGACTCGACGACGTCGACGTCGAGGAAGCTGCCCATCACGCTGAACTCCTCGATCTTGCGTTCGAGATCGAGCTTGTCCTCCATGCGCTGGGAGAGAGCGGAACCCGGGAGCGAGGGGGCGGCTCGCGCGGGCGGACGCGCGCTCGCCGCGAGTTCCACGCGAAGGACGACCTGATCGGCCAGCTGGATCTCGTCGCCGTGCTCGAGCTCGATGCGGTCGAAGACCGGCAGACCGTTCACGAAGGTCTGATTCGTCCCGCTCTTGTGCGCGAGCAAGAGCGAGCGTCCGGCGATCTCGATCTCCGCGTGGAGCCGCGAGACGCCGCGCTCGGGGATCTGGACATCCACGTCGTCTCCGCGTCCGATCGTGGTCGTGCTCATCCCGATCGGGAACCGAGCGCTCGGGAGCGTTTCGACCCCGCTCGCCACGATCAGGTCACCAATCACGACTTCGACCGGACGAAGGTCCGTCGCTTCGACCGCCCCGTCCACGCTGGAGAGCGTGCCGTCGGCCAGACTGCTCGGCGGCCCGGGCGAGCGGGCCACCACCGGCGGGGTCTCCGTCGACCGTAGGGCGCCCGCCGTGAGGGTGTTCTCGCGGGCCGCGTCCTCCATGATCTCGGTGAGACCGGAGAGGTTCATTCCCTCCCGGGCTCGGACGTCGATCACGACGCGGCCCATCTCGATCCGATCGCCGACGACCAGGCGCGCTCGCGAGATCTCGGCCCCGTTCACCCGGGTCGGATTGGCGGCGGTCTCGATGTGTTCGACCGAAGTGCCAGAGGCGTCGCGGCGGATCCAGGCCTGCTTCCGGGAGATGCTCTTGTCGCTCAGCCGGATCACGTCGATCTGGCCGCGGGAAGGCTGGCCCCGACCGAGCAGGACCTCGTCGCCTTCGAGGGTGAACTGGTTGCCGGCGTCCGCGCCCGCGACCACGAGCAGCTCCATGACGGGGCCCGTGGGCTCGCTTTCTTCACGCTTGCGCCAGGCGGTCAACCAGGTCGACAAGGGTCTCCTCTCCCCGTTCCCCGTGTGGGCCTCGCAGCGAGACCGGGTTGCGGCCGAGTCGGCTCCCTCGGCAGACGGGGAAAAGATAGAAAGCCCCACCGGTCGAGGGAAGCAAGCGGTCTGCGGCCACCCTTGACCCGCGGGGCATTGGCTCTTGCACCCGGCCGAGTCCTACTCCCCAGCCAGAACGATCACAGGCGCGAGCGGGAGCCACGAGGAGACAGGGCGCTCAGCGCTGGGTCTTCAGGCTCTTGGCCCTGAGTTCGTAGGCGAGCGGGGCGTTCTTCCGGGCCGCCAGCCGATTGAGCTTCTTGAGCTCGGTATCGGTCAGCATGATCGCGACGCGGTTCTCGCGTGCATTCGGCGACGGGCCGCTTCCGGAGCCCTCGGGACGTCCGGCCCCGGGGCGCGCGCTCCCTCAACCGAATTTCTTCCTGGCTGCCATGATCTTCCTCGCTCGAAGCCTCGAAGTCCGACCGCGTGCGAGGGGGAACCCACGTTTCGAGGCGCAGGGCCTTGAATCGCCCGACCCCACGTCGATGTCGATCGGGCAACCCATCCAAATCGCCCTGGGTGCCCCCCACCCGGCTCCGCCCCTGGTAGGTCGAGAGGCTCAGTCTTCGTCGCGACGATTCCGCCGATCCCGTTTGACCGCACTTCTGCGACGCTTTTCCTTTAAACGTCGCTCTATGGCTCCCTTGCCGGGCCGGGTCGGTCTACGCACGGGCGCCTGGTAGAGCGCCGTGCGGACGATCTCGAAAAGTCGCTCGTGCGCCTCTTCCAGATTGCGGCGACGGCTTCGATGCCGATCCGCGTGGACGACGAGCACGCCTTCCCGGGTCAGTCGTCGCGCGAGTTTCTCGAGCAACCGCTCTCTGCCGCTCCGGGTAAGCCCTCCCGACGTCCGCAGATTCCAGCGCAGCGAGACCCGGGTACTCGACGTATTGACATGCTGCCCACCGGGCCCGCTCGCGCGACTGGCGAGCTCCTCGATCTCGTGGCCGGGAATTCGATTTCCGCCAGGCAAAGCCCGATTCTCGCCGCCCTCTCTCGTAGCCATCGCCTCTCCGTGCCTCCCCTGGCCCAACGGACCGCCCACGGTCGCCGGAGGCCCCCGCTGGATCCGACCGACGACTCCGGGCGCTCGCGCCCGATTCCTCGGGCGGAGCTTCAGGCGGGAGGCCGAACGGTCGAATCGTGGTGCGGCCCCCCCTGCCGAGACATCCGTGGGGCCACGGAAGACTCGATTCGCGGGCAAGGGAAGCGCGACTTCGTGAGTGAGTCCAGCAGCGAACAGGGGAACGACCGCGCGATCGTGATCCAACGCGCGGGCGAGCTGTCCGAGTTCGTGCAGGCCCTCGAAACCCTTGCCGTCCCCGTCGTGATCCACGGGGGCGCGCGGATGCCGACCGCGGACCAGGTCGCGGACGCCTCGGTCTTGATCGTGCCGGGAACACGCCTCCTCGAAGGCCCGACTCCGAATCTCTCGCGCTGGCCGAACACCCTCGCGATCGCCGACAACGCCAGCAAGACGATGCTCACCCAACTGAGCCGGGTGGGCGCGTCGCTCGTGATCCGACGCCCCATCCATCCGCGGACCGTGCGCCTGGTTCTGCTCCACCAGATCTATCGGGGCCCCGAGCGCCGCAGACGTAAGCGCACTCTGATTGGCCATCCGGTCCGGGTCGGTACGGGCCTCTTCAAGCATCCGGCCACGCTGCTCGAGTTGTCGGACACCGGCGCTCGCATCGAGCTCCCCAAGGCCCCGAAGGTCGGCTCGAAGCTGACGATCCTGATCGGCAAGGACCTCACCCTGAGCGAGCCCCTGAAGCTGCAGGCCGTCGAGGTCGAGCCGATCCTCGAATCCGAGGAAGCGGCCCGTCACGGGCGGTCCGCCAGGCGGCGGGCTCACACAGCCGCCGAGGGTCGAGAAGAAAAGAGCCACGAGTCCCAGAAGACTCGCGGCTCTCCTCGCGATCATCGTCTTCATCGAAAAACCACCCGGACCGGGGAGCCTCGAGCCCACCGCGTGCCCGTCGTCGGAGGATCAGTAGTCCTCCATCTCCTCGTCCAACTCCTGGAAGGACTTCTTGGCGCGGGACTCGATGAAGGTCCGCAACCTGTCGCTCATCTCGTCCATCTCGCGGACCGAGTTCTCGAAGGCGGCGACGTCGAGGGCGACCAGCACGTAGAGCTCGTTCGAGGGCGAAATCCAGGTCTGCTGAAGCTGGGTCCCGTTCAGAGTGGCCTTGGAGAGGGACACCGTCGTGCTCGAGAACTGCTCGGCGGTCATCTCGGATTCACCGTCCGTGACCTGCTCCTGAAAGTCCTTGACCATGTTCTTGACCTTGGTCTCGAGGGTCCGGCTGATTTCGGTGCGCGCGCGGGACGTAGCCTTCGTGCGCGTGATCGACATGTTGCCGGTGAACTTGGCGTTGCCGACGCCACAGATGCGGGCGCCGCCGTCGTCGCCCCAGTAGGCGCTACAGCCCTGGAGAACCCACTCGGGAGCACCGGCGAATTCGCTGGGCACCTGCTCGTCGGGGGTCGTCGCGCTCTTGCCGCAACCGACCGTCGCGGCCACCGCGATCAGCGCCACGGCAGAGAGAAAAAATCGAATCATCCGGTTCTGGACACGCATTCCGTGTGCCTCCAATCCTTGCTGGCTCATCTCATGCGTCCCCGACCTCTCCGGTCCGCCCCGGGTCACGCTCTGTCTCTCTAAGCGCGGTTCCAGCCTCGATCGGGCAACTCGAACCGAACTTTTCGCCGGCGCTCGCGACTCATCGAAAGTGCTTCGGTCACTTCTGACTCACGGCGAAAACGCGTCGGATCACGAGTTCGCGAGGCGCCGCCACCTGACTTCGAGATTAAGTAGCGTATCCGCTCGAATCGGTTTCACGCGGCCCCGCGCTTTTTCGCAGAAAACTCGAGCGGGTTCGGGCGGCAGTCGCCTTCGCCCCCTCGACTCCTTCGACTACCCGGACCATTCGACCGGACGCACGCCGACGTGCTCCACGAGAAGCGGGTGGCGGAGCGGACACTCACGCTGACGACGATGCGGAAGCTGCGCCAGGCGGCACCGTTTCTCGCGCGGGACAGCAGCACCGTTTCCCCTTCGAAACGACGCGGTTCGGAAGGCATCTGGGCTGCACGTTCATTGCCGCCCGGATGCCGGAGGCAGAGGTTTCTGCGAGATCGGGCCATCGCATGATCGATCTTACTCCAGTGGCTCACGTGTCACGTCGATGTGCTTCTCACCATGAACACACGACACAACCGATCGAACCGTCTCCGGGCCTTTACGCTGATCGAGCTGATGATGGTCGTTGCGATCATCGGAGTTCTCGCGTCCATCGCCGTGCCGATGCTCGCCTCCCAGCAGCTCCGATCGAAGACCACGGAAGCCAAGACCAACCTCGGTGCCATCCGCGTCGTGGAGGAAGCGAATTTCGGAGAGACCGGTGAATATCTCGCCGCGAACGCCGAGCCCGCGATCATCCCCGGTGCGGGCGCCGTCGACTTCGACGTCGCGGGCAGCGACTTCGCCGCGCTCGGCTGGTCTCCGGAAGGCCGCGTCTTCTTCTCCTACGCGGTCGCCGTCGCTGCGGACGCGAGCGGCTACACCGCCGATGCCGCCGCCGACCTCGACGAGGACGGGATCGTCCAGATCTGGGGCTACAAGAAGGCGGCCGGCGACGGCAGCTTCGTCGACGGTGGCCTCGGCTGCGTTCAGACGACGCTGACGCCCGAGATCCTCGGATCCTGCATCACGAGCGGCACCGTCTACTAGATCCGCTCCCTGTGACGCGGCCCCGCCGCACGCCGTCGAGGAATCCCGCATGAGCGCCGAACCGGGCCTGCCCACAGGTATCGGACAGGACCCGTCCCTCACTTCGCGCCTCGAGCGGGTGCATGACCTTTGCTCGGCATGGGGCGTCCTCGCCACCGCCGGCCTCGTCGGAGACGAGGACGAGATCGGCGCGACCGGGCAGGCGCTGACCGAGTACCTGTCCGCGCTCGTAGACTCCCACAGCGACGTCTCGGCGTCGGCCCTCGACGGCATCGACAACCTGCTCGGCGAGTTCGAGACCTCGATCCGTCACGTCGCGACGAGTCTCCCCGTCGCGCGCCTGCGATCCGCGCTCCCGAGCTTCGGGGAAGAGGATCGCCGCGGACTGCTCGACCTCCTCGACCTGCTGATCGCGCAGGGCTTCTCCGGTGCCCCGGGAATCGGCGAACGCATCGGCGCGATCGACTCCCTCGTCACCCTGCTCTGCACCCATGGCGCCCAGCCGGGCGCAGTGCGCTTCGATCCGGTCACGCTCACCGAGCGGCTCTCGCACCTTTGCGAGGCCCACGACGATCCGAGCGACCCGCGCCTCGCCGAGATCGAAGGCGAGTTCTTCGCTGCCGCGAACCTGGACGCGGAGGCGCTCCGAGAAGAGCGCCTTCAACGTACGCTCCATCAGCGCAAGGCCGAGCTTGGGGCGCTCTACTTCGCGCCGCGGATCCTCCGCGCGATCGTGACCTACAACGCCGCTTTGCTGGCGCGCGTCGACGAAGGGCAGCTCGACTCGGCGGATTGGGGCGACCTCTCGGGCGAAGCACACGCTCGCGAGACCTTCGCAGCGACGTCGGTTTTCGAATCGGTCCCGCTGCGCGATCTCGCCGCCGCCGTGGTGCGTCGCCTCGCCGGCGAGACGCCCGAGCCGACGCCGACGGATCGCATCGCGTGGGCGCTCGACCTCGAGTACCTCGCCGACAACGAACGCAAGGCGCTCCAGGGCCCCGATCTCGCAACGTCGAAGGATCCGC
The DNA here is from genome assembly GCA_002709835.1 of Deltaproteobacteria bacterium. Taxonomy (GTDB): domain Bacteria; phylum Myxococcota_A; class UBA9160; order UBA9160; family UBA4427; genus UBA4427. The sequence goes on from PAQX01000080.1 coordinate 15,742, forward strand.
TCGGGACCGCGGTGCTCGTCGGCCTCCTTTGTCGTTCCGTCGCCGTCCTCGGCGTCGACTTCCAGGACGCGGGCCTGCCTCCGGATCATCTGACCGGTGCCTGGGTCAACGAACTCTCCAAACTGTTCCAGGACGAGATCAACGGGCACATCGAGGACGATGCCTATCGCGTCGCCTGCGCCCTCTCGGAACTGAAGAACAAGTTCCTTCTGGCGCCCCTGGCCGAGCACCTCCGCGAGGAGCGCGCCGCCACGAAACCGCAAGCGCTTCCGCCGTCGCAACCACGCAAGAAGCCGGAGGCGAGCGATGGCGGCGCGCGCGAGAACGCGCGGGACCTCGTGCGCGAGGCGCTGACCGCTGCCGACGAGGCGAACACCCCGAGTCGACTGCACCTCGTGAACATCCCCTGGGCACGCCTCTCGCAGAGCGTCGCTCTCGCCGCCGCGATCTTCGTCGGCGTCTGGCTCTATCTCGAGCGCGACGGCGACCTCGACCGGCTCGGCCGCGACCAGCTCGCCGCGGTCTCGCCCTACCTCGAAGCGGGACGTCGCGATGCGGCGGGCACCGGCCGCTCCTTCGTCGGGGAGATCGATGAAGCCTGGCTCGCCCTCCCCCGCGACGAGCGCGTGGCGATCGCCGAGCAGATCATCGACCGCCTGCGTGCCGCGGGGATGCAGCAGGTCATGATCTTCGACGAGCGCGACCAGGTGCGCATTCAGGCCTTGGGCTCTCAGCCCGTCCGGGTGCTCTGACCGATCCACGTCGGGAGCGCATCGGCGAACCCGGCTTCGGGATCGCCGACCCAGGTGAGCGCCCCGCTCGCGCAGAGGCCCACGCCCGCTTCGGCGGCGTCGAGCACCACCTCGGGGATGCCACACAGGATCCCCACCTCGACTTCGCCGGAGCCCGCCGCCCTCGGTCGCGCGATCGCTTCCAGCCAGAGAATCGGCGGAGGACGGTCCGCGACATCGAAGAAGCCGCGGCTCGCCGCTTCGGCTTCGCCGCTCCAGAGCGATCGCCCCGGTCGGAAGAGCAGCGCGCGAAGCGTACCTTGGTCGTCGCCTGTCCGATCCGCGCCCGCATGGAAAGCCGCGCGGCGCGCGTCGAGCTCCGCGAGCAGCGACTGCGCGATCGGCAGTGACGGCGCCTCCTCGAGCTCGTCGAGTTCACTCGCGAGCGCGTGGGCCATCGCCGCCGAGGCCGCGCGCGTAGAGGGCCAGAGAGCGCCCGACAGAAAGCGCGCCCGCGTGTCGACACGGGTGCGCTCGACTCCCGACAGTCCCGGGAAGG
>PAQX01000081.1 GCA_002709835.1 Deltaproteobacteria bacterium
AAGTCACAAGATGTCATTGAGTGGTGTGCTACGCAAGCTGCACAGATCCCAGACGGTGAGCTTACACCACACGCTCAAGCTATGCCCGACCAGTACAAATCACAACGTGCTGTCGATGCGTATCGTAGCTACTATCACGGCGAAAAGTCATACATTGCCAACTGGAAACAAAACAAGCCAGAGTGGTGGAGGTTGTAAATGAGTGGTGATAATCTCGCAGCAGCACGCAGATTCAAGAAGAAGCTTAAAGACTCTAAACCCTCCGAATTAGAGGTTCGAGCGGGTGATATGGTCGTAAACGATTATGGCTACTCAATGATCATCACCAGGGTTATGGGAACAGATACAACTCTGAAGGAATCGGTTGAGTATGTTGAGACGAGTTACAATTCGGAAGGCGCAAAAACTATGACGCTGGAGAAGCTTCGCAAAATGCACAGACAGGGTAAATATACTATTCACAGAGGACCAGCTTGGAAGGGTGGAGAAAATGATTCAACAGAGTGAGGAGTATTCCAGAGGGCTGCAACAGCATTATGAAAGAGTGATGAGTATTATTGCCTCATCTAACAAGGCGGCTAAAGATGTTGTTGGGAAAAGCTATGAAGAGTTTAGAACAGCCCAGATTAAAAAGTATAAATATTTAGATGTTGCTTCCCCGAAAGAGGCTAAAGAGTTTAGGCGATATCTTGGTAACGAGTTTACCGCTGACCAGTATATAGTGGAAAAGGAGTCGAGAAAAATTTTAGCTGTTGAGGAGGACAAGGGACACTATGTTGACAAGTGTTTTGCGAAGCGAGCAATCTTTAATGCCGCCGAAGTGTTTAGTCACTGCAACGCCAACAATATTGAAGCCCCTTATTTTATATTAAGCTGCCCCACCATGTTTGCAGTGGACGAATTGATTGAGGGGCAACGGAAAATGTTTAATGATGCGGTGTCGTGTCTTTTGAAGTACAAGTTTAAGTTTTTCTATGCATGTAACCACGGTCGCACCAGCCGTTTTGAGTATCTGGTGGAAGAGTCAATGCCGTTCGAAGTAGATCCAGTTCTCGTGGCAAAAGAGGTTGAGTTTTTTAACAAATTAAGCCGAGGTTGAGATGGTCCAGTGGGTTCAGTCTAACACAAATTTAATTTATGCAACGTTGTTGTTTACTGCTGCCCACACTTTGTCTTGGTTTCAGATCAACAGCCAGTTCGTGTGGGAGTGGTGGCGTGATAGACCAGTCTTGACTTGTTGCATATACTCTATTCCATGCTCTCTGTTGTTTTTGTACGCCGCAAGGTTCGCATATGCAGAAACGGGTGAAGCCTGGGTTGGTCGGTTCTTGGCTTTTGCAGCCAGTTATTTTGTGTTTCCGCTACTGACTTGGTGGTTCTTAAAAGAAAGCATGTTTACACCAAAGACCTTGACATGTGTTGGTTTGTCTGTTATAATCATGGTAGTTCAATTTGCTTGGGTATCAAGCGTAAAGTAGAGGTTTGAGGTGAACAACGAAGTATCAAATTTGCCAAGCCAACTGATGAGGATCCATCAAGAGGTGGTGCAAACGTATCGGGAGCAGGTGCGAGAATTACAGATTCGAGTTGCCAAACTTGAGCACGAATTAAGGAGCAGAGATGAGGTTAGAACTAATAAACGAAAAGTGGAAAACAAAATTTGACGAGGTGTATGAACTGCTTGTCGGTTCGGTTGGGAACACTAGAATGGATAAGGTGAAAGAGGGCATAAACACCATTAATGATGAGGGTTATGAGATCGCCTTCTTATCCAACTACATCAAACATTATTATGGAGAGTCAGAGGCACTTAAGATGGTGACCATTTACTCAACTTTTGTACAACGTAATCTTCCAGTACCATTTGAAATTAAATAATAAAAGGAGTTATCATGTCAAATAATAATTTTAAGCACGGTGAAGCAAATGGGTATAAAGCACGCAACGGTCTTGAGTTGGAGAACTATTTCTCTGAACAGACAGGCTTGGCGAAGTCGGGTAAGAGCGACAAACCCACCTTCACAAACTCACACGGTCTTGAGCAGGTTGTGGATTTTGATTTCCATGCCAATGTCGGCGGCGTAATGCATTATCTCGATCTAACTACGACATACCGAAGTGACCGTGCGAAGCAGAAAGCTTACAATGCTTTTGTTTACAAAAAGCTGTTCAGCGAAGAGTGTAAGTTTTATATTGTTGCTGGTGATGTCAACGACAACAAGCGCCGTACCGTGAAACTGATAGAAGGTCTTGATGGCGTCATCTCTGTGGAGCAGGCAATCGAAATGGTAAAAAAGTAAGTTTTAACGTCGCTTTTTCCTTGACTTATTAGCTTACCCATGTTATTTATATAATATAAAGAAAGATAAATAAGAGAGGAGGTCAGGAAAATGACCAAGCGATTGAAAAAAGGTGATGTTGTAGTTTTCAAAGGCACAAGCTCTAGGTGGGTTATAGATTCCGTCTGGCATGGTGGCACCATTGTCCATCTAGAACTTGAAAACGGCGGCGGTCCCGCCTATGCCATTCCCGTGACTTCTCTTGAAAAGGTGGATTGAAACAATGCAAGTTGGTGATCTGGTTCGATTCGTCGGTGTTCCTGCGTTTTATCGAAACCGTGTGGGTGTCGTTGCTCGCTTCGACATGCACGGACCACTCGTTCATTTCGCTGGTCTTGAAGGTCAAGGTCGTGATGGTGCTGGGCATGAACAGTCTTACGACGGGCTCCACCCGATGCACGATGACGAGTTGGAGGTTATCAATGCAGGTCGGTGATTTGATAAAGTTTAAGAAGACTGGCGTGCTCGCTTTGATTTTAAAAGTGTGCCAAAACGAGGACTACGAGGCTGTGTATCTTCAAGTCCTTGGCGGTGCGCTGGTTGGAACTGAATGTGCAGATGGGTTCACTTGGTCAACGGGCACGGTTTTGCAACGACAAGCGGAGGTGATGAGTGCAGGTCGGTGATTTGGTAAAACACAAAGGCTGGAAGGGCTATGGTGTTGTAGTCAAGCTTGTCCGAAAAGCAAAATATACTTCAAAGCACGATATGTTCATGGTTCTCTGTACGAAGGGCAACAAGCCCGTGTGGTCTAGAAGAGATTGTGAGGTTGTAAGCAGAAGTGAATCAACATCGGTGTAGGCACTGCGACGATTATGGTTATGTCCAGATGTATTGTACGAGGGTGGTTAGGGTTTATTGTGATTGTCCTGCTGGGGATAAGAGGATCGAGGAGATTAAAAAAGATCTCCAAAACCCAGAGTCTTCTGACTATAGGTGGACAAGACGTTCAGATATTTTAAAACTTAAGTATCCAGTATCTAGTTAATAATAGGAGGGCTTTATCATGTCTTATTCGAATGGATGTGGTTGTAAGTGCGAGTGCTGCAAATCTTGTCAGTGCGAATGCTGCAACTAAATAAAACTTCTTGGTGTCATCAGCCCCAGAGTGGGCTGGTGGCATTTTTTTATTTGAAATAAAACTTTAAAGCCTTGACTTCCACCCTCTCTCTGCTACAATATAAAAGTGGTTGGGGCGATGGTGTCCCGCCTGTTGGAAGAGAAAAAATGTTCACAGATCGTTATGCTCGTTTTATTCGTGTTGTTCGTGATGTTTATTTTTGTCGTGTTGCTCGTATTGATGCGGGTGCTGTTCGTCTTGTTACAGCAGATGATCTTGTTACTAATCGTTGGGGAGCAGATGGTGCTTGTGGTACTGCTCTTTATGTTCCAGTTGATTTAGCAAATCCTGATGCTGGTCTTATTGCTCTTGATCCAGATGATTATGAGGCACTAGAAGCACCAGTTCCGTTTGATGTTGCTATTCAGGCATTTTAATCATGGAACTTCAAGCAGGAGATTTGGTTCAACATCTTGCAGGCATTCCAGACTACGGAGCAGGCATTGTGATTGAGCAATATGTGTCTGTGCGTCTGGGCAACAGACCGAGAGTTAAGGTTCTTTGGCAGAAGCCACAAGGATATATTGTTTGGGTGGGCAATCACCAGCTAGAGAAAATAAGTGTCGAGGGCGATCCAGAAAAAAGCGAGTGAGAAAAAAAATTTCATGTTTTTTTAATAAAGTTCTTGACTTGGGATCTCAAACGGCTATATTAATAGTGTAAGGGAGAGAGACTTCCCCTCCCTTGAGAGATCAAAATGAGACTTCAAACTATTATCACTCTTAAAATTGCCCTCCTTTGTGGGTGGGTTGCCCTTCTCACTTACATCGTTGCTGTTGGAGCCTAACATGACCAAGGTTAAGGTTGGAGATTTAGTTCGTTACAAAATTGGTGCTCTTCGTGGGTATCACACCGACGACAAGATTGCTGTCGCCAAAGCCAAGGCTCCGCTTCTTGTTCTTGATGTTCGGAAGGGACGACGCTTGAAGAAGTGTGACCGCCGACCCATTTACTTTCTTACCGTCCTTCATCCTGATGGGACTACCGCTAAAACTATTGCTACTGATGTTACAGGGAGATTATAATGATTAAAGCATGGGCTCTTGTTGTTGGCTACACAGCCGCCGTGGTTCTTACCACTGTTGCGATTTGGTACTTTGAAATCGGCTTCGCCGAAAAGTGTGGGTGTTAATATGTTAGAGGTTGGAGATATTGTCAGGGTAAAGAAAAACTATGTGTCAAGGCACGAGGGTTGGATGACCAAGTGGGCTGCAAAGTATAAGACACCGATGGTAGTACTTGAGGCTAGTGACATGCAGGTAAGGGTCGTGTTTGCTATCCAGCCAGAGTGGTTGCCACGCCCGATGTTCAAAAAGCTAACCTTGATGCCGCAAGCTGTGACAAAGAGGTTATAGGAGAATGATGTTCAAGGTAGGCGACTTGGTGAGATTAAAAAGCTACTGCAAGTTTAGCGACCGAGTTGCCCTTGTTGTCGAAGCGGGTTACGATTCGTACAGTATAAAGTTTGCAGATAACAAATTCCCCAGAGAGCCAGTCACGGCTCTTGGGATGAACCTGCTTATAGTAAGTGAAGCGAGAGTGAAAGAGTGACAAGGTTGAAGAAAGGTGATTTAGTAAAATATAATATAACAGAAAACGCATCAGCCATGCGTCTAATCTACGCTTGCATGAACCGAACAAAGTGGGCTGTAGATGGTTCAGCCTTGCTCGTGTTGGAGGCTGATGATCGCAGCCGTTACCTGTACACAAAGGTTCTAGAACCGAATGGTAGAGTAGCCGTTGTTCAGGGTCACGCATTGATAAAAATAAAAGCTTGACAGATTTTAAAAACAGATGTATAATAGTGGTATATTATTAATATAAAAGCTTCTGGGATCAAAAAGATGAATTCAGGCAAAAGGTATCAATTTAATTTAACGGTGGTGGGCTTTGGTGAGACAGTCGATGATGCATTCGATGATGCACTAGATGCACTAAAGGAAGACCCATCAGCAGCAATAACAAACGAAGTTGTGTATGTCCTAGTGGATGAAGACAAGGGCGAGGACAATGAACAAGAGTTTACTGATTAGACTAAAACTTTACGGAGGGTAATAATGAATAATAATGTAAAACCAATGGTTGATTGGCATGGCAGTAATATAAAGGTAGGAGCAAAGGTAAGACTAACACCCCAGCTTGTATTCGCAGGTATAAAGGATTCAGGCGGAGAAGAGGTAGGTGAAGTGTTGGGGATAGAAGAGAGAAAAGGATATGATCCAAGGGTATTGGTGGATTGGGGTAGTGGTTATCCTGTGCCAGCAAACCCCGTGTTGCTAGAAGTAGTATAACAGAAGCCCAAAGGGTGGGGAGGCGAGCATTGTCGAAGAATAAATTTCAACACAATAATGATGGAACAACATTTATATTTATAGAGAGTAAGAATAAATACTTTCCAGGCAAGTACACAGCTATCATTGACACAGAGGATTGGGATAGGGTTAAAGAGCATTGCTGGTCGCTGCTACCGAATCATCGGGTATTATATGTCCAAGCGTCTATACTTCACCCTGAAGGGGGATGGAGAATACCTGCCGATGGCAGACGACGCAGACGAAGGACAACCCTTCCCCTTCATCATCTTATTCTTGGCAAGCCTGAAAAGGGTATGGTCACTGATCATATTAATCACAACGGGCTAGACAATAGAAAAGAAAATTTAAGGTTCGCAACCCATTCTCAAAACAGGTCAAATGTACGAAGCCGTAAGAACTCTAGCTCGCAATATCTGGGGGTGTATTGGGATAAGGAAAAACAGAAGTGGAGAGTGCGGCTAAAACATAACGGTAAATATTACCGTCTGGGTCGTTTCACCTGCGAGCATCAAGCTGCCCTAACTTACAATAAGAAAGCTAAAGAACTTCATGGGGGGTTTGCCAACCTCAATGTGGTGCCCCAAGAGTATGTTTTAAAATATGAGGGTGAAATATAAAGATGTCGGAGGACAATAAAAAATAATATGTTATTCAAGGTAGGTGACCTAGTAAAGAGAACATACCCACAATACGATTACTGGTTAGGGATAGTGGTAAGGATAGAGAAGGTAGGCTCTAAAGCTATCAGGTTCCCAGCGTGTAAGAATCAAACCTATGATACCATTTGGGTGAAGTGGACAAACCTTCCATCAGGGGTAAGCTGGGAAGAAGAATCCTATTGGGCGGAAGACTTGCAGGTAGTGTCTAGTGTTCCCTGGTAGTAGGCAATAGAATATAAAACATGACTGGACAATGTGATATATTGCATTAATAAAGTTTAATAATGCACAGTAATGTGCAAGCTGGTGGGGGTGAGTGGTAATAAGTGGGGAGAAGTGGAAGATCTGTTATATGGTTTGGGAAATAGGGGGAAAATGAGTTAGTATCTCACACATTAACTAGCGCATGTCAAGTTTTTTATAGTTGGCACGCTTATTGCTATATATTGCAAGGACCATGCCAATCGAGTTGGCACGGGTTGTGCATTTGCAAGAGCCATGCCGAAACTTTTTTTAAAAAAGAGTCATTATTTGCTTGACTTCTGATCCGATCTGTGGTCTAATATATATGTAAGGTGGTTGAGAGGAGTGATTATCTTTCAACGCCGAGCCACCGAGCTAATCACTTGGTGAAATAAAAAGGCGATGTTGACGGGCTGATTATCCTGAAGCGAAGCCACTCCCCAAGCCTATTGGTAGGTTGAAATTGGCGTGTTCGATTCCGTCCTTGGGTGCCCAAATTTTGTGATGAGAGAGGATCAGATTGACGGACAAAAAATGTCCGATAGCGAAAAAAGTGCTTGACTTTCCATCGCCCAGCGTGTATATTATATATGTGAGTGAGAGATTGAGAATGAATGAACTTCCCCTTGGAGAAAGATAATGAGTTGGAGCGGAACAGTTTACTGTCGCTATTGTGGTGACAAGGGACATAACTCTCGGACGTGCCCACAGAAAACGGCACACTATAAGCAGCGTGCTGAAGCCGAGGTTGAGAACGGCGAGGGTCGTGAGGGTTATTGGCATCGGATGTACGCCCAGCGCACAGGCATGTGGCTCGATGGCGATGCAGCGCCAGAGATGAAGAAGAGGCGTGCGGGTGGTACTCGTCGCTGCAAGTATTGCAATAAGACGGGTCACAATACTCGGACGTGTGCCGAGCTTGCCCAAGCAAAAGAACAATATTTAACCGATGCCCGACGGGTGCGTGAGTTTGTTTTGCGTGAGGTTCGAGCGATGGGTGCTGGTATTGGCTCTCTCTTCCAACAGGATGAGTATGGCAATGCGGTTGCTTTCATGGTCCAGGGTCATGTCTGGGAAAATGTCACCCACGAAACTTTTGCTTCTGGTCGGACTAACTTCTTTAGCTTGAAGCGCTTGACTGGTGCTACCACTGCTTCTAGGTGGGAGCGAGAGCGAAATGTGAATTTCCCGCAGATCGATCCAGAGTCTCTACCAGAAGGGATTACCCAGACTAATTATAGTCATGGACTCCAGATGGTTGGTCCTGTGTCTGGGGGTGTTAATCCTCCAGATGGTTGGCTTGAGTTGGAAGACATTGATATTAAAGAGGTTTTTAAGGACCGTCAAAGTCCTAACCACTACGATAATCAGTGGGAAGATTAAGGTGAAAAAAGTGGATCTTTTTCAAAATAATGCTTGACTTTTGGTCCACCAGAGTGTATATTATATATGTGAGTTGGTTGAGAGAGATTGATTCCCTTCCCCAAAGGAGATAGAAATTATGGCTGTTGATTTTAAAACATTTGTTGCTGTTGCGCCCCATGTGGCGGCAGTTCGCAAACCCATCCTGCTTCGTGGTCGCCACGGTGTTGGTAAGTCTTGCGTCGTTTACCAGACGGCGGCAAACTTGGGTTTGCCCGTTGTGGAGCGTCGTGCTTCACAGATGACAGAGGGTGACTTGGTTGGTCTTCCGAAGACCGACGGTAACGTCACTGCCTTCTGTCCTCCTGATTGGTACATTGAGGCTTGTAACAAGCCTGTTGTCCTGTTCTTGGACGAAGTTGACCGTGCTACGATTGAGGTCCGTCAAGGTATCTTTGAGTTGACCGACTCTCGTAAGCTGAACGGTCACGTTCTTCACCCTGATACTCTCATCTTCGCTGCTGTTAACGGTGGTGAGCATGGCGAGCAATATCAGGTTGGTGAGATGGATCCTGCCGAGCTTGACCGTTGGACCGTGTTCGATGTTGAGCCTACGGTTGAAGACTGGTTGAACTGGGCAAAGCCTAACGTCAACGAGATCGTCTGGGACTTCATTAACCAGAATCGTGACCACCTTGAGCACACTGGTGACTTCGAGCCTAACAAGGTTTACCCCAGTCGTCGTTCTTGGGACCGCTTGAATGAGTGCCTTGAGGCTGCTCAATTCCTGACCGATGAGAATCGCAAGGGTCAAGCTGGCACCATCTACGAGTTGAGTTGTGCTTTTGTCGGGTTTGAGGCTGCTGTTGCTTTCCGTGACTTCGCCGAGAAGTACGAACGTCAGGTCACTGTTGAGATGATTCTCGTTAACGGTGAGCTTGAGAAGGTTGCCGAGTTCGGTATCAATGACCACTGCGCTCTTGTCGATAAGATGGAGAGCACGAAGGTGTTCCAAGAGGCGCTGCCTGTTGAGCAAATCAACAACTTGGCTGCGTACTTCCTGACCCTTCCTAGTGAAGTGGCTATGAAGCTTTGGACGGTGCTGGGTGATGGTCACATCGACAACACTGTTAACCTCCACCAGAGCGTGGTTGATGGCGTGCCCGTTGCGGGTCACATCGTGACGCTTCTCACTGGAGAAGAGGCTTAATCCTTGGGGAAGGATTAGGGGAAGGGATTGGGCACAAACAGTCGTGCCCGTCCCGACCCCGTTTTTTTTCAAAGATTATTAAAATAATGCTTGACTTCTGGTCCCCTAGCTGCTATATTGTATATGTGAGTTGGTTGAGAGAGGATAAAAATGACATTTGATTTGAACAAACATACTGCTCGGCTCCTGATGAAAGAGCCCTTCTTTGCAGCCCTCTCACGCAAGATTGACAAGCGTGCCACCACTGCGGTACCGACCGCTGGTGTCAAAGTCAACCAAGAGACTGGTCAGTTCGAGATGGTCTACAACCCAGAGTTCTTTGAGGGGTTGTCTGATGCTCATCGGACTGGTGTTCTCAAGCACGAGTTCTACCACTTGATCTTTGAGCATGTCACTGGTCGTTTGCCAGAGGCTGGCATGTCTCGCAAGTGGAACTTCGCTACTGACCTAGCGATTAACTCTCACCTCATTGGTGAGTTGCCTGAAGGCGCTCTAATCCCTGGTGAGGGTCACTTTGCAAATATGCCTGCTGGCAAGTCTGCGGAATGGTATTTCGAAAACTTGCCCGAGGGTGATAAAGATAATAATAATAATGGTGAGCAAGGAGAAGGCGGTCAGAAGGGAGAAGGCGAAGGTCAAGGTGGTGAGGGTAATGGCGAAGGTCAGCCCCAGCAAGGTCAAGGTAATGGTGGCGAGCCCCAGCCTTGGGATGACCACTCTGGTTGGGGTGAGCAAGAAGGCAAGGATAACACTGCCAATGAGATTGCCAAGCAACGATTGAAGGAAGCTCTCAAGGAGGCTGCTCAAGAAGCCAGCAAGAGCAATGGCTGGGGTAGCGTGTCTGCTGGTGTCCGACAGGAAATCATGGACAAGCTCACTGCCAAGATTGATTGGAAGAAGGTTCTTCGATACTTCATCAAGACCAGCCAGAAGGCTAACAAGTCTTCTACCATCAAGCGAATTAATCGGCGGTACGCCTATGTCCACCCAGGACGTAAGACAAACCGAACTGCCAAGATTGCAATCAGCATTGACCAGTCTGGCTCTGTTGATGACCAGATGCTTGCCCAGTTCTTTGCCGAGCTTAATAAGCTTGCCAAGCTTGCAGAGTTCACGGTGATTCCGTTCGACAGTGAGGTTGGAGAAGATAAGATTTATGTTTGGAAGAAGGGAGAGAATCGCAAGCGTGAGCGTGTGATGTATGGAGGCACTTGCTTCAATGCTCCTACCAAGTATGTCAATGAGCGTAACTTTGATGGTCACATCATCCTCACGGATATGTGTGCTCCCAAGCCTATCGCTTCCAAGTGTCAGCGAATGTGGATGACCACGGCGTACTACGCCAAGCATCCTTACTTCCAGACCAACGAGCGTGTGGTTGCGGTTGAAGATTAATCGAGGGTAATAAATAAAATGTTATAATAGTTAATGATGTAGAGCATCCTGATATAGCCAGTTCTGGTAACAGGTAAGTATCAAGGTGTTCGGAGGAGACAGCCACTTGAACGTTCAAGCTGTCGGGGAATGGCATAAGCAAGGTCGAGCGATGACCAGTTAGTCACGGGTTGGTGGTGTTACCCGTGCTTTTTTTGTTAACAGTAAAAGATCCTTCGGAGGATCATAATAAAAATAATTAATAAAGTCCTTGACTTCCAGCAGCCCAGCGGCTATAATATATATGTAAGTAAGATTAGTAACCTTCCCCAAAGGAGATAGAGATATGACAGAATGGATTAAGTGGCAACGTAAAGGACAGTGGGTAGATAACGATGAAGGTTATCACTACCGTTACTGCGGTGCCTGTGGTGGCAAAGCAGAGCATGACTTCAATGGTTGTGTTGACTGCCACAACCGAGAGCTTCGGTATAGACAGAGAGGTAAGCAGACAGCTAGGGTAGGTGAGTATACAATCACCAAGTATCCTAATGGTAAGAGGTACTGCACATGCAAGGGGTTCAAGTTCCGTAAGCAGTGCAAGCACACAGCGCAGGCGGTGTTCTAAATAATATAAGTATATACTTGACATGCCCTGTTCAATGTGATAGGGTATGGGGTAGGGGCACTACCTCCCCCACCCCCCACGGGGTAGCGGAATGTAAGTACCACCCCCCTACTACTGGTACGGATCTTGCCTATGTACGCTTTCAATAGCGCTGAAAAAAATGGAGATTTAAAAAATGCCCCAAAAAATTTACCAAGATCCAGAGTTCAGATTTATTTTATTAGCACTTACAATTTCGATTTGTTTATGGTATTATGTTAATTATAAAATTTAAGTGGAGTGGTAAATACTATGTTTAGAAAGAGGAATCAACAAGTTGTATGTGCAGATGGTTTTCGTATGTCAGTTCAGGCGGGTGACGGTTTGTACTGTACCCCGAGGGACGACTATGGTCCCTATTCCGAAGTTGAGATCGGTTTCCCTTCGGAGCGGGAGGAGTGCATCATGCCGTACTGTGAGGATCCCACGCAGCCTACGGACACGGTTTATGCATACGTCCCAACCCAGTTTGTGACGTATATTATTGCCAAGCACGGAGGAATGGTTTCAGGGGGATTGCCTAACGGAATCTTTATGAACAAGTTCACTGCCAAGCATGACGAGTAATAAGATTGTTTGTATGACCCAACTATTTATTAATAGGTCGAGGGTCAAATGTGCAACAACCGAAAAACAAAATTGAAGTAGGTGATTTAGTAGAGTATTCAGATGACTTGCCATTTGCTATTCATTCAGGCGTAGGCGTGGTGATCGAGATCTTAAGTCTTAAAGATGAGTGGGAGAGATTAGAGGCAGAGGAGAGCCCAGAGTACGCAAAGGGGTTTTTAGAAGAATTAAAAATGTACTATGCGTTACGTGGGGTTGAGCAGAAGCCAGATGTGTACCCAATTGAGAGACAAGAGATGTTTGAGAAGATGTTAGCGTTTGATGAAGAGGAGATTGCTTTTAACGGAGCAGGTTTTTTAGTAAAAGTGGTTTGGACAAATGGAGAAAGCTATGTTGAGCATCCCGATGACCTAAAAATAGTATTAAAGGTTAAGGAGGTTCCAGATGGCAAAGGATAAATTTGAACTAAAGGAAATAGACACGCTACTGACAGCAATTAGTGGAGTGGACAATAGAATAGAAGAGTTAGTAACCGAACTAAAGGCGGTCGTTGAAGGGCAGCTAAAGGTAATTAAATCTCTTAAGGATGAGAACGAGAGCCTGTGGTTTATGTTGGAAGAAATAAAAGCTTCTGATATGGAAAATTGGGCAAAGCAAAACAACAACAAAGAAATTTTACAGCACAGGATTGACGATTGGTTCGCACAAATGGCTGTAATGAAAAACAATCAAGGTGATGCATGATTAGAACAGAACATGAAAAGCAACCAGTCCTTATTTTCAATGGGGATAGCTGCGCCCACTCCCAAGCCGATGGCTATGCGGAGGGTGACACAGTACTAACAGTTAATTCTTTTTGTAGAGATAGACACACGAAGGAAAGTAGATTTTCTTATTTCGAGGGAGACAGTATGCAACTATTGGAAGTCGTATCTGATAACTGGCAGATGTGCAAGCCTGGATACAGGGAGGGCGTGGTAATCATCACTGTTCCCCCAGACGGCTTTTATTCAGGCGTATGTACTCTTAAGTCGGGAGATGCCCTTCAGGGGGCGTACAAGCCCCGTAGAGAAGGCGAGGAGCCAAGGAAGACCATTGGGGTGGCTAACGGGGAAAAGCTCCCTGCGAAGCTCACAGAGGTCGTACTGTATAGTTCTTCTGTCCTGGCAGAGAACAACGATAATGATCTTCCTGCGGATTCTGGGGATTGTTGGGAAGTGGTTTCCATTAATGCTTCTCCTACTCTCGGTGAAGCTCCCATTCACCCCGAAACTTTAATGCATAATCATTTTGGAAGTTCGGGTGGGACAAGATCTAACTTAACAGATGAAGAGTTTGTTGCTATACTTAAGCATAGCTTTTCATATTGGAAGGACAAGGCACTACTAGGAGAATGAGATGCTACATTTTTATGTAAAAGTTTTTAAAACAAAGGAGCCGACCAACACCAAACACAAGGTGTTTTCGGCAAGCTGTTTCGAGGAAGCCGTTTCCAAAGCCTATGTGTGGCGGCTCGGCTTGTCTGAAACAGGCGGCAATACTCGTGAGTGGAAGTTTTCTGAAATCGCACGAGTAACCGATTAGGTCAACCAAGGAGAGATATGGGGAAGAATATGAAAGTAGATGTTTGGGATAACAACCTTTCGGTTGGAGAATATATTTATCTGGTCAACGTTGCGAAAGGACCAGAGGAATTATATGCCTTGTTTCTTGAAGCAAAGAGAACACTCAAGGAGGAAGATTATTATTTTTTCCGCAAGGAGACGATTGATCAATTTAATCTCCTTATCGAATGTGGTGCTATGCTAAACAAAAACTTTTAGGAGAACTTAATGTTATTTATTTTTTATGAATAGATATTCGTGCCGCCATGTGGAACGTATGGTTTTAGCAACTGATTATCCGAAGACTGTGACCCATAAATAATGGAAGAACAAGAGGGTATGAGGGGTTGTTAGGTTGGTCGCAATACCAGGGCTGACCCTCGCTCATAGTCAACAACGAGTGAGCCCTTCGGGGGTAGTAAAGGTTGACTAGCATTGTACCCGCTGCGAAAATCGACAGGTACACGATCATGGTAATTGCATCATATTTGCTGGCACGGTAATCTATGTATTTTTTTGAGAAGCCTGACTTTTGTCAGGCTTTTCTTTTTTTTACCGCTCGGTAATAATTACTATATGGGACAAAACATCAATTATTTCGTATATGTGGTGAACACAGACATTCCTGGGGAAAATATTTTTTCGGGCGACATTGGGATAGGATACACCTCCATCGCCTCTGGGATTTGCGATGCCCCGTATGGCACTATGTATATTGCCCCCACTTCTATTATTCCCGCAAAAGATCCCTATTCTGTCTCGGAGTATACAATCAGAAGGGCTGTCCTACAGCACTTTGGAATAAGAGATCGTTGGGACCAATAAACTCAAAATTTTTTTAATCTCCTGCTTTTTTTCCTTGACTTTTGGACGCTCAATGGCTATAATGTATATGTAAGGTCGAGAGGCGGTCCTCCCGACTAATTCTTCCCCCAAACAAAGGATTTTTCAAATGGGTACTGCTCAAGTCATTATGGTTGTTCTTCTCACTCTCGGCGTTGCTGCCAACATCGTGGGTCACAACAAGACTTTCACCCGTAATGCTTGGTGGCTTTGTGTTCACCTTCCGCTGCTCCTTACTGTGCTCCACATGGGTGGCTACTGGGCTGCTATCAATGCTCCCCAAGTTATCACTATTATTCTTATGACTTTCAACTGCACGGTAGCTCTTGCCCTCCACGGAAAAGAGGCTCGCCGTAACGGTCTGGTGACCCTGGTTGACACTGGCTTGATTGTGGCTCTCTACTGGTGGGGCGGATTCTGGGGTTAGAAACTCCGTTTTCGCACTGCGTCAAAAGTGGCTAAATAAGCGTAAAATCAGCCAAATTTTTTTTCGATTTCGTTCGTTTTTTACTTGACTTTTGATACACCATTTGGTACCATGTATATGTAAGTTGGTTGGGGATCGTCACCCCGCCTTTGAGAAATGGAGACTGTAAATGTTAATTCCTTCTGAAAAAGCCCCTGCTATCGAGCGTGCGCTCACAAACCTTTTCGGTGTGAACCGTGAGGAAGCTATCCTCAATGAAGTTTGTGTCTCCGCTCCAATGGGCTGTGGGAAGCCCGTAGAGGGCTTTAGAACCGATTTGACGGCTCGTGAGTACGAGATATCAGGTCTGTGTGAGAAGTGCCAAGAGAGGTACTTCTAGTGGCTTTATGTGGGGTCC
>PAQX01000082.1 GCA_002709835.1 Deltaproteobacteria bacterium
AGACGTCCGAGAAGCAGGAGTCTCTCCGGACTTTCGTGGCCCGACTCGCCGCCGATCCGAGTGTCCGTTTCGCGGACCTGCTCGATCTCGCGCCGGAGCGGCGCGCGGCATGACGGGCGGGGCGGCGGAAACGGCGACGCCTCGCGTCGGTGTCGTTGCGATCGGTCGGAATGAAGGCGAGCGCCTCCGGGTCTGTCTCGAGTCCGCACGGCGGGACGTCGACGCGATCGTCTATGTCGACTCCGGTTCGACCGACGACAGCGTCGCGATGGCGAGATCCATCGGGGCGGAAGTCGTCGACCTCGATACTTCGATTCCCTTCACCGCCGCCCGCGCCCGCAACGCGGGCTTCGAACGTCTGACGAAGGTCTGGCCCGACGTCAAACTCGTCCAGTTCGTCGACGGGGACTGCGAGATCGAGGCCGGCTGGATCCACGCCGCTCGTTCGGCCCTGGTCGACGGGGATTGGACCGTGCTCTGTGGTCGGCGGCGAGAGCGTCATCCAGACGCTTCCGTGTACAACCTGCTCTGCGATATGGAGTGGGATACGCCGGTCGGGGAGACGAGCGCCTGCGGCGGCGATTCCCTCATCCGGGTGGACGCGCTGCAGGCTGTCGGGGGCTATCGCGAGGACCTGATCGCCGGGGAGGAGCCGGAGCTCTGCGTCCGGCTCGCGGAGCAGGGCGGACGGATCCTCCGGCTCGATGCGGCGATGACGCTCCACGACGCCGATATGTGGCGGGCTTCCCAGTGGTGGACCCGCGCCGTTCGAGCGGGACATGCGGCAGCGGAGGCGCGCACGCTCCACCCCGGCGCCGACGAGGGGCGCAGCGAGAAGGACGTACGGAGCGCCTGGTTCTGGGCGGCGATCCTGCCGGCGGCGATCGTCGTGACGGCGTTTGTGTTCGCGCCGCTCTCGGTTCTGCTCGCGGCCGCGATCCCGCTCCAGATCCTGCGGATCGGTCTGCGCCAACCACGTCCCAACTTCTCGCTGCGGGACAATCTGCTCTATGCGGCGGCCTGCGTGATTGGCAAGGCGCCTCATCTGCAGGGGATGCTCCGATTCGACCGCGGCCGCCGAACCGGCAAGCGAAGCACCCTCATCGAATACAAGGGAGTGCCGCGATGACGTCCTCCACCCGAACGAGCCTCCAGGGAGACGCGTCATGTGCGGCATCGTAGGCATTCGTCGCTTCGATGGAGAGCCCACCGACCCGACGCTCCTCGAGCGCATGATGGACCAGCTCGTTCATCGCGGGCCCGACGACCGCGGCGCCTGGATCGAGGACGGGATCGCCTTCGGTCACCGCCGGCTCTCGATCATCGACGTCGACGGCTCGCCCCAGCCCATGCACGCCGGACGTCACTCGATCTGCTTCAACGGAGAGATCTTCAACTATCAGGCTCTGCGCAAGGAGCTGGAAGAGGGCGGGTACGCCTTCCGGACCGAGGGCGACACCGAAGTGCTGTTGGCTCTCCACCGGACCGAGGGGGCCGAAGGCGTGACCCGCGCGAATGGCCAGTTCGCCTATGCCGTTTGGGACGCCGAGCACCGCGAGCTCGTGCTGCACAGGGACCGGCTGGGCGTCCTTCCGCTCTACTACCATTGGGACGGGCGTGTGCTCGCCTTCGCGTCCGAGATCAAGGCGCTACTTCCGGCCCTCGAGGACGTTCGCGTCGATGAGGAGAGCCTGAAGGAATATCTCGCCTATCGCTCGGTCCCCGCGCCACACACGCTGTTCGCCGGCGTGAAGAAACTGCCGCCCGGAAGTCGGCTGCGGGTCGGCGACGAGGGCGTGATCCGGATCGAGACCTGGTGGAGCCTGCCTACGGAGGCCGCCAGCGCGTGTGCTGCGGATGAGGCGGTCGGTCTCGTCGAAGATGCGCTCCAGGCAGCGGTTTCTCGTCGGCTGGTGGCGGACGTGCCGGTCGGGGCATACCTCAGTGGCGGCGTTGACAGCAGCCTGATCGTCTCTCTGATGTCGCGCCTCGGGGGGGGCGGTGGGGTCGAGACCTTCTCGGCCGGCTTCGGCGACCCGCGCTACGACGAGCTCCCCTACGCGCGGGAGGTCAGCGACGCGATCGGTACGCGTCACCACGAGGTGATCGTCGAGCCCTCGGACTTTAGTGACCTGTGGCACCGCCTGACCTGGAATCGGGATGCACCGATCTCCGAGCCGGCGGACCTCGCGATCTTCCGCCTGGCGAGTCTCGCGCGAAATCACGTCAAGGTGCTCCTTTCCGGAGAGGGGAGCGACGAGCTCTTCGCTGGGTATCCGAAGTATCGCTGGGCCGCCCGCGCCAGGATGTCCGACCTGCTACCGGCGGCGCTCCGCACGCCGACCCTGCGCATGATGGAGCGGGCGTTGCCGGGAAGGCTCGCGAAGGCGCGTATCGCGCTGCGGGCGATGTCAGCGAAGACCGAGGCGGACCGGTTCCAGGCCTGGTTCGCGCCGTTCACGGACTACGAGCGGCAAGCGCTCCTCCCCGGCGAAGAGCGGGCCGGCCACCGGGCCATCGCGGCCCGGTCCGGCGGCGACCTGACCCAGCGCATGCTCTACGCGGACTGCCACACCTGGTTGACGGATAACCTGCTCGAGCGGGGCGATCGGATGGCGATGGCGGCCAGCGTCGAGTCCCGGCCGCCCTTCCTGGATCACGAGCTCGTCGAGCTCGCCTTCCGACTGCCTTCGGACGTGAAGCTGCGCGGCGGGGTGACCAAGTGGGTCGTCAAGGAGGTCGCACGCAAGCATCTCTCGACGACGATCGTCGACCGCAAGAAGGTGGGCTTCCGTGTGCCCCTCGATGCGTGGTTCCGCGGGGAGCTGCGCGAGATGGCGGGGGACATGCTGCTCGGTGCGAACTCGTTCGTCGGGAGTCGCATGAATCGGGCCTTCCTCGAGCAGACCCTGGCCGACCATGATCGCGGACGTCGGGACGAAGAGATCCGGATCTGGACGCTCCTCTGTCTAGAGGTCTGGCACGACGTCTTTTTCCGCGGCGGTGCCGCGAGCCTCTCTCAGGAGCCCTCCGAACGATGACCATACCGGCCTTCGTCGCCTCCCTCGCCGATTTCGGCGAACGCGTAGCCCTCGTCGACGATTCGGGCGAACGCGTGACCTATGCCGAGCTCGCTCGCCGCGTCGAGGCCCTCGCGGCACGGCTCGGGGAGGAACGCCGCCTCGTTATGGTCGAGGTCGCGTCGACGATTCCCTCGGTGGTCGCCTATCTGGCCGCGCTGCGCGGAGGTCACGCCGTCATTGCGGGCAAGGCGGGGGACACCGCCCCCTCAGCTTCGATCTTCTCGACGTTTCAGCCCTCGGCCTATCACCGTGCGGGCAGCGAGGGGTTCACCGTCGCGGGGCCGGCGGACGTGGCCCTCGCGCCGGATCTTGCCGTCCTGCTGTCGACCTCGGGGTCCACCGGCAGCGCAAAGCTCGTCCGGCTCTCCGCCGGGAACGTCGATGCCAATGCGCGCTCGATCGCCGAATACCTCGAGATCGACGAGCACGAAGTCGCCCCCATCGCCCTTCCGCTCAGCTATTCCTACGGCGCGTCGATCCTGACGTCGCATCTTTGTCGTGGCGCGACCCTCGTCCTGACCGAACACTCGGTGGTCGCCCCCGAATTCGCGGCGCTCTTCGATCGCGAGGGCTGCACGAGCCTCTCCGGCGTGCCCTACACATGGGAGTTGATCGAGCAGGTCGGTTTTCTCGAAGACGGGCGCCCGAGTCTCAAGACGCTGACGCAGGCCGGGGGCAAGATGCCTGCGAGTCGCGTCCTGCGCCTTGCGGGCTGGGCGCGGGAAAACGACGCACGGCTCTTCGTGATGTACGGCGCGACCGAGTGCACTGCGCGCATGTCGTATCTCCCCTGGGAGTTCGTCTTCGACGCGCCGGATTCGGTGGGCGTGCCAATCCCGGGCGGACGTTTTGAACTCGTCTCCGAGAACGGAAGCGTCGTCGACGGCGAAGGAGAAGAGGGCGAACTCGTCTACACGGGCCCGAACGTGATGATGGGGTACGCCGAGACGCGTGAGGACCTCGCTGGGCCGGCGGAGTCGGATCGGCGCCAGACGGGCGACGTCGCGACGCGGGACGGGGACGGGCTCTACCGGATCGTCGGGCGACTCTCGCGCTTCTCGAAGATCCTCGGCCTCCGGATCAGCCTGGACGAGGTCGAACGCATCGGTCGGGACGGCGGCTTCGAAGAAGTCGTCGCGACCGGTGACGACGACCTGATCGCGCTGGCGATTCCGGACGGGGGCGCCGATACGGAAGCGCTCGAAACGAGCGTCGCGAGCCAGTGCAACATTCCGCGCGACACGGTCGTGGCGCTCGCTCTGGCGGATGGAATCCCCCGCCTCCACAACGGAAAGGTCGACTATCGCTCGATCACGCAGCAGGGGAAGGAAGTCGCCGAGGCGCGTCAGGCCGAGACGGGCTCGCTTCGCGAAGAGCTGGCCGGGTTGCTCGGTCTCGACGCACTCGCGGACGGCGACAGCTTCTCGAGTCTCGGCGGAGACAGCCTGACGTACATCCAGGCGTCTTTCGCGATCGAAAAGCGATTGGGCACGCTCCCGCCGGACTGGGAGAAGCGCTCCGTCGGCGCGCTCGAGGCGTACGAACGCGGGCAGGGGAGCGCGGTCGCTCGGGCGGAGGAGGACGCTGGGCGCGCGATGGTCGACGTCGACGTGCTCCTGCGCGCGGTCGCGATCACGGCGGTCGTCTGGAACCACACCCGGCCGCTCGGCTTCGACCCGATTCCCGGCGCGATGGCGACGCTCCTGCTCGCGGTGGGCCAGAACCTGGCGCGCTTCCGGAGTGACTCGCTCTTCGCCGGCGAAGGACTCGACCTCGTGAAGTCGACGCTGACGCGGTACATGTTGCCCTATTGGCTGATCCTGGCCGCCTACCTCCTCGCCAAGCAGGAGCTCGATATCCCGTCGCTCCTCTTCGTGAGCACGTTCTTCACGGATCGCGCGAGCTCCTTCCTCGAACCCTTCTGGTTCATCGAGGTTTTCTTCCAGATCGCCCTCTTGTTGGCCGTGGCGTTCTCTGTCGCTCCGATCCGGAAAGTCGTTGCGGAGAATCCCTTCGCGTGGGGCGCCGGAACCTTCGCGGTCCTGGGCGGGGTCCACATCGCTTCGAACGCTTCGGGATTTCCGCTGCCGCCGGTCGCGCTCTGGTCCGGGATCGTGGCGCTCGGTTGGGCGGTCTACTTCGCGAAGACGCGATCGGAGCGGATCGGACTTACTCTCGCTGCGCTCGGGATGCCCTGGCTCACCCCTCGAGGCGAGATGGTGGCCATCGTGATGCTGATCCTGCTGTGGATCCCGCGCGTTCCGCTCTTCGTCGAGGCGATCAAGACCGTCGTCGGCAAGATCGGTGCCGCGAGCTTTCACATCTATATTCTTCACGCGGTGGTGATCACCGCCCTCGGCTTCCTCCCTGGCATGCGAGGGAGCGTGCTCTATCCGGTCCTGTCGATTCCGGCTTCGCTCGCGGTTGGCGTCGGCTGGAGCCTGTGGCCTGTCGTTCGGCAGCGCCTGCGGGGTCGGGCGGGGCTCCCTGTGCCGCCGGAACCCGACACGATCTAGCGCGTAGGCGCGGATCAGGGATCCGCGCGCGTGCTCTTCACGCAGTCCGAAGAACGAGGGCGAGGGCAGCTTTGGTGACTTCGAGCGGTGCGCGATCTGCTGGCCCGTCGCTCCGGTAGCGCGCCGATCTCGACGGGCTTCGCGCGATCGCGGTCCTGATGGTGGGCGTGTTCCATTTTGGTCTCATCCCTGGCGCCGAGGCGGGATTTCTCGGCGTCGATATCTCTTTCGTGATCTCGGGTTTTCTCATCTCTTCGATCATCATTCCGGTCATCCGCTACGGCTCGTTCCGGGTGGGCGTGTTCTACGTGAACCGCATCCGGCGACTGGCGCCAGCGCTCGTCCTGACCGTGCTCGGGGGTGGGGTGCTGCTCCTTCCTTCCGGTTTCGAAGCACTCTCGGAGCAGATGCTCTTCACTCAGTTCTCTGTCTCTAACGTCTATCTGTGGCGGACGATCAATTATTTCGGGCTGCTGGCCGAGGTCGTTCCTCTGCTGCACACCTGGTCGCTGGGCCTCGAAGCGCAGTTCTACCTGCTCTATCCGGTCGGCCTCGTGGTCCTGGCTCGGCTGCGCGTGCAGTGGCTTTGGCCCGCGATTGCCCTGGTGACGTTGGGGAGCTTTGTCCTGAACCTTGCAATGGTGCAGGGGCGTCCCGAAGCGAGCTTCTACCTCCTGCCGACCTGCGGATGGGAGCTCCTTGCTGGGGCGCTCGTATTCTGGGCAGTCGGACGAGCGCCGCGGCTGAACGCTGCGCGGGTCGAGGCGCTCGCGGTCGTTGGGCTCGCCCTGATCGGGGTTTCGCTCTTCGCGCATCAGCCGGACCTCTCCGTTCCGGGCGCATTCGAAGGTCCTCAAGCGCGGACTGCTCTTCGGCGACGAGGACGCAGAGGGCTCCCTTGCGGTGACGACCGAGTGGTATCACGAAGAACACGCGTTCTTCTTCGAAGTCGTCGCGGATGCCGCGGACTCGATCAGCGTCCTCTACGAATCGGAGCGTTTGCTCTGCGACGACTCCGAGTGCGCAGCGATGCTGGACGGGCGTCCGGCCTACTACGATGGAATCCATTTCGCGCACTCGCCCTGGCGGCGGTGGCTCGCGGTGCTTAAGGCGACCGAGCGAGAGGCGGGGGCGCGTTAGCCCGGCGCGCGGTTCGGCGCCCTAGCGATCCAACGCCTCGGCGACGGCGGCCGCGAGACGCGCGCCACCCGCACGATCGAAGTGGGCGTAGTCGCCGACGACATAGTGGGGCGGATCCTCTGCTCGGGTCGAGAGCAGGGCCGGACGCGGGTCGATGAAAGGAACGTCCAGTCGCATGCAGAGGGCGGATACGCGTTCGATCGGGTCGATGGTGAAGCGCTCGATGGGCACGCGCTTGGGATTGGCACGCCAGTCGGGCTCGAGCTCGAGGAAGAAGCGGGGCGGCGCGTAACTCACGACCAGCTCGACGTCGCGGTCGCGGGAGAGGCTCGCGAGCTCGGCCAGATCCTCCTCGAAGCGCCGCCAGGCCTCCTCGATTCGCTCGCGCGGGAGATCGCCCTGTTTGATTCCGTGGGCGAGCATCGCACCACCGGGCGAATCCGGGTTCGGGAGATGGTTCGAGAGGCCGGTCCAATAGCGGATGTGCTCGGTCGCGAGGGAGAGGGCGCTGACCAGGGCGATGCGATCTTTGAGGCCTATGAAGCGCGTCCGCAGGTCGGGCGGGCCCGGTAGCGGGGGGGGGGGCGCGAGCGGGTTCGTTACAGGGTCGTTCCGCTTGATCCAGCCCATTGACCCCATGTTGCCGGTCAGCATGAGCACGGCCCTTTGAGGCCGATGGCTTCTTGCGTAAAGATCGAAGAGGAGCGCGATCTCGTCGAGGGATGCGCCGGGCGAACCGAGGTTCAGCACCTCGCGACGCGCATTCGCGCTCGCGGCCAGTTGGGCGGGCCACGTCGCTTCGACCGCCGCGCCGGTTCCGAAAGTGATGGAGTCGCCGAGCGCGAGCACGCGCTCGACACCGGGCGCCGGCGGCGCCGGCGGAATGGTGGGGCCCCGATAGCCCTCGGCGTTCACGAGAAGAGGGTATCCGCCCGTATGGTGGGCATCGTAGGCATGGTCGCCGAGCCGTGGTTCGGCCACGCGGACGGCGAGCTCGCCGGCCCCGAGGAGTCCGACGACGATCAGCGTCGAGGGGAGGAGAGTCCGCGCGAAGGAGAGGCCGCCCCGCATGATCGCGGCGAGCTTCGCGCCCGGGCCTTCGCTCCCGCCCGCCAGGATCGGGGTCTGGTCGATCTCGATGTGGGTGTAGATCGAGCCGGGGTTCACCGGCTCCAGAATGATCTGCAGGTCGTCGTTCTCGAATGCGTCGCTCGGCATGTGCGGCGGAGCTCCTAGAACTGGAAGTAGAGGAATTCGGCGCTGCGGACGCCGCGCCAGAGGAGAAGGAAAAACGCGGATCCGAGAATTCCCGTCCAGAAGGCGAGAACGGGTGAAGCTTGGAGCCGGCGAACGAAGCGCTCCCGGCCGCGTGAGATCTCTGCGGCCAGGAGCAGCAGTATCCCCGCGATCGGAAGAAGCGGGTTCCAGACGTCTCCGGGCGCGAGAGTCACGATCCGCATGACGATCTCGGTGGCCTGCTCGAGGTCGCTCGAACGGAAGAAGATCCAGGAGAAGCAGACGAGGTGGAACGTCACGAACCAACGGAGGATCTGACGTCCGCGTTTCTTCGGGGGCGCCTCGGAGACACCCAGCCAGCGCTCGATCGACATGAGCCCGCCCTGGAGCCCGCCCCAGATGACCCAGTTCCAGCCGGCGCCGTGCCAGAGACCACCCAGAAGCATGGTGATCATGAGGTTGATCTGGGTTCGCGTCGGTCCGTCACGGCTTCCGCCGAGCGGGATGTAGAGGTAGTCGCGCAGCCAGGTCGACAGCGAAATGTGCCAGCGGCGCCAGAATTCGCGGATCGAGCACGAGAGGTAGGGGCTCCGGAAATTTGCGGGGAGCTTCACGCCCAGGACGAGGGCCGCCCCGATCGCGATGTCGCTGTATCCCGAGAAGTCGCAGTAGATCTGGAGGGCGAAGGCGTAGGTCGCCGTCAGGAGCGCGAACCCGGATAGGAGTTCCGGCGCGAGATAGGCCTCGTTCACCGTGGGCGCCATCGAGTCGGCAATCAGTGTCTTCTTGGCGAGGCCCCACACCATCAGCGCGATGCCCGCGCGGATGAGTGGCCAGTTCGGGCGATGCTCCTCGCGCAGCTGAGGGATCAGATTGTCGGCGCGGATGATCGGTCCGGCGACGAGCTGCGGGAAGAAGCTGACGTAGAGCGCGACGTCGACGAGGCTCTTTCGCGCAGCGAGGTGTCCGCGATAGACGTCGATGGTGTAGCTCATGGTCTGGAACGTGTAGAAGCTGATCCCGAGCGGAAGGATCAGGTCGAGCTCCGGCCACGGCCGAACGCCGAGCACGGAGTAGGCGCTGTTCGAGAAGAAGTCGGCGTATTTGAAGAGGGCGAGCACGCCGAGGTTACCGGTCAGCGAGACGCACAGCGCGAGCTTTCGCCGAAACGCGTCATCACTTTCGTCGATCACCCGGGCAACCGTGTAATCGAGCACCGTCGAGAAGACGAGCAGGCCCGAGAAGGGAATTGACCACCAGGCGTAGAAGAAATAACTCGCCGCCAGCAGCATCAGCCGGCGCCAAAAGAGCGGGAGCAGGAAGTAGAGGGTCGCGACCGCCGGGAGGAAAATCAGAAATGTGGCGGAGTTGAATAACATCGGCTCTCTACGTGGGGCGACCGAGATGGACGCGCGTCAGGCCTGGCCTGCCTAGCCCATCCCGACGAGGATTTTCCGCGGTCCATCGAAGGCGCTTCGACCGTGGGCGCAGAGGAGGTTGTCGACGACGAGGAGGTCGCCCTTCTGCCACGGGAAGAGGACGGCCGTGTCCCACATGACCTCCCGCACGGTGTCGAGCTCCTCCTTGGTCATCTTCGAGCCGTCTCCGAAATAGCAGTGGGTCGGGAGACCCTCCTCGCCGCAAATCTGCAGCAGCGTCTTCATGCGCTGCTCTTCGAAGTTTGTGACGTGCCAGAGGTTCGCCTGGTTGTACCAGACCTTCTCGCCGGTTTCGGGTTGGGTACGAACGGCGGGTCGGATCGACTCGGTCCGCAGCGCACCGTCTTCGGACCAGGTGAAGCTCGTCTCGTTCTGCTCCAGATAGCGCTCGACCTCCTTCGCGTCCGTGGTCTCGAAGTGATCCATCCAGGTCTTTCCGAGGCCCTTTTCGCTGGCGGGCATGTTCTTCGCGTACTTCACGCCCAGAGCTTCGAACTTGTCTCGGAGGTCGCTCGGAAGGCGCTGATAGACCGTCCGGCAGTCGGCGATGGGGGTTTCGCCGCCTTCGGTCGGGGGCGTCTCGCAGAAGAAGAGCAGCGTGCTCGGCGGATCCTTCGCGTACGAGAGCTCCGAGTGCATGGTGATGCGCAGGTGCTTCGGGTACTCCGTCGATGTGTAGACGTTGCCGCGGACCTTGGTACGCGGAGACTGCCCCTCGAGATAGGGCTGGAGCGCGGGGAGGATCGTCGCGGCGATGCTCTCGAAATGCTTGGCCGACGACAGCGAGTAGCCGCGAAAGAGCAGGGCGCCGTGTTTCGCGAGCTCCTGCTTCAGCCAGGGAAGCTCGTTGGAGACGGCTTTCGCGAGGTGGCGGCGCGCGTTCTTGCGCGGCTGGCGCGGATTCAGGACCAGCGGAAGCGGTTCGCCCGTAGGCAGGGGCTCGGCCAGGAATGCCTCACTCATGCGGTTTCTCCCTCGAGCTGATTGCGGACGCTTGGTTCGACATCGGCGTCGGGCGGAGTGCGCCGTAGCCCTATCGGGTGGGTGATCGGGGCGGATGTTCGCGGAATGTGGAGGGTGAGTCACCGCTCACGGCGGAAGGCGCGACGGGGTTTGCCCTCAGTGGATCGTTTCACTCGGAGGGGTCGGTCAGGCTACGCCCCAGGGACGCGGAGAGCCTGTTCGACCGGTCGGGCTCGTCTCGAACGCGTCCTTCCGACTGGGTGGGGGCGGGGCCGTCGGGGCGGGCCCGCCCGGCTTCCGCCGCGCTGAGCCCGCTGGGCGGAGCGGCGGCCGCCCGATCGGGGGCACTGGGAATGCCGGACTGATTCTTTCGCTCACGGTTTCGGGCGTCGGCTGCCCGCGCGGCGGAAGTCGAGGACGCCTCTTGCGCGACGCGGCAGAGCGCACCACCGAGAAAGGTCAGATAGGGATCGAGGGTCGAGTTCGGGATCAGGTCGAAGGTCCGCAGGACCACGATCCATGCGAACGTGCAGACGATGACCTGCGCCTGCCGGGACCGAATCCGAGGGAACCGTGCGTACGCGTAGAAGATGGGGAAGAGCAGGAATCCGTACAGGCACAGGAAGCGGAAGATCCCGCCCTCGCCGAAGGCCATCACCCAGTAGCCGTCCATGACCGAGAGCGGGCGGCCGGTCACGGGGCTGTACACGAAGTACCGGGCATATCCGCCCCATCCGAAGAAGTAGCGCTCGGCGGTCCGGCGCATGATGTCGTCTTCGGTCTCGATCCGCTGCATGAACGAGATGGTCGCGCTTTGGCCGCCGTACTCCGCTGCGATCGCGTCGATCTCCTTGATGGGAAGGACGTCGACGGAGCGAAGGAAGGGGTAGGTGATCACGCCTCCGGCGATGATCGTGATGATCAGGATGTTCAGTCGCGGTCGCGAGAAGAGGAGCGAAGGAACCGCGATCAAGCCGTAGATCCACACCGCGCGGGATTTGCACCAGGCGGTGAAGAAGATCATCACGCAGGTCAGCGGGCCGATAGGGACGCGGTGGGGGCGGACGCCGAGTCGGTAGAGGCCGGAGACCACGATGGTGCAGTAGAGCAGGAACGCGGAGAGCGTCAGTCCGTGGTTCATGAACACGTTGGGTCGGAATCCGCCGTAGCGAACCGAGTGCCAGAACGTTTCGATCGCCGGATGGGACCCGTACACGGCGACATGCCAATAAGGGCCAATCTGGAACTCGATGGCGACGAGTGGGAGGTAGACCAGGGCAAGGGTGGCGAGGACGAGCAGGACGTCCGTGCCTTCCTGTTCAGTGCGGACGAGCGCACGACCCATCAGGAAAGGGAGACCGAAGAAGAAGAGCGACTCGAGCGCATCATTGACGGTATCGGTCAGGCTCATGCCCGGCAGGATCGTGGGGCCGAAAACCTGAGGGTCGGTATTGGTCGCGTTCGTGATGAGCGAGCCGATCATCAGGCCGATGACGAGAATGTCGCCCACGTTCGTGCCGGGTCGCGCCGCGATCAGGCGCTGGGGCGTGCGGAACACGACCATCATGAAAGAGGCGAGGACGGGGATCGTGTACTGCGTGAGGTCCGGCATGACCGGCACGTCGATTTCCCGCAAGGCCGGAAGGAAGGCCACGCCGAAAGCCAACGAGGCTGCGGTCGCCACGTGCGGTCTCAGGATGAGGAAGAGCCCGAGGGTGAGCGGGATCCACCCGATCAACGCGACTTCGATGAGCGGTGCCATCGCCTGCCAGACCCGTCAGTCGCTGCCGCGCAAGCGGGCGCGAAGCGATCGCAGCGCCTGACGCCCCCCGTGCAGAGCTCGCTCCGCCGGGATCACGAGGAAGCGCCGCAGCTTCTCGTTCGGGCGCGTTCGGAAGACGGTCGTGTGCATCGCTCCGTCCCAGCCTTCCGGCGCGTCTTTTGTGTAGTAGTACGCGGCGAAGGACTGACGCGGTCCGGGCGCTTCCGGCGAGACGGGCTCTACGCCGTGGTAGCTGTACTCGCTCGTCTCGAAGACGACGCAGCGATTGAGCACGGGCGGGACGCGGACATGGCATCTCGTCACGTCGCGGTCCCAGAGTTCGACGTGGCCTCCCCAGGCTGGATCCCAACTCGGGTTCAGGTAGACGAGGATGTTCAGGCGGCGGTGGAGCTTGAGCTCCTCGTTGTAGTTGAAGTCCACGTGGACATCGAGGCGACCGCCGGGGCCGGTCACGTGCATGCCGCCGCCGGCGAGGGTCGGGTCGGCCTCGAGGTTGTCGATCCCGCTTATCGTCGAGAGCGCCGCGAGGAACTCCGTCGAGGCGAGGGCCTCATGCAGGCGGCGAACGGGATCAGGAAAGAGGTCGGCGTCCGAGACCTGAATCTTGCCGCGCTCACGCACGAAGTCGAAGGCGAAGCCCTGCTCGCGCGCAGCATCGAGGCTCGGTACCGCGGCGGCGACCTCGGTTGCGAAGTCCGGCTCCAGGAACTCGTCGATCACCATGTGCGGGAAGGGGACCGCCGACTGGAATGACTGTCGGAGCGCATCCACGTCGAGGGGACGGATCACCATGGGGATACCTCTGCGCGGGAAGACGCGATCATGCGCCCACCGCGTAGTCACGAATGCGGTCGAGCAGGCCCTCCTGGGCGTGCGAAGCGATGTGCGTGTCCGGCGGCTGCGATTCTAGCTCGGCGACGACCCGCGCGAGTTCTTCGGGCGTCTCGGCCATGTGGATGAGGCCCTCCTCGCTGAGTCTGCGGGCGCTCACGACCTGGTGGTCGTTGCGGGTCTCGCCGCGATCCCCGTACCGCGGGACGACCACGAGCGGTTTGCCCGTCTGGAGAACTTCGATGATCGAGCCCATGCCGGCGTGGGCGATGACGAGATGGGCGGCATCGATCCGCGCACGGAACTCGGGGGGCGTCATGAAGGGCACGACCTCCAAACGGTTCGGCGCGAACTGGGACGGGCCGATCTGCGCGACGACGTCGTTGCGCCTCTCCGCTTCCGCCCAATCGTCCACCCAGCCGATCAGACGATCGAAAGGCATCTGTGCGCCGACGGTCACGAAGATCAAAACACCCTCCCGGCGTAGGCAGGGCCTTCGTCTTCCGCCAGGTGGGACCATTGGGTCAGCCAGAGCCCCGCGAATCGCCGCACGAGCCTGCCCGACATCGACAGGGTCTCGACGTTCGCGATGGAGTCGAGCCAGATCGTGCGCGCTCCGAAGAGCCGTCCCAGGATGATGGCGAGACAGCCGGGCGCGGCGCCGGTCGACATCACGACGTCGGGCCGGACGCGGAGCACCACCCACAGCATCTGCAGCCCGAGCACGATCATGTCCAGCTTGTCCCACTGGGTCGCATCGCGAACGACCAGCAGCCGGTGGTCGGGCACGTCGGCCCGGTAGGACGGATTCACCGTCACATAGGTCACGGCGTGCCCGTCGAAGGCCGGAACGACCCGACGCAGCTGGACCCAGTGTCCGCCACCAGACGAAACGGCGAGGACGCGCTTCTTGCCATCGCTTCGACTCATGAGGTCCCCTGAATCGGCGTGATCGGGGATCCGCTCGGCGGCATCGAGCCGCTGGAGGGCCGTCCCGGCGGGTGTACGTCGGGTTTGCGCCCCGGCCAGAGGTTGAAGCGCAGGAAGTGGCGCATGTGTTTCTTCGGCTCGTGACTCGGCCGCCGGATGATCGCGTAGCGGACGCGACGCAGCAGACCCCCGACGATGTAAACGAGATTCGCGAGCCAGAGCGTCCCTCGGCCGTGGTTCTTCAGGAAGTAGCGATGGCGGGACGCGTACCAGTAGGTCGGCGTGGGCTGAGAGAGATCCTGGTAACCGGTCGAGACGGAGCCGATGTGGGTGACCTCGCTCTCGCGCACGTAGACCGTCGGGTAGCCGGCGCGGGCGGCGCGCAGGCAGAAGTCGGTCTCCTCGAAGTAGAGAAAGAACCCGTCGTCGAAGAGGCCGACGTTCTCGAAGACCTCGCGCCGGATCAGCATGCTCGCACCGGCGAGCCAGCCAACGGGCGTGTTCACCGTAGGCAGCGGCGGGGAGACGACCTTGTGGGCCAGCAGTTTCGAGACGAGGCCGACGCCGAGGGTCGCCTCGAACTCGCTCGCGACGCTCGGGAATCGGAAGGCCGTGGTGTGCGGGTCGTTCTCGGCGCCACCCGTTCCGTGGATGTAGCTGCCCGCGATGCCGAACTCCTCGTGGGAGTCTAGGTAGCCGACGAGCTTTTCGATCGCCGCTTCGTCGGGAAACGCATCGGAGTTCTGTAGATAGAAGTATTCGGGCACGTCCTCGAGCGAGAGGCCATGCCGGACGCCGTAGTTCACCCCCCAGGCGAAGCCGCCATTCCAGGGCGAGGCGAGGACGTCGACGCGGTTCGACCAGCCTCGCTCGTCGACGGCCCGCGAAAGGGTTTCGAAGGATCCGTCCTGCGAGTCGTTGTCGACGACGACGGCGCGCGCGTCCGGGTAGGCATTGCACTCGCGAAGGAAAGCGTTGATCGCCTCGACGGTCATCTCGGCGGTCTTGTAGTTGATGATGATCGCGAGAAGCTTCAATGGTCCTGGGCCCAGTGGAAAGACGTCGGTCCCCGGCCGAGGCGGATCGGGCGAGGGACGCTCGCAGGTCTTCGGATTCGGACGGACTTCATCGAGTCGAACCCTCCTCAGTGAATCGGCTACTCAGGCGTCTACCTGAGGGGCGCATCAAAAGGGAAGTGAAGCATCGTGTTTCGGGGCGCCCCCATCGCGTTCAGGGACTCGTAGGTCGTCGGGGCCGGACTTTCGGGACGCCGCGCGGGCGATTCGGCGGGCATGTGGTGCGACCCGATCAGGGAAAATGTCGCCCGACGGCGGACGAGCCACCGTTCAGCGAGCCAACAGATGTGCGCAACTCGTACGCACCTCGCATTTACCTCATCCTCTTCTAGAATTTTCGTACCCTCGATGGGACTTCTGGCGACCCTTTAGAGGGGACGGAAGTCAAGCCTGTGCCTGATCGGTTCGATACGAGACTTCGCCCTTTTTCCTCAGTGTTTCCCGAGGTGTGTCCGCTGGACGGGTTCATTGGTCCTCGTCTGACGTGCTCCCGAAGTCACCCGCCTCTATGCCGCGCCGACGCCTGCGAGACCTAGGTTACCGAGTAATGAGCCACGCTTCCGCCTCGCGTCCCTCTTGTGTCGTTCTGGGATCGGAGTCGCTCCTGATCCAGTGCGCCTCCCTTCTTCTCGAACGAGGATGGGAGATCGCCCGCGTCGTCTCTCGCGACGATGACATCCTCGGTTGGGCCGAAGGGGAAGGCCTGACGGTCGCCGCGCCCGGAACGGGGCTATCCGACAAGCTTCGGGGCGTCGAGTTCGACTGGCTGCTCAGTATCACGAACCTGTCGATCATTCCCGACGACGTGCTCGCCATGCCGCGGCGGGGTGCGATCAACTTCCACGATGGCCCGCTGCCGAAGTACGCCGGCATGTACTCGCCGGCGTGGGCGCTCCTCGAAGGCGCGGCCGAGTACGGCATCACCTTCCACGAGATGACCGTGGGCATCGACGAAGGCCGGATTCTCGTCCAGCGGACATTCCCCGTCTCCGAAGGGGAGACGTCCCTCAGTCTGAACACGGCGTGCTATTCGGCAGCGATCGAGGCTTTCTCGGAGCTCGCGGACGGGATCGAAAACGACGCCCTCGCGCCGCGGGACCAGGACCTGTCGGAGCGCACCTACTTCCCGCGACACCAGCGCCCGCAAGCAGCCGGGGTCGTCGACTTCACCGCGAGCGCAGACGAGGTCGCGTGTCTCGTGCGCGCCCTCGACTTCGGCGGGCGCTACGAGAACCCGTTCTGCGCGGCCAAGGTCGTCCACGGAGGAGCGGTCGTCCGTGTGTCCGGGGTCTCCGCCGCCGAGTCGGCGGATGCGGCCGGCACGCTCGTTTCGATCGAGGACCAGGGGTGGACCGTTGCCTGCGGGGACGGTGCCGTGCTCCTGTCGGAGTTCGGCTGTCCCCGCGGCACGGCGTGGACGCCGGCGGAAGCCGCCGAGGCCCTCGGCCTCTCGGTCGGCATGGTGATCGGGGCGGGCTTCGACAGGGCGGCGGCGACCGCGATGGGGGAAGCGCTGGCACCGAACGAGACGTACTGGGCGAATCGCCTGGCGCGGATCGATCCGGTGGAAACCCCGTTCCGCAGGGCTTCGTTGGTCGAGGAGGGTCTACCGGCGGCGGGGGCGGTCGAGCGGGTTGCGCTCGACGCACCTTCCCTCGCGGATTCCGCCGACGCGCTCGTCGCGCGCTTCCTGCTCTATCTCGCCCGCATCCAGGGCGTGCATGCGTTCGACGTGACCTGGTTCGAGGGCGAGCTCGATGCGCGAGCGACACGGTCGTCCGGGCTCTACTCGGCGCACGTTCCGCTCCGCGTGGCGATCGACGCGGCAGGGTCCGCAGCGGGCGCGGTCGAGGCGATCGGCGGCGCGGTCGCGAAGGTTCGGGAGAAGGGAAGCTTCCTGGTCGATGCCATCGCGCGCCGGCCGGCCCTTGCTGCCCATCCGCTCCTCGGGACCGGCCAATGGACCTCCGTCGCGGTGGGCCAGGACGCCTCGCCGAGCGATCGCGCGCTGCCCGCTGGAACGGATCTCGCCCTGGTCGTGTCGCCGGACGGCGCCCAGGCGTGCCTCGCCTACGACCCGAGTGCGCTCGATGCGGAAGGCGTCCAGAAGATCGTTTCCCAGTGGACGACGCTTTGCGACGCGGCGGGCGAAGCGGGGCTTGCGTTCGCGAAGCTACCGCTGGTCGGTGATGAAGAACGCCGCCAGATCCTCGAGGGCTGGAACCAGACGGGCGTCGACTTCGATCGAGGGGCCTCGATCCGCTCGCTCTTCGAGGATCGTGTCGCCTTGTCGCCGGACGACACCGCGGCGACCCTCGAAGGCGAATCGCTCACCTACCGTGAGCTCGACGAGCGCGCCGGCCGGCTCGCGAACCATCTCGCCGATCTCGGGATCGGGGCGGATGCCCTCGTGGGCCTCCACCTGTCGCGCTCCCTCGACATGGTCGTCGGCGCGATCGGAGTCCTGAAGGCGGGCGGTGCCTACGTGCCCCTCGACCCCGTCTATCCCGCGGACCGGATCGCGTACATGATCGAGGACTCGCAGGCGACGGTCGTGCTGACCCATGAGGCCGCCGGTCCTGTGCCGGGTGACGGCGACGCCACGATCGTCGACCTCGATCGCGACCGCGCGACTCTCGGTGCGCTCTCGCCGACGCGTCCGGACACGCCGTGCACCGCGGAGAACCTGGCCTACGTCATCTACACGTCGGGTTCGACGGGCAAGCCCAAGGGCGTCATGGTCGAGCACCGCAACGCCGTGAACTTCTTCCTGGGGATGGACGAGGTCGTACCCCATGATCCGCCGGGGGTATGGCTCGCGGTGACGAGCCTGTCCTTCGACATCTCCGTCCTCGAGCTGCTGTGGACCCTGACCCGTGGCTTCGAGGTCGTGACCTTCCGCGACGTCGAGCGGACGGGTGGCGGCGAGGCCGCCGCGCGCCCGTGGCGACCGATCGACATGGGTCTCGCGCTCTGGGGCAGCGACGTGGGGCCGGGCCCCAAGAAGTATGAGCTGATGCTCGAGTCCGCGAAGTTCGCCGACGCCCACGGCTTCTGTGCCGTTCACACGCCGGAGCGGCACTTCGGCGCCTTCGGTGGCCCCTTTCCGAACCCGTCGGTGACCGGCGCGGCGATCGCGGCGGTGACCGAGCACGTCCAGATTCGCGCGTCCAGCTGCGTCCTTCCGCTTCATCACCCGATCCGCGTGGCGGAGGAGTGGGCCGTCGTCGACAACCTATCCGGCGGCCGCGTCGGGATCTCTTTCGCTTCGGGCTGGCAGCCCAACGACTTCGTGATTCGTCCCGAAGCGTTCAAGGACGCCAAGACAGCGATGTTCGAGAATGCTGAGGTCGTACGGAAGCTCTGGCGGGGCGAGAGCGTCGAGTTCGAGAACCCGATGGGTGCCCGGGTTCCGACGGCCACGCTGCCGCGGCCTGTCCAGGGCGAGCTCCCGACGTGGATCACCACCGCAGGCAACGTCGACACGTTCAAGGTGGCCGGCACTGCGGGTGTGAACGTGCTGACGCATTTGCTCGGGCAGAGCCTCGACGAGCTGGCGGTCAAGGTCCGGGCCTATCGTCAGGCGCGCGCCGATGCCGGGCTCGATCCCGCGGCGGGCACGGTGTCCTGTATGCTGCATACCTTCGTCGGGGAGGACGATTCCGAGGTCCGCAAGATCGTCCGCGAACCCATGAAGGATTATCTGGCGAGCTCGATGGCGCTGGTGGTCGATTTCGCGTGGTCGTTCCCGGCCTTCGAGCGGCCGGGCGGTCCCGATCAGAAGCCCGAGGACGTGGACCTGAAGAGTCTGTCCGAGGACGAGACCGACGCCATCCTCGAGTTCGCCTTCGAGCGCTACTACGAGACCAGCGGGCTGATGGGCACGGCAGAGGCCTGCGAGCGCATGCTCGAGAAGTGCAAGGACGCGGACATCGACGAGATCGCGTGCCTGATCGACTTCGGCGTCGATACGCAGGTCGCGCTCGACGCATTGCCGGCTCTGGACGTCGTGCGGAGGAGGGTCAACGAGCGACCGGCGGAGGCGGTCGACGCGGCCGTGGTGACGACGGGCGCTGCTTCGCGCGACCACTCGTTCGCGGCTCAGGTCGAGCGCCACGGGGTGACCCATCTCCAGTGCACGCCGTCCCACGCGACGATGCTGCTCACGAATCCGGAGACGCGATTCGCACTCGGGAGGATTCCGCACCTCATGATCGGTGGAGAGGCCTTTCCGGTTTCACTGGCCGCAGAGCTCGATGCGGTCTGTCAGGGCACGGTCCGGAATATGTACGGACCCACGGAGACGACCATCTGGTCCTCCACGGAGCCCGTTCTCGGGCGTCCCGAGTCGATCTCGATCGGTCGCCCGATTGCGAACACCCAGCTCTACATCCTGGACAAGGGCCTCGAACCGGCGCCGATCGGCGTCGCTGGGGAGCTCTGGATCGGGGGCGAAGGTGTGGTCCGGGGGTATCACGCCCGTCCGGAGCTGACGGACGAGCGCTTCGTGCCGGACCCCTTCAGCGACCGACCCGGCGCGCGCATGTACGCGACCGGCGATCTCGCGCGCTGGATGGAAGACGGGCGCATCGACTTCCTGGGACGCCTCGACCACCAGGTGAAGATTCGCGGCTACCGGATCGAGCTCGGCGAGATCGAAGCGCGGCTCGGCGCCCAGCAAGACGTCCGGGAAGGCGTCGTCATCGCCCGAGAGGACACGCCCGGAGACGTCCGGCTCGTCGGCTACGTCCGACCGGCGGCGGGGTCGCCCCCTGGTACCGTCCTCGACGAGACCGCGCTCCGGGAAGGGCTTCGTGAACACCTGCCCGAGTTCATGGTCCCGTCGAACATCGTGACCCTCGACAAGTTCCCGCAGACGCCGAATGGCAAGGTCGATCGCAAGGCGCTCCCAGCCCTTCGCGACGTCCAGCAGCGCTCCCAGGCGGAGTACAAGGCGCCCGAGAACGAGCTCGAAGCCCAGATCGCGGAGATCTGGAGGGGCGTGCTCTACCTCGAAAAGGTCGGCGTCGACGACAACTTCTTCGACCTCGGAGGGCACTCCTTGTTGGTCGTCCAGGCGCACCGAAAGCTTCGGGACGTGGTTTCGATGCCGATCACGCTGACGGACCTGTACCGGTTTCCGACGATCTCGGGTCTCGCGTCGCATCTGTCGAGCGGCAACGGGGCCAGGGAAACCGCCCAGGCCAGCCAGGCGCGCGCAGACAAGCGTCGCCAGGCGCTCGGGCGTCGGCGACGACGGAAGTAGAAGCGGGCCTCGGCTCGGTGGATTCGGATCCCGCAGCCTGACTGCGCGAAAATCGAAAACGCGCTCCGGGACGTCTCGGAGCGAGGAGGGGCCAGATGGCCAAGATCGGCCACACCGAAGCGCGGTACGACGACGTCGACGAAGTCGGCGAAAACGACATCGCGATCGTGGGCATGGCGCTGCGCGTGCCCGGCGCCAACGGCGTCGACGAGTTCTGGAGGAACCTGCGGGAGGGCCGGGAGTCGATCGTCGACTACGCCGAGGACCAGCTCGTCGAAAACGGTGAGCACCCCGACACGCTCCGCAAGCCGAGCTATGTCGCCCGAGGCGGCGCACTCTCGGACATGAAGCTCTTCGATCGCGATTTCTTCGGCTTCAGCCCGAAGGAGGCCGCGGTCCTCGATCCCCAGCATCGCCACTTCATGGAGCTGTGCTGGGAAGCACTCGAGGACGCGGGCCATACGCCGGGGCGGTTCGATGGACAGATCGGGCTCTTCGGTGGCTGCGGCATGGGCAGCTATTTCTACTTCAATGTCTGTACCCACCGGGACCTGGTCGACGAGACCGGACTCTTCTTGCTCCGCCACACGGGCAACGACAAGGACTTCCTCGCGACCCGTGTGTCCTATGTCCTCGACCTGAAGGGGCCGAGCGTCAACATCCAGACCGCCTGCTCCACCTCTCTGGTTGCAACCCATTATGCCTGCCAGAGCCTGCTGACCGGGGAGTGCGACCTCGCGCTCGCGGGCGGCGTCACGATCCTCTTCCCGAACGAGGTCGGCTACGTCTTCAAGGACGGAGAGGTGCTCTCGCCCGACGGTCACTGCCATGCCTTCGATCACCGCGCTCAGGGCACGGTGCTGACGAGCGGTGGTGGCGTCGTCGGGCTTCGTCGCCTCGAAGACGCGATCGAGGATGGGGACCCGATCTACGCCGTCATCAAGGGGTCGGCCGTCAACAACGACGGCGGCCAGAAGGTCGGCTACCTCGCACCGTCCGTGGACGGACAGGCGGCGGCGATGGGCGAGGCCTATTCGCTGGCCGACGTCGATCCGGCGACGATCGGGCTGATCGAGTGCCACGGCACCGGGACCTACATGGGCGATCCGATCGAGATCGCCGCGCTGACCCAGGCGTTTCGGAATCAGGACAGCGAAGGCGCTGAAGAGAACCAGTTCTGCCGAATCGGGTCGGTGAAGACGAACATCGGCCATCTCGATACGGCGGCGGGCGTCGTCGGGCTGATGAAGGCCGCTCTCGCGCTGAAGAACGAAGAGATGCCGCCGACGCTCAACTACGAGCAGCCGAACCCGGAGATCGGGTTCGAGCGGACGCCCTTCGTGGTGAACGACGAGCTGACCCCGTGGCCGGCCGGGCAGGGGGTGCGCCGCGCCGCGGTGAATTCCCTCGGCGTCGGCGGTACGAACGCCCACGTCGTGTTGCAGGGGTTCAATGCAACGCAGCCCGCAGCCTGCCCGACCGAGCCCGACCGCGTGTTGTTCCAGCTCGCGGCCAAGAGCAGCAAGGCGCTCGACGGCGCCTGTCGCAAGCTCGCGCGGCACCTCGAAGACGACGTCGAGACGCCGCTCGCGGACGTCGCCTATACGCTTCAGAAGAGCCGTGAAGAATTCGAGATGCGGCGCGTGGTAGTGGCAAAGGACCGCTCGGAGGCCATCGAGCTTCTCGAAGGGCTCGATCCTCGCCGCGTGTTCACGCACGCCGCCAACGACTCGCGGTCCAGCCTGGCCTTCATGTTCTCGGGCGGCGGCAGTCAATACGCCGGGATGTCCCGGGATCTGCACGCGACCGAGCCCGTCTTTCGGGAGCATCTCGACCGCGGCCTTGCGATGTACCAGGAAAAGACGGCCGTCGATCTCCGCGCGCTCGTGCTCTGCGAGCCGGGAACGGAGTCC
Organism: Deltaproteobacteria bacterium; assembly: GCA_002709835.1. Lineage (GTDB taxonomy): Bacteria > Myxococcota_A > UBA9160 > UBA9160 > UBA4427 > UBA4427. The sequence continues at coordinate 22,177 of PAQX01000082.1, forward strand.
GAGGTGGAGGCGCCGCTCACCGGGACCGACCGCCAGCTCGCCGCGATCTTCATCGTCGAATACGCGATGGTTCAGCTCTGGAAGAGCTGGGGCATAGAGCCCGACATCATGATCGGCCATTCGATGGGGGAGAACGTCGCGGCCTGTGTCGCCGGCGTAATTACCTACGAAGAGTGCATGGACTGGATGATCCTGCGCGGGAGGATCGTCGATACGACGGCAGCCGGAGGGATGATTGCCGTCTCGCTCCCCGCAGATCAGCTCGTCCCCTTCCTCGAGGGGCGTTGCGATGTTGCTGCCGCGAACTCGCCGTCGCTCTCCGTCGCCTCCGGCGCGGTCGACGAGATCGATGCGCTCCAGAAGCGCCTCGACGATGCGGAAGTGGACTACCAGCGCGTCGCGCTGAACGTCGCAGGCCATTCGCGCCTCTTCGACCCGATCCTCGAGGAGTTCGGGACCTTCATTCGGACCCTGAACCTCCAGAAGCCCTCCATCCCGTTCATCTCGAACCGGACCGGCAAGGTGATCACCGACGAGCAGGCGCTCGATCCCGACTATTGGGTCGAACACCTGCGCCGCGAAGTCCGCTTCTCCGACGGCCTCGAGACCCTTCTCGAGACGCCCGGTCGCGTTCTGCTCGAGGTCGGTCCCGGACAGACGCTGTCGTCGTTCGCGCGGCAGCAGCCCACGACGGCGCCGATCAACATCGTGTCCTCGATCCGCCACAAAGCGGACGAGAGCAGCGATGCGGACTTCTTCCTCGCCGCCCTCGGCCGCCTCTGGGCTTCGGGCGTCGAGGTGGAACTCGATCGGCTCTATGAGGGCCAGGCGCGCCGGCGGGTCCGCATCCCCACCTACGCGTGGAACCACCAGAGCTACTTCCTCGATCGAATCGAGCCCACCGTCGTGGCCGAGGGGGCCGGTAGCCCGGAGCGGATCGAGGATCTCGCCGACTGGGGATCGGTTCCCACCTGGCATGCGAGTGCGGTCGATCCGCGCAGACTCGAAGAGAAGACGACCTGGCTCCTCTTCATGGACCGCTTCGGACTCGGCCGGCGGATGCGCGAGCGACTCGAATCCGCCGGTCACACGGTGGCTTGTGTCTACGAGGGCGATGCCTTTCGTAAGCGCAATGCGTTCGAGTACACGCTCTCGCCCGAGCTCGGTCGCGAGGGCTACAACGCCCTCGTGAAGGACCTCGCGGCCTCGGGGCACATGCCTTCCCAGATCGCGCATTTCTGGCTCGCGACCGAAGGGGAGCATTTTCGGCCCGGTTCCAGCTTCTTTCACGAGAACCTGCAAAACGGCTTCTGGAGTCTCTACTTCCTGGCGAAGGCGCTCGGGGAAGAGAATCTGCCCGGCGATGTTCACCTGTCGGTCGTCTCTACCGGTCTTCATGGCCTCGAGGGAGACGACGGCAAGCTCTATCCTGAAAAGGCAACGATCCTTGGGCCGGCCCTCGTGATTCCGCGCGAGCTCCCCGGCGTCACCTGCAAGTCGATCGACGTGACGCTGCCGTCGAAGAAGGGGGCCAAGGCGCTCCTGCGTCGCTTCGGTCCAGGCGGGGCCGACGCGATGCGCCCGGAGAACCTCGACGCGCTCGCGGAGACCCTCGAAGCCGAGGTGCTGGCACCCGGCGAAACCGAGGTCGTCGCGATCCGGGGCGATCATCGCTTCGTCCGGCGCTTCGAGGCGAGTCCGCTGCCGGCGCGCTCCGACGAGGTCGGCTCGGCGCTGGTCGACGGCGGGACCTATCTCCTGACGGGGGGACTCGGTGGCCTCGGCCTCACGCTGGCGGACCGACTGGCCCGCGAGGTGCCCGGGGTCAGGCTCGCGCTCCTCGGGCGGACGCCGCTCCCTCCGCGGGAGGACTGGGAGGCCATTCTCTCCGGCGCCCAGGGCACCGCCGTCGAGGCCCGCAAGATCCGTCGCATCCGCGCGATCGAGGAGTCCGGCGCGAGGGTCGAAGTCGTCACGGGCGACGTGACTCGACTCGACGACATGCGCCGTGGCGTCGACCAGATTCGTGACCGATTCGGACCGCTCGACGGCATCTTCCACGTTGCGGGCATCGTCTCGGACGACCTGATCCAGCTGAAGGCCGACCATGACATCGAACGCGTCTTCGGCCCCAAGGTCCACGGGACCGAGGTGATCGACGCGATTCTCGAGGAATCCGGGGCGAAGCTCCTCGTGCTCTACTCCTCGACGAGCGCGCTCACTGCCCCGACCGGACAGGTCGACTATGTGGCAGCGAACGCGTTTCTAGATGCCTTCGCCCACAGCCGCAAGGATCATCCGGTTCGCACGGTCGCGATCAACTGGGGCATCTGGAACGAAGTCGGGAAAGCGGCCACGACGATGTTCGGCCAGGACGAGGAGGTGGAGGAGACGGTGTCGACCGCCGTCTCGCATCCCTTCTTCGAGACCCGCCAGCGCGACAGCCACGGCCGGACGGGCTTCTTCAAGAGCTACTCGCCCCAGCGCGATTGGATCCTCGACGAACACCGCACGAAGGCGGGCGAGGCGCTCTTTCCGGGCGCCGGCTACCCGGAGCTCGCCCGGGCGGCGCTGGCCGAGTACGGAGAGACGGGCGGCTTCGACATCCACGATCTCTACTTTCTGCGACCGCTCTTCGTACCCGACGGCGAGATCCGGGAGGTGCGCGTCCAGCTCGAGCCTTCGGACGCGGGCTACAAGTTCGGCGTTCGGACCCGCCACCGCATCGAAGGGCGTCCCTGCTGGGTACTCGCGGCGGAAGCGAGCCTGGAACTCGGTGATGCCGACGAACCGGAAAACCTCGACGTTGCGGAGATCGACGCACGCTGTCAGAAGGGTCGAACGAGTGTGAATCCGCTCGGCCATCGGACCGGCCAGGACAACCACGTCCGCTTCGGCGAGCGCTGGCGCGTCCTGCGCCAGGTGCTCTACGGCGAGGGCGAGGCGCTCGCCTACCTCGAACTCAAGGACGAGTTCAAGACGCCAGACGAGGAATATCAGCTCCACCCCGCGTTGCTGGACCTCGCCACGGGCTACGCGATGGACCTGATCGAGGGCTATGACGCGGAAGAGTCGCTGTGGGTCCCCGTCTCCTATGGCCAGATCCGGGTCCACGGGCCGCTGACCGGAAGGGTGAGCAGCTGGGTCCGGATCCGCGAGGACATCGAGGACAAACGAAACTTCGCGAGCTTCGACGTGACGATCATGGACGCCGAGGGCAAGGTGCTTTTCGAGGCGGTGGATTTCACGATCACCCGGGTCGAGAACGCGGTCGATTTCTCGGAGCCCCTGGACGCGAAGACCGCCGACGTCGAGTTCGAAGCGACGGCGACACTCCAGGACGACGACGACCTCTCTCCGGCGGAGCTCCAGCTCCGGCGGAACCTGGAGGCCGGCATCCTTCCTGAGGAGGGCACCGAAGCGCTGCTGCGCGTGCTCGACGCTGGCATGGGACCGCAGGTTGCGATCACCTCGATCGGACTCGAGGCACTTCGCAAGCAGGCGGACGACGTCGTGGTCGAGTCGAGCGGCGGAGGGGCCAGGTTCGAGCGACCGGATCTCGAAAGCGAGTACGTCGAGCCGCGAGACGAGATCGAGAAGACGCTCGTTGCGCTCTGGGAGGAGTTGCTCGGGGTCGAGGGCCTGGGCATTCAGGACAGCTTCTTCGATCTCGGCGGCCACTCGCTGATCGCGGTGCGCTTCTTCACGAAGATCAAGAAGACCTATCGCGTCGACTTCCCCATCTCGGTGCTCTTCGAGGCGCCGACGATCGAGGGCTGCGCCGGGCTGATCCGCGAATCGATCGGCACCGAGAGCGCCGAAGCGAAGGAGGAGGGCGCTCAGGCGGCCGTGCCGAAGACGCGCTTCAAGCACCTGGTCGCGATGGATGCTGGGGCGGACGCGGGCAAGCCGCCGTTCTTCCTGGTGGCGGGCATGTTTGGCAACGTGCTGAATCTGCGACATCTGGCCTCCCTGGTCGGCACCGATCGGCCCTTCTACGGCCTGCAGGCGGCCGGGCTCTACGGTGGCGAGGAGCCGCATGGGACCTTCGAGGAGATGGCCGAGGCGTACATCGCCGAGATCCGGCAGGTCCAGCCTCACGGCCCCTACACGATCGGTGGGTTCTCCGGTGGCGGGATCACGGCCTTCGAGATGGCCCATCAGCTGACCGCGGCGGGCGAGGAGGTCTCGATGCTCCTGATGCTCGATTCACTTCTGCCGGTCGAGCCCGAGATCACGAAGCTCGATCGGGTGAAGGTCCAGATGTTGCGGCTCAAGCAGGGGGGGCCTGCCTACCTGTGGGAGTGGGCGCGGAACCGGGTCAAGTGGCAGTGGGAGCAGATCCAGTTGCGTATCGGCGACGAAGAGCCGCCGCCGCCCTCGGACGAGTTCCACAACGCGGCCATCGAGGCGGCGTTCCGTGCGGCGCTTCCGATCTATCCGATGCGCCACTACGCGGGCCACGTCCATCTCTTCCGGCCGCAACAGGACCACGCCTACGTGCTGGGCGAGGGACGCATCCTGTCGAGCGAAAAGCGCTGGGTCTTCGCCGACAACGGCTGGGGGGAGTGGGTCGACTCGATCGAGGTGTCCGAGATGCCCGGTGACCACGACAGCATGGTTCTCGAGCCGAACGTCCGGGTGATGGCGGCCAAGCTCCGGGAGGTCCTCGAATCGATCGAATCGCCCGAGGCTGTCGACTGAGCGTCCGGCGCGAGCAGAACGCTGAACGAGGGGCGCGGCCGCCGGCAAGGCGACGGCATCGGCACGGTGGCCGGAGTGCGCTTCGCGTCACGAAGGGGCGCCCTTCGGCCACTCCTCCATCGCTCGCGGGGTCCGAGAACGCCGCAATGCCGGGTACTTCGACCGACACGCTACACTCGGGATCGCTTCTCGTGGGGGACGCTTAGCCATGGGCGAGATTTCGGAAGCCCTTTCCCGGGCCCGACAGGAGGAAGGTGCGGAGACCCGTGAGGCCCCCGAGGGCCGGTCTCCTCGCGCGCCCTCGTCGTCGCCGAGGAGCCATCCTCCGCTCTACGACGCGCCGCCCGCCCGGGGCGAGCGCGAGAGCGACCTCCCCCGCCACGAAATCGGCAGCCTTCGGGACCCCGCGCCCCCGCCGGGGCCGCCGCGCGCGGAGTCGCCTTCGTCGTCGCCCTCCGCAGAGACGCGCTATGTGTCGATCCGAGACGACCGAGCGGACAGCTGGCTCTACCGGATGTGCAACGTCGAGCCCGAGAGCGCCGATGCTTTTCGTTTCCGCCACTTCGCGGTGCGGATGCGCGCTGCCCTCGACGCCGCTGCGAAGCACTCGGTGCTCGTCACGAGCGCAATCCAGGGCGAGGGCAAGACGACTGTCGCCATCAACCTTGCGCTGGCGCTCGCTTCGATCGCGCCGCGGGTGCGGATTGCCCTGGTCGACCTCGACCTGCGTCGCGGTCGTGTCGCTCGGGAGCTGGGCTCTGAGGCCTCCGTGGGTGTCGACGACGTCCTGGCGGGCCGCGCCGAGCTCGACGACGTGATCGCCCCGACGAGCGCGGGGCGTCTCGATATCCTGCCGTGCGCGGGAACCAACCCGGATGCCCATGCGCTCTTCGGTGACAACGCCGAAGGCTTCTTCGGTCAGCTGCACGCGCGCTACGACTATGTGATCTGCGACGGGCCGCCGGTCCTGCCGGTCCCCGACTCGCCGCTCATCTCGAAGCACGTCGGCGGGTGTCTCGCGATCGTGGCGAGCGGGCGAACGCGACACGCTGCTTTCGCGGACTCGATGGATCTGATTCCGCGCGATCGGTGGTACGGCGTGTTCATGAACGAGAGCACGACCGTCGCGTCCAAGGACCGCTACGGCTACCGCGGCAACTACACGATCGACGAAGACGACGCGGCGGGCGGAGACGCCTCGGGTGGGGGCGCGTCGGGTGAGGCGCAAGCCGGATCCCGAACGCGGCGCGTGTCGGTGGTCCGCCGCGCGATCGCGGCGGCGACCGCGGCCTACGTGGCCGACCTGCGAGGCGGTTCCGACGGCGACGGCGGAGGTGCCGAATGAGCGGAGACGCGTACTTCGACGATGGCGCCGATGACGCGGCGGCGCTCCCTGGATTCATCACGGATCCGATGGGCGTGCTACGGCGGCGTTGGCTGCCGGTCCTGCTCCTGATCATGGTCGGCACGGCGGGCAGCCTCTTCTACGTCCAGACGCGGACGCCGGAGTACGAGGCGCGCGCGACGGTGCTGGTCGCGAGCCAGCGCATCTCCGAGACGCTGATCGCGTCGACGGTCGAGACGAATCAGCTCGAGAAGGTGAGCGCCATCCTCGGCGAGCTCTTCGCTCGCCGGACCCTGGCGGAGCTCATCGAAGAGCACGGGCTTTATGCGGCGGGCGAGGAAGGCGAGCTGCTCACCCTCGAGGAGAAGGCCGCGATCCTGCGCCGTCAGATCGTCATCGCACCGGATTCGACGAACCAGGCGAACCAGGATCCGCGGAGCAGCGCCACCGTATTCGAGGTGCTCTTCACCTATACCGACCCGATCAAGGCGGCGGCGGTCACCAACGATCTCGCGAGTCGGTTCACGGACATCCATCTGCGCGACCGCAGCCGCCAGGCCCGCATCACGACCGAGTTCCTGCGACGCGAGCTCCGGAAGAACGAGGAGGAGCTTGCCGCCCAGGAGCGCGCCATCACGAGCTTCAAGCAAACCCATCGAGGATCGCTCCCGAGCGAGCTCGAGACCTCCCAGGGGCGCCTTGATCGGCTCCAGAGCCAGCGCCAGTCGCTGGCTCTCCAGATCGCATCGGTCGAGAGTCGTCTGGCGACCCTGGCGTCTACGGGCTCGGACGTCCAGCCGGACTCGCCGGAAGCCCAGATCCGCGGTCTGAGGACCCGGTACAAGGAACAGCGCGCGCTCTATACCGACGATCACCCGAACGTCGTGAGTCTCGCGAGCCAGATCGAGGCGCTGGAAGCGGAACTCGCCGCGGGGGGCACCCGCAGCACGACCAGCTCGCCGGTGGCCGACGCCGCGCGGATCGAGCTCGCAGAGCTGCGCCGCCAGCTGGCTGCCGCCTCCTCGGAGATCGAGCGCCTCGAAGGGCTCGTGGTCCTCGTGCCGCAGCGCGCCGAGGAGCTCGCGGCCCTGGAGCAGCGCGCCAAGATCCTGCGTGAGAACAACACCGAGTTTCTTCGAAAGGTGAACCAGGCAGAGCTCTCGGAAGCGGTCGAGTCGGCGCAGCAGGGCGAGCGGGCGAGCATCCTCGATGCGGCCGTCCCGCCCTGGGAGCCGAGCTCGTCACCGGCCAAGGTGGTCGCGATCCTGCTGGTCGGGACCTTCGGTCTCGCGGGAGGCCTCGCGGTGCTCCTGGAGCTGGTCGACGCGGTGATCGTCGGCGAGAGCGACATCGAGCGGGTCTACCGGATGCCGGTCCTGGGCGCCGTCTCCAAGATGTCCTGACGGAGCGGATCCCGCCTTGGCACCCGTTGAAGTCGGAGCCTCGCGGCGCGACCGGGCGCGGCCCTTGCTGACCCCGCTACGCGGGCTCGCTTTGGCCGTCGCCTTCTCTCCGGCCCTGCTGGATCTCGGTCGTCAGGTCGCGACGGAGCCCTGGGCCCGCGCCGTTCTCGTGGTGCCCTGGCTCCTCCTGCTCGCCGCGAGGGTCGACCGTCCGCAGGACGCGCCCCGCCACGGACGATCGATCGTGATCGCGTGTCTGGCTTCAGCCTTGCTCCTTCAGGTCGTCGCGATCGGGGGAGACGCCCTGCGACTCACGCGAGGCGGGGTGGTGATCGCGTTCGCGGGCACGCTCTGGGCGAGCGGGACGGTCGGGCCGCGCGCGGCGATCCTGTCGCTCTGGCTCCTCCCGGTGCCGAGCTTCGTCGTCGACGCGATGAGTCCCGTGCTCGAGATTTCCTTCGGTCGCCTCCTTGCTGCGCTGCCGGGCCTCGCCTTCGAGGCGACGGCCTTCGACCCCGCGCTCTCGACCCGAGGTGGGCGACTCTCCCTCGAGCCGATCGACGGCGGACTCTCGCTGTGTGTCGGGCTCGCGGGGATCGGCTGGGCTCGCGGCGTCTTCGCGGGGCGTCCGATGCGACGCGTCGTGGGCGGGGCGTTGCTCTGGGGGGGGCTCGGGCTCGTCGTGCAGGCCGCTTTGCTCGCGGTCGCGGCGGTCGCCGTCGCGCCGGTCGCGGGGGCCGCGATGGCGCGAGGCGTGCTCGACCATGGCGGCGCCCTGCTGATCGTTCTCGTTGGGGTCGCGCTGGCGCCGATCGGGAGCGCTTCGCGACGGCGGCTCTCGGGCGGTCCGGGTCCATGTTGAACCGGGACGTGGAAAGCGCGGTGCTCGTGGTCGTGCTCCTCGTGGTCGGGGCGCTCTCCTGGTGGCTCACCCTGCGTCCGGTCCTCGAGCCGGACCCGACCCGCTTCGACGCGCTGCCCGAGCGCCTGAACGGCTGGCAGTCCGTCGAGATCGAGATGGACGAGGGCGTGTCCGAGATGCTGGCCGCCGATCACAATGTCCAGCGCGCGTATCTCCACCCCCAGCGCTACGTGGTCTTCTTCTATCTCGGGTATTACGGCACCCGCCGCGGCGGCACGCCCGAGCACACGCCCGACGTCTGCTACCCCGCCCAGGGCTGGGAGATCCTTTCCGCCATGGACCGCTCGGTCGGCGGCGACGAGGGCTTCGACGTCCGCGAGTTCGTTCTCGAGAAGGACGGGGAACGCCGCCTCGTGCACTACTGGTACCGGACGAGCCATGCCACGGGGATCACCAGCACTGCCCGGCTACGGCTCCAGCACTTCTGGGGGCGCCTGACGGCGAACCGGGGTGATGGGGCGCTCGTGCGACTCAGCACGCTGATCGAGGCGGATGACGTCGAAGACGCCCGTTCAAGGCTCTACGGGCTCGACGTCGCGTTCGAGCACGCGGTCGAGGACGCGTGGAAGACTGCGGATGCCGAGCCAGCACTGTCGCCGACCGGCTGACGCGCGTCGTCTGAAACGCCGGACCGCGGCTCAGGCGAGACGGTGGTGGGTGTCGCGCGCGAGACCCGCGATGTCGAGGCCAGAGGGGCAGGCGGTCGCGCAGGGCGTTCCGCTACAGCTGAGGCAGGCGAGGGCGTTCCGTCCGACCTGCGCGTACTCTCGGCGCGCGATCGTCGGCTGCCGGTAGTCGAGGTCGTACATGCGCATGCGCATGACGTCGGGGATCTCGACGCCCGCCGGGCAGCTCGAGGCGCAGTCGCCGCAGCCGATCAGACAGCTCGTCCCGACGTTCTTCGCGAGGTAGCGCGCGAGCAGCGCGAGGTCTTCCCGATCGGGTTCGCCGCTGCCGGATGCCTCCACGAATTCGTCGATCGCGTCCGTCGACGTCATCGAGATCACGAGCCCGTCGACGGAAGGGTCCGAGAGCACCCAACGGAATGCTGCCTGTGAGAAGGTGCGCCCCGGGCGTTCGAACGCCCTCATGTCGTTCATGCGCGCGCCCTTGAGCGTCTTCATGACCATCACGCCGACGCCTTCGCCGTGGGCGCGAGCGATCAGCTCCGGCAGCCTGGCCTGGCTCGCGACGATGTCGAGACTCGGGAGCCAATCCGAGAGATAGGCCTTGAGCGAGTCCTTGAAGCTCGGCTGCTGGGCGAAGCTGTAGGCGACCAGGAAGACGTCGACGAGCGACTGGTCGAGCGCGTATTCCATGCACTGGGCGAGTCGCGGCGCGTGGCCAGACATCCCGATCGCACGGATCTTCCCCTCTTCCTTGGCGCGGGTCGCGAAAGCCTGCCATTCCTCGCCGAGGCGATCGACGTCGTTGACCGCATGGTTCATGTAGATGTCGACGTAGTCGGTCTTCAGGTGGCGCAGGCTCTGCTCGAGCATCTTCATCTGATGCGCCGCGGAGTTCTCGGGGACGGCCCAGTACTTGGTCGTGATCGTGACCTCGTCTCGGCGACCCTGTAGCGCACGGCCGAGGATCTTCTCGGCGCGGCCTTCCGTGTAGCCCTCGGCCGTGTCGAAGTGGGTGACGCCGCGGTCGAGGGCGTGGTGGACGAGCGCCTCGTCTGCGTCCGCCTCCAGGCTGAACGAGCCGAAGCTGATGTCGGGGATCTCGATGCCCGTGCGGCCCAGCTGGACGCGGTTGCGGATCGACGGCGCCGGCCTCGCTGCGTCGGGGCGCGCGGCGCCTGTCGCGACGGCGGTCCCGACGGCGCCGCTGGCGCGCAGGAACGCGCGGCGGGTGAGGTCGGTTCCGGGACCGGGCGGAGGCGTCGTCTGCGCGCGGGGGGCCTCGGGAGCATCGGCCATCGACGGGCCCTCCAATTGACCCGCGAGGGGGCGCGGCGGGGTCGGGCAGAGGATACGCGCTCCCCCTGGAAACGGAAACGCGGGGCCTCCTGGGAGCCCCCGCGCCCAACGAACCGTCGTCCTGACCGGAACTAGTTGTCCTCGAAGGGAACGATCTGGATCAGCAAGGGCGGCAGCGGCGCCGTCGGGGACGAACCTCCGCCGGTGATCCCCTGGAAGATCTCGAAGTCGTCCCAGTACTTGAGGCCCGGTCCACCGGACCACGCGCCGACGGAGCCTTCCGTGGGCCGGGAGGCCGACGAATCGACGCAGTCGATCTGTGGCGCGGCCGGCTCCGCCGAATCGGCGGGCCAGACCTTCGCGACGATGCGGTTCTGGCCGCCTTCCTCGCGGACGTCGAGCTCGAAGCGGATCCACTCACCCGCGGTGGGGCGGACGCCCGAGTCGCTGCTCGCGCAGACTACGCTGGGCCGGCCGACGAACCGGAAGGTCTCGCCGGAGTTCGTCGCGATGCGGTAATGAACGCTTTCTGTCGGGAAGCGGCTGTACGTCGTCACGCCGATCTCGGACTCCGGGTGGCTCATCGCCATCCGGCCCCGGACCTCGAAGTTGCTTCGCACGTCGGCGGTCGCCGTCGACTGGATCGCATTGGCGGTCGAGTCGGTGTGGAGCATGCGGTTGCCGTCGACCTCGATGACGGCGAACAGCGAGTCGTCGACGCCGAGGCCGTGGTTCGGGGTCGTGTCGACCCAGCCGGCGACATCGGTGCCGGGGGCGCTGTTCTCGAAATCGAAGCGGGCCGCGGCGCCGGTCGTCGGCGGAATCTCGGTTCCGCCGCCGGGGGCCACTTCGCCCGTCGGCTCGGGCTCCGGTTCCGGCTCGGGGGGCGGCGGCGCGATCGGCCCGGTGCGCAGCTGCGCGCTGGTCCAGACCGACCGTTCTCCGCCAGGGCCGACGGCGCGAAGCTCGAGCTCCACGTCTCCGTCGCCGACCTCGACCTGCTCGACGTATTCGGTCCCGACGGGCTGGCCCGGGATGCCGAGGCCGAGGATCTGCGTCGCTGAATCGGCGAGGGAGGTGATTCGGAGCTCGAAGTCGAGGGCATCGCTTTGCGGATGGGTCCACCGCAGGGTCTCGGTGCGCGCTTGTGCGAGCGTCGCGAGAACGAGGCTTGTGGCCACGAAGGCGATGATCGCGACGATACGCGTGCGCTGGTTGGCCGGGTGGACCATGTCGGAATCCTCTCGTGCGCTTGGGCCGCGTGGGCTCTCTGGAAGGACCGGAGAGTTGGGCCCTCACACGTTCAAGAGTTTTGGAAGTCGAGGGCCTGGAGCGCGTGACTCGGGTCACAGCGGGTGCCGGAAGGTCGCCTTCGGGGGGAACGAGCTGAAATTGCGAGTCGGTCGCGCGCGGACTGCCTGTGCGGCCACCGCGGCGCCGACTTGCGCCTCCCGGCCGGTCCCCGATCGAAAGCGTAGATTTGAGGTCGCGGCTTCGCGAGCGGTCCGCAAAGGGCCTATCGGCACCCGCGGAGGCCAGCCGTAGGTTCGTCTCACCCGAATGGGGCCGGAATAGGGGGTTCCGCCGGTCTCGGATAGACTGCGCCACGATGGAAACCCTTCTCGAAGGTCTACTGCCGCCCTCCGTTCAGATCGCGGGCGCCCCGATCTCGGACCACGTGGCTGCGCTGCTTCCGGAGGAGCGCCCCTTCGTCGAGAAGGCCGTCGCGAAGCGCCAGCGCGAGTTCGCCACCGGCCGCGTTCTGGCGCGGGGGCTCCTCGCGCGCCTCGGTCACCCGGACTTTCCCCTCCTGCGGGCCGAGGATCGCCTCCCGGTCTGGCCCGAGGGCATCGTGGGCTCCATCAGTCACGCCAGCCATGCTTGCCTGGCTGCCGTCGCCGAATCCCGAGTCGCCGGAGGGATCGGCGTCGATCTCGAGCCCGACGAGCCCGTCGATGCGGACATCGAACGGGTCGTGTGCCGCGATGGCGAGCACGCCTGGGTGGCCGCCGAGGGAGAATCCGAGCGCGGGCGCCGCCGTCGAATCGTATTCAGCGTGAAGGAGGCCGTCTACAAGGCCTTCTACCCGAGGACCCGGACCTTCTGGAGCTTCCAGGACGTTCGCGTGGAGATCGATCTGGGCGCTGAGCGCTGGCGGGCCTTCCTGCCCGAGAGCGCAGGGGTAGCCGAGGCCGACGGGCGCGTGGCGCTCCGCGACGGCTGGATCGTCTCCGCGATCGCGCTGCCGCCTTTCCCGCCGAGGCTCGGCTGAGGAGGCTGCTAGCTTTCCGAGTCCGCGATTCGCCGGGGAAGCCCGGCACGACCCGAGCCCCGACCTCATCGCCAAGGAACGACACACGCCATGGATCGACGCGTCGCCGTCATCACCGGGATCACCGGCCAGGACGGGTCCTATCTCGCCGAACTCCTCCTCGAGAAGGGCTACGAGGTGCACGGGATCGCCCGGCGAACCTCGCTCTTCAACCGCTCGCGGATCGAGGGGACTCGCGACGGGGCCCTCGCGAAAGGTCAGACCTACGCGCTCCATTACGGAGACCTCGGGGACTCGAGCAGCCTGAACCGGATCCTCGCCGAGACCCGGCCGACGGAGGTCTACAACCTCGCGGCGCAGTCCCATGTCGCCGTCTCCTTCGAACAGCCCGAGTACACGGCCGACGTGGACGGAACCGGTGTGCTGCGCCTGCTCGAAGGCATTCGGATCAACCGGCTCGATGCGCGCTTCTACCAGGCCTCGACGAGCGAGCTCTACGGCAAGGTCGTCGAGACGCCCCAGAGCGAGACGACGCCGTTTCATCCGCGCTCGCCCTACGCCGTCGCGAAGATGTACGGCTACTGGATCGTGAGGAACTATCGCGAGTCGTACGGGATGCACGCGAGCAACGGCATCCTCTTCAATCACGAGTCGGAGCGCCGCGGAGAGAACTTCGTCACGCGCAAGATCACCCTCGGCCTCGCGCGAGTGAAGCTGGGGCTTCAAGAGCGCCTCTCCCTGGGCAACCTCGACGCAAAGCGCGACTGGGGGCACGCCCGTGACTACGTCGAAGCGATGTGGCTGATGCTCCAGCAGGACGAGCCGGACGATTTCGTGGTCGCCACCGGCGAGACCCACTCGGTGCGCGAGTTCGTCGTCGCGTCGGCCGCGGCGGCGGGGATGGAGATCGAATGGGAAGGCAGCGGAGCCGACGAGGTCGGTCGCGATCGCGCTACCGGCGAAGTGATCGTCGACGTGGACCCGCGCTTCTACCGGCCGGCCGAGGTGGACCTCCTCCTCGGGGATCCGACGAAGGCGAAGACGAAGCTCGGGTGGACGCCGCGCATCAGCTTCGAAGCGCTGGCCGAGCTGATGATGCACGCCGATCTCGAACTCGCGGCGAAGGGCTGATCCCTAGGGCTCGACCCTCCACCCTTCGGCCTTCGCAGCGACCGCACGGCCCCGCCGGATGCCCCGCGGTCAAGGGGGAGCTGCTGTCGATCCGCGAGGCGCTGCCTCGCGAAGTTCCGTCGCGCTGCGTCGGCTCAGCCGTAACGGACGGGCGGGTGGAGTCCGGAAGCGTCGCCCTGGCGTGCCGCAGCGACGGCTTCCCCGAGATCGCGCAGGTAGTCGCCAGCGACCTCTTCGTGGGAGGGCGAGAGCATCATGTGGATGCCGCTCGGATTCGCGACGACGCCGCTGAACCATCCTCGGTCGTGCATGGACTTCCAGACAGCGTAGATGTTCAGGTCGTCGCCTTCTTCGGGGCCGAAGGCGAGCAACGCGAGGCGAGGGTCCCCGTAGACGCGCAGTCCGAATGCCGGGAGGCCGTCGAAGATCTGCCGTCGCGCGGACAGGATACGCCGCGTGCGTTCCCGGTACCCGTCGACGCCCAGGTAGTGGAGCACGGCCCAGGCCGAAGCGAGCGGGCCGCCGGGTCGGGTGCCGGCGACGGTGGGCGTGGTCATTGCTCCTGCCGGCCAGTCGTCGGCAGAGAAGCTCTGGTGGACGTGCTGCTCGGGGCTTCGGTGGAGGACCGTGGAGGCTCCCTTGGCGGCGTAGCCGTACTTGTGGAGGTCCGCAGAAATCGACCGAACGCCTTCGACCCGGAAGTCCCAGGCCGGTAGCTCGACGCCTTCGCGCTCGGCGAAGGGGTTCAGGTAGCCGCCGACGCAGGCATCCACGTGGAGCCAGACGTTTCGTTCGAGGGCGAGTTCCCCGAGCGCCGGAATGGGATCGACGAGGCCGTACGGGAAGCAGGGCGCAGAACCCATGATGAGCAGCGTCCGCTCGTCCATCGCGTCGGCGACGGCGGCCGGATCGGCGAGGTAGTCCCCGTCGACGTCGACGCGCCGGATCTCGAGGCCCAGATAATGCGCGGCCTTGTCGAAGGCGAGATGCGCCGTGCGAGGCAGGACGAGGTTGGCGCCGATAGCGTCGATGCCCCGTGCGGCCGCTTCGTCCCGGCAGGCCTTCACTGCCAGGAGGATGCTCTCGGTGCCGCCGCTCGTGATGTTGCCGGTGCCCTCGACGGGGCCGTGGAGCAGGTCCATCGCGATTGCGATGACCTCGGTCTCCATCCTCTGCAGGCTCGGAAATGCCGCAGGGCCGAGCGCATTCTCCGATTGGTAGAGGGCGTAGGCTTCCTTCGCGACCTCGAGAACGTCCTCACCGGGATGAAGACGTAGACGGCGCTCTTCTTGTTCCGCCAATCGACGTCATCGGAGCCCAGCCCGACCAATCGTTCGCGCAGGGCAGGCCACGCCTCGCCCTGTTCGGGGAGGCGTACCGTCTCGTCGCCGCTCATGCCGCTCAGGGAATGAGGCTCTGGACCGCGGCCGGCATGTCCTCGGCGACCCGCACGATCGGGATGCCCGTCTGGATCGCCTGATCCATCTCCACGACGGCTCGCGGCAGATCCTCGAAGGCGTAGATCTCGTTGTGGATGGTCGGCTTGAAGACCGAGCCGTAGAGGGAGGTCGCTGCGTCGATCCCGGTCGGCGTCTCGTAGTGCGTGTGATCGAGGGTGATCTGCTTGGCCGAGGCGCCTGCGGAGTTGTAGGTGCAGTCGCGGGAGAGCTGCCAGCCCGCCGAGACGTTGACGCCCTGGCGCGACGCCGCGGTGATGCCGGCATCGAAGCAGGGGCCGCGCATCAGATCACAGACGATGTGCATGCCGATGCCGTTGGTGAGGCGCTTCACTTCCTTGCCGAAGGCCTTGATGTCCGACCGGTCCGCGAAGCGGTTGTACTGCTTCTGGTCGATGCCGATGACGCCGAACTTCTCCATGGCCTCTCGGCGCTCGGGGGAGCCGGAGCAGAAGTAGGCCTTGTGTCCGCGGTGGGCAGCGAGCATCAGGAAGAGTTCGGAAACGCCCCCGCCGAAGCCGAGGACGTTGAAGGTGGAGAGCTGCTCGTCCGGGAGCTTCACCCGCAGGATGCCCTCGGCCCGGCGCCACATGTGGTAGGCGGTCGGGGCGCGCAGGGGCAGGGCGGCGATCTCCCAGAGGTTCAGGCCACAATCGAGGGGCGCGTGGACGAGCTGCCAGTCGCCGACGACGCATTCCTCGGCATACCAGCCGATCGAGTCGGGCTGGTCGTACGCCCAGATGCGCAGCGGGTAACCGTAGGGGTCGGGATCGCCATTGCAGTGGGTGATGACGATGTCCCCGACCTTGAACTTGCTGACGTTGCCGCCGACCTCGGTCACCTCGCCGAGCGCCGAGTTGCCGGGGTAGATCTTGCCACCGCGGAGTTCCGCGATGTTGACCGTGTCCGCCGTGGCCGCGTGGGTCAGGTTGTGCTCGGCCGAGAAGGCGAGGGTCCGGAACTTCACGTCGTTCGGGCCGACGTCGGCGAGGTCGAGCGTGTCGAGGGCGATCACGTTCGTGATGTCCATCTGGGACAGGTCGTCGTTCACGCGGGCGCGCTCGTTGGCGACGGCGTCGGCGGTAATGGCGTAGGCACGGCAGGAAGACATTGGGGTTCCTCGTGGGTCCGGTTCGAATCGGGATCGGTTGGAGTCGGCCGGGAAGGCCGCGCGCGGGCCGCCTGAGGGCGTTCCTATGCGAGTGCGGCTCGGCCGGCGCGCGAGAATAGCGGGGGGCGACGGCGGGCGCTGCGTCCCGTACACCCGCAGCGGTGACGCAAGTTCAGCCGTCGGTTTTCCCAGGTTGGGTCGTTTTCGTCCCTTCCGTCCCCCGGAACCCCTCGAGAGTCGGCTGGAGGCCGTCTCATCGGTCTCCAACCCGGCCCGATGTTTGCAGATCTCGCCAGGAGGGAACGGGCGATCGGCAGCTTCGGAGGCTGCATGAGGCGCAAGGGACGAAAGATCGGTCGCGCGGCACAGCTTCGTCGCTCGGCCTCGCTCCGCGACAGCGAGGTCGCAGCTGTCCGCCGAGCAAGGCGCCTCGACTGCGCGCTCGTCCTCATCGGTCTCGGCGCAGCGGCGGTCGCGAGCGAGGCCTCCTCGACCCCCCTCGATCTCGGGGATCCGAGCGCCCGCTGGATCGAGGTCCGCTTCGAGGTCTCGCCGGCGGATGAACCCGGGAGCCTCGATC
>PAQX01000083.1 GCA_002709835.1 Deltaproteobacteria bacterium
ACGATGATGAGCGGTCACCCGCTCACGACGATCGTGACGGGGACCCGCTACATCGTCTTCGACGAGCTGACCGGCCAGGGTCTCGACCTCGGTCGCGCCCCGAACGCGATGGCCGCCGACGGTCGCCGCTCGCGTCCCTTCGCCTTCGAGCTCGAGGAGATCCAGGCGCAGGGCGCCGAACGCGTCGAAGAGCTCGTCTTCGGGAGCACCAAGGGGGAGGTCTGGCAGGTGACCGACAACCGCGGCAAGCGGAAGGTCTGGGTCACCGTCGGCCAGCCCCAGGTCCCGCTCCGCGTGCAGACCTTCGATCGGGCGACCGGGGCCCGGGTGGACATCGACTACCAGAACTGGATCTTCGACCTGGACCTGCCGAAGCCCTTCTTCGAGGCGCCCGCGAACATCCGGCTCGAGCGATTCGAGTATGACGCCTACATGGAGAAGTCCCTCGAAGCACCCGTCGGCACGGTTCCGATCCTCTATCCCGATCTGCTCCACGGCGACTCCGCGCCGTGATCCCAGTCGCCGTGGGTGCCTGACCGGCCTGGCCGCGGGTGCCTGACCTGTATTCCGCGGGCAACCGACCAGCCTTTCCGCGGGCGCTCAGGGCCGCGGATTCTCCTCAGGACCGGCCAGATCGGCGTCAACTTTCCGTCCCCGACGTACGATCCGACTCCTCGATCCCCCGAGTCGGGTCCTTTCCGGGACGGGCGGTCGACGACGGTGTGCAGCTCGCAGAACCTTCCGGCCGGGCGGTGACGCCGACTCCCTGAAGGGCCGATCAGGACACATGACGCAAATCCTCGCGCGCGCTTCGGCATCGCGACGTGGACCGGGATCCCGGTCCGCGGTCGGCACCGCTCACGCTGCGGCCCTCCTTGCCAGCCTGTTCGTCGCCTTCGTCGGCTCGTCCGCCGGAGCCGAGTCCGCGCGACCCGGCGCGGACGCGAGCCTCGCCGAGATCGAGCGCTGCGTGACGGACAACCTGCCGGGGTGATCGACTTTCGCGTCGAAGCCATCGACCGAACGGGCGTCGCGACCGCGTCCCGCGCGGAGATGCGTTGGCATCAGGACGAGGCTGAGCGGATGCAGCTCGTTCTGCGCGTTTCGGAGCCGGCAGAGACCGCCGGGACCGCGCTGCTCCTCGTCGATCGCGAAGCGGACCAGCCCGAGTTCTTCGTGCGCCTGCCCGAGATCGAGAAGGTCCGAAAGGTCCGCGCCAAGCGTCATCGGGGTACCGTTCTCGGGACCGACTTCAGCTACGAAGACCTGAAGCGCCTCCGCGACCCGCTGGACCGCGCGAACCTGGAGGTCGTCGGTCTGGCCGCCGTCGAAGATCGCCCGGCGTGGCTGCTCGAGGCGATTCCGAAGCCCGAAGACCGGTCCGAGTACGGTCGCGTGTTGACCTACGTCGACCAAGCGCTCTGTCTGCGTTGGCTCGACGTGGCCCCGATTCGTGATTGAGCCTCGCGGCGGTCAGTTCACCCAGGTGATGTTCGCGTCCGCGACCGGCGGGTTCTTGATCGCGAGCATCGCGACCTTGCGCGCGACTTCGCCGCCGATCGTGCGGAGCGCCCCGCTCGACGGCGAGTCCGGTTCGCTCACCACGATCGGCTGACCGACGTCGCCGTTCTCGGCGACGCGCGGGTCGATCGGGACTTCGCCCAGGAAGTCCACGCCGAGCTCCTTCGCGACGCGCTCGCCGCCGCCCTGACCGAAGATGTAGTACTTCTTGTCCGGTAATTCTTGCGGCGTGAAATACGACATGTTCTCGACGATGCCGAGAATCGGGACACCGACCTTCTCGAACATCTGTAGGCCCCTGCGGGCGTCGATCAGTGACAGGTCGTTGGCGGTGGTGACGATCACCGCGCCCGAGAGCGGGGCCATCTGGGTCAGCGTGAGCGCGGCGTCGCCGGTACCGGGCGGCATGTCGACGATCAGGTAGTCGAGCTCCCCCCACTTCACGTCGGTCAGGAACTGCTTGACCAGGCCGTGGACCATCGGGCCACGCCAGATCACCGGCGAGTCGTCGTTCATGAAGAACGCCATCGACATGAGCTTCATGCCCTGGCCGATGAGCGGCATGATCTTGCGGTCTGGGGTCGTGTCCGGGCGGCCGTGCACGCCGGCGAGCAGCGAGAGTGACGGGCCGTAGACGTCGGCGTCGAGGATGCCGACCTCCGCGCCCTGATCGCGCAGAGTGAGGGCGAGGTTGATGGCCGTCGTGCTCTTGCCGACGCCGCCCTTGCCACTGGCGACCGCGATGATGTTCTTGACGCCCGGCAGATCGACCTGCTGGTCGCCTTCCCCCCCGCCCGTCCGGCCCGCGGTCCGGGTGTTCGCGGTCATCGTGACCGCCGCTTCGGCGACGCCGTCGAGGGCTTCGACCCGCTCCTTCGCCGCGGCCTTGAACTGGTCCTTGACCGGGCAGGCCGGGGTCGTCAACTCGATGGAGAACGAGACGGTAGAGCCGTCCACCTTCAGGTCCTTGATGAAGCCGAGGTCGACGATGCTCTTCTGGAAGTCGGGGTCGATGATCGGGCGCAGGGCATCGAGGACCTGCGCAGGGCTCACGGAGTCGGCCATGACGGCGTTCCTTGCTGGTGCTTTCGCGTTTCGGGCGGGCAGTCTGTTCGGAATCGGATCCGGGTCGCCGCCGCACCAGAGGCGGCGACTTCGACGCGGACGAGGAACCGGCCGCTCCGCCGGAGCGGGGCACGGGGCGCTGGGCTGGAAGTCGTCGAATCTTAGCAGCTCGCCGCGCCGCGGGGCGCAGCTAGTCTCCCCGCCATGCGCGAGACCAAGGCCTCCCCAGAATGAGCAATTTCGACGACGCCCTCGAACGCTTCCAGCAGATCGGGCTCGAGTATGCGGGGGGGCTCGCCAACCATGGCCCGATGGGCGCGGAGGCCCTCGAGCGGCTCGGGCATCAGGCCAAGATCCCCGCCTTCGTGGACGTCTATGCGCCCCGCCTGCCCCCCCTCGAGCGCGGCGCACCGATTCCCCGCGAGACCTGGAACGAAGCCTTCGGCGCGATCGACCGCGCGCCCGACTGGGTCGCGACCTTCGAAGCGCTCGTCGAGACCGAGGACGTCGAAGAGCTGCTGCGAAGGGAGGTCCCTACGCTCCTGCCCGGACTCTTCGCGGCGGCGGGGAATGGTCTGCTGCGCGTCGTGCACGGACTTCGCGCGCTCGAGCGTTCGAAGGACGCGGCGCGGAGGCGGGAAGTGGCGCACGGGCTCGCCTATTGGGCCGCACGCTTTCAGACGCTGCCCGGAAAACCGGGTGGGGCCTCGAAGGACGAGTCGCTCGATGCGGCCCTCGAGGCTTGGCCGCTCCTCAGCGAACCCGAGTCGCGGGACGGCTACTTCTTCGAAATCGTTCGTCGACTCGACGCGTGGGCTCCCTTCGCGGAGGCGGTCGAGTCGATCCCGCTGCCGACGCCCGCTTGCGTCGACGCCTGGCTGGATAAGCTCTGCCGCCACGCGGCGGGGGTCTACGTCGCGCATCCCGCTGCGCGGGTGGCCTACGTGCACGCACTGACGATCCCGTCGGGACTCCGGATCTTGTTGCCCCATCTCGAAGAAAGCGATCGCGTCGAGGCCTGCGGCTACGTGTTGCAGGCGGTCGGGGCGCTTCACTCGATGTTTGGAGACCCGAACTCGGTCCCCGAAGACGACGAGGAGGTCCTCCGTGTCGCCGGGGATTGGGACGAGACGCGCTATCACGCAGCCTGCTCGATTCAGGAGCACGCGATCAAGATGACCGAAGCGTGCTGGCGTGAAGACCAGCGCAATCCAGATCCGATCTTCCAGCGTGCCGGGACCGATGCGGCCCTCAAGGTCGGCGGGCGGAGTGAAGCCTCGGTCTGTTAGGCCGCGGTCGCGTCGGGCGCCGGCTCGGGCTTCGAGGTCGCGCGCCGCAGGACCTCGACGTATCCCTTCGTGACGAGTGCGTTCTCGAGCAGCCCCTTTTCGCGTAGCATGCGGTGCATCTTCGGCAGGTTGTAGTGCGGCACCGTCATGAGCAGGTGATGCTCGAGGTGGTAGTTCACGAAGTTCGGCGCGAGGAAGAGGCGCTCCCACCAGCTCGCGAGCGTCGTCCGGGTGTTTCGCAGGGGGTCCTCCGCGGGGCCGGACATCGCGTGCTCGCCGATCGCGCGGATTCGGATCGCGAGGCGATACGTGGTGAACAGGGCGACAACCCAGAGCAGGTAGAGCTCGGGGCGGCCGAAGCTCGCCGGCAGCGCGAAGATCACGGCGTTCGTCAGGAAGACCGGCGCGACTTTGTGCCAGCCGACGTCGGGCTTCTCCCCGGGCGCGAGGCCCTGGTTGCGCTGGGTCTTGCGGTTGCCCCAGCCCATGTCGCGCATGAACGTCTGTTTGATCTGCGCCCAGCCGGTCTGGCCCGAGAGGTCCCGCCAGACCTTACGGCGGAAGCTCGATCGCGTGAGTGGGAACGGCAAGGTGAGCGAGAGGTCCGGGTCCTGCTTCGTGCCGGTCTTCGCGTGATGGACTAGGTGATAGGGGCGATAGGGCTTCACGTCGGACCACGTCGGGTAGGCCCCCAGCCAGTTGCCGACGAGGTCGTTCCACTTGCGATTCGAGAGAAACGAGTGATGGGCCGCATCGTGCATCACGATCGCGAAGCCGAGCTGGCGACCGCCGATCAGCAATAGGGCGAGGGGGATCGTGAGTATCAGCCACAGGCCGCTCGAGAGTCCGACCAGGGCCATCGCGCCGAACACGACGCTCCAGTTGAACAAGAGGGTCCAGAGGCTCCGCTTGTCGTCGAAGGCGAGGATCTTCTTGCGCTCTTCCCGGGTGAACTTCGAGAGCCAGTGGGCGCTGCCGAGGATCGGCTCCTCCGGGGCGTCCGGGATCTCGTTCGGGGGCGGGGCGGTGGCCATCATGGCGGGACTCCGAGGGGGATGCGCTCGTGAAGGCGAGCGGGTGGTTCAGCGAGGCGCGCCCGGTCGATCTCCTGCGGCGTCGCGGGAGTCGAGGGGAAGCGCGCGATGGGGCACGTCGTGACGGGAAAGGAAGCGGGCCCAGACGTCGCGGCCGAGCTGGTCGTAGTGCTTCATGGCTTCGAGTAGATCGGCGAGGGGCGCCGGGTCCAGGATCTCCTGGGGCAGCAGGGGGTGACGCACGAGCTGCCGCAGGACGCGCCCGCCCACGATGAACGATTCGACCATCGCTTCGTCGTCGGCGAGTCGTGACAGGCGCACCTCGCTCTCTCGCAGGTCTGCAAGGGAGGCGCGGCAATCCTCGGCGAGGGCCGCGGCATCCCAGAGGCTGCGCGCCTCGAGGTCGCTCGCGGGGTCGAGGTCCCGCACGAGAAAGGCCCGGCCGAGAGCCGTATCCGTCGCCTTCGCTCCGGTCGCGAGGGAAACGAGCTGTTCGCGGGCGCTGTCGAGGCCACCGCGCAGGTTGTCCGGGCGGAGGGAGAACCCGCTCTCGAGCTCGCGGAAGCCGAGCAGCTCGAGGGCGCGTTCGCGGCGGCGGCGAGCCGGACCGCGGCCCAGCACGGCACAGTGGACCGCGACCCAGTCTCCCCGCCAGATGCGCTGGCGCTGGCCGAGGTCTCGCCAGCTGCGGAGGCGTCCGCTGATCGCTGCGACCGCGGGCCCGAGCCGATAGCGCCCCCGCTCGTCCCGCTCGATCCGGCCTGAAGCGTAGAGCCGGGCCAGGCTCACGCGGATGTTGTTCTCCTCGATCCCGAGGAGCGCGCCCGCTTCGACGAGTGCGCGCACCGGCATCGTGCCTCGACGCAGGGTCGAGAGGAGGTCCAGCACGAGGCTGCGCGCGGTGGGTTGCTGCACCGATCCATGATTACCGGAAGAAGCCTCTGGGTGCAAAAAGTGTAATATCGGGCCGAGCGGAAGCGCGCGCGGATCCGTTTCGGGCGCGGGCCCTTGATTCCCCCGGGGTCTCTCGGCATCGATGGGGTACGATCCGGGCCGTGTTCACCCTGTCCCGCAAGCTCTGGATCTTCCTGCCCACTTTTCTGGTCACGTTCGTCATCGACAAGTGGACGAAGATCGAGATCGTCGACCGCTTCGTCTACGGCGAGCGACTCGTGGTGATCGACGGGTTCTTCAACCTCACCCATGTGCGGAATCCCGGCGGCGCCTTCAGCTTCCTCGCCACCCTGCCCGAGGGGCTGCGACAAACCTTCTTCCTCGGCACCGGCGCCTTGGCGGTCGGGCTCCTGCTCTACTTCCTCGCGAAGGTGGAGCCCGAAGAACGACTCGCGCCCCTCGCGATCGGCGGGATCCTCGGAGGGGCCCTCGGCAACCTCACGGACCGGCTCCACTACGGCGAGGTGATCGACTTCCTCGACTTCCGCCTGATTGGTGGATACGTCTGGCCGACGTTCAACATGGCCGACTGCTGGATCGTGATCGGCGTCGCAGTGCTGATGGTCCAGATGTTTTTCGAGGGGGAGCCCGAGTCGGAGCCGAACGGCGAGGGGGAACTCGACACCTGAGCCAGCCTGCGGCCGGCGCCGGACCCGAGTCTCCGGCCGCGCCTAACGCGGGTCGTCCGCTGCGCGTCCCGCCGGCGGAAGGTTCTCCGCGAGGACCCGCAGGACGTTGTCGCCCATGACCTTGCGGACCTGCGAGGCCGTGAGCCCTTCGTCGAGGAGCGCCTGGGTCAGCACGGCGAGCTGACTCGTGTCGAACCCGACGGTCGTCCCGCCGTCGTAGTCGGAGCCGAGCCCCGCATGGTCGGCACCGACGAGTCGGACGACGTAGGCGAGGGCTGCGGCGACGTGTTGCGGACTGGTTCCGCAGACGGCCCAGTCCCAGTAGCCGATGCCGATGACCCCGCCGCCTGCCGCGATCCGCTGGACGTGTTCGTCGGTCAGATTGCGCTGGTTGTCGCAGGTGCCGCGCACGCCGCCGTGGGAGAAGACGGTCGGGCGTGTCGAGAGATCGAGGGCTTCGTCGACGGCGGCCGGCGAGAGGTGGGCGAGATCGAGCGTCATCCCCAACCGCTCCATCTCGGCGATCGTCTCTCGGCCGAGGGGGGTGAGCCCGCCGCGCTCGAGGCCATGGGCGGAACCGCCGTAGTCGTTGTCGAAGAAATGGGTCAGGCCGATCATCCGATAGCCCGCGTCGAAGAGGCGCTGGAGGTTCTCGGCGTCACTCTCCATCGCGTGCGCGCCTTCGATCGACAGCAGGGCGCCGGTCGTGTCCGCGCCTGCCGCGCGCGCGGCCTGCAGCGCGGCGAGATCGGCGCGGGTCCGGATCTGGACCCACTCGCCGTCGGACGCCGCTGCGAAGTCCGAGAGGCGGTTCGCCGCGCGGAGCGCGCGTCCCATCGGCCCGAGCCAGGCCGTCGGCGAAAGCTGGACGAGACCCGCGACCGTCAGGCTGTCGACGCCATCTCCCGTGTTGCGTTCGATGTTGAAATCGAAGGGCACGATCGTCGGGAGCGAGAAGACCTGCAGGGCGACGCCGCCTTCCTGGAGGCGAGGGAGATCGACGTGGCCCATCGTGCCGCGGTCGAGAAGGTCGCGGCCGAAGAGGAGGGAGTCCGCGTGTAGATCCGCCACGAAGCTCGTCCCGTGGAGTGCTTCGGCGCGGGGGCCGACCTCGGGAAGACGCTCGGGCGCGACGACGTTGATCCAGCTCTCGAGCCGCAGACCGAGATAGAGCCAGGCGAGCACCAGGATCGCGCCGAGGATCGAGGCCACCCGCATGCTCGTTCGCGACAGGGGCATGGGGCGGGCTCTCCGGGACGGCGTTCAGGCGATCAGGCCGGCGACGCACCCCGTCAGACAGGTGGCGATCGTGCCGGCGAGGATGGAGCGTAGTCCAAGGCGCGCCGCTTCGGACCGCCGTTCGGGCGCGAGGGCTTCGAGGCCGCCGAGCAGGATCGCGAGCGATCCGAAATTCGCGAAGCCGCAGAGCGCGTAGCTCGCGATCAACGCGCTGCGCGGACCGACGCGACCGTCGGCGATCGCGGTCGCGAGGTCCTGATAGGCGATGAGCTCGTTGAGTACGGTCTTTACGCCGATCAAAGCGCCGACCTCTCGGGCTTCAGCCCAGGGCACGCCCATCAGCGCAGCCACCGGGGCGAAGAGGACGCCGAAGATCGCCTGTAGCGTCAACTCGGGGGCGCCGAAGAGCCCGCCGATCGCGCCGACGGCGCTATTGGCGAGGGCGATGAGGGCGACGAACGCGATCAGGAGGGCCCCCACCGCGAGAGCGAGCCGGAGTCCGGCGAGCGCCCCCGCCGCCGCCGCATCGATGACGTTCTCGGCGCGCTCTTCGTGGGCGGTTGCGCCCCCGCCTGCCGTCTCGGGCGTCTGGGTCTCGGGGATCATGATCTTTGCGACGACGAGGGCGGCAGGCGCGGAAATCAGACTGGCCACGATCAGATGTCCGGCATAGCTCGCGGCGCCCATAATCTGCGCGTAGGTCACGAGCACGGTTCCGGCGATCGTCGACATGCCGAGGGTCATGAAGGCGAAAAGCTCGCTGCGGGTCATGCGCGCGAGATAGGGGCCAACGACGATGCCCGACTCGATCATCCCGACGAAGACGTTCGAGGCGGCGGCGAGTCCCTCGGCGCCCGAGACGCCCATCGTTCGGGACAGCGCCCGGGACATCGCGCGGACCACGGGTTGGATCAGTCCTACGTGGTAGAGAATGCCGAAGAGTGTGCCCATGAAGATGATGAGCGGAAGCACGCCGAAGGCGAAGCTCGGGCCCGTATCGAGCAAGGGGCCGAAGAGGAAACGCGCGCCCGTGTCGGACCACTCGACCAGGAGCGTGACCCCTCGTTCGAAGAAGGGGAGCATGCCGTCGCGGACGGGGGTCGCGAGGAGGAGGATCGCAATCGCGAGTTGAAGGCCGATCCCGCCGAGCACGGCCCGGCGATCGATGGCGCGGCGATCCGTCGAAAAAAGCGCGGCGATTCCGAGCAATACGAAGAATCCCGCGGCCGAAACGACGCGCAATCCGATCTCGTTCATCCCGACGCTCCGCCGAAGCGCGAGACGAGGTCCTTCGTCGCGGCGACGGGATCCGGGGCGCCGGCGACGACGGAGATCACGGCGAAGCCGCCTACACCGAAGTCACGCAACGTTTCGACGTGGCCTGCGGTGATGCCGCCGATCGCGACGAGGGGGCGCGGTGCGGCGAGGGCGACGGCTTCCCGGAGCGCGTCTAGGCCACGCTGGTCGTACTCGGATTCCTTCGAGGTGGTGCCGAAGACCGGACCGAAGGCGACATAGTCGATGTCTTCGTCCCGGGTCGCGCGCAGCTGCTCGGGGGTATGCGTCGAGCGCCCGACGGCGAGGCGCGCTCGGACGTCGCGGGGCAGGGCATTCGGCGGGAGGTCGTCCTGGCCGAAGTGGACGGCATCGGCCTCTGCGAGCAGCGCGAGGTCGAAGCGATCGTTCACGACGAAGCGGGCACCCGCTGCGCGGGTGATCTCTCGGATGGCCTCCGCCCAGGCCAGCGCCTGGCGATCCGTCGCGTGCTTGGTTCTCAACTGGACGATCGGCGCGCCGCCTGCGCAGGCGTCCCGCGCCTGCTCGACGGGATTCTTCGGCCAGCGCGGATCGTCGTCCGCGAGAACATGCAGACCGCAGTATTCGCCCCCGCGCTCCTCCGCGTCGATCACGTCGTCAAGCCCGGTTCGGGAGCTCGATCGCGAGCTCGGTGATCTTCTTGCGAAGCGTATTGCGATTGATGCCGAGAATCGCGGCCGCGCGGATCTGGTTGCCGCCGGTGCGCTCGAGCACGACCTCGAGCAGGGGGCGTTCGACCCGCTCCTGGATCTCCCGGTACAGATCGCCTTCGTCCTCGCTCTGGGCGAGGAGCGCTTCGACCTCAGTCGTCACCAGGGACTCGAGGCTCGTCGCCACGACGGGCGGCGGCGTCGAAGACGCGAGGAAGTCGAACTCGCTCGGCGCGAGGACCTCGTTGGTCGAGAGGACGAGGGCGCGCTTGATCGCGTTCTCGAGCTCGCGGACGTTGCCCGGCCAGTCGTGTCGTTCGAGGCGTTCGATGGTCGCATCGGGCAGGCTGACGGGGCCTTCCGCGAGCTCCCGCGCGTATCGCTCGGTGAAATGAAGGGCGAGGGTGCGGACGTCTTCCACGCGCTCCCGAAGCGGCGGGATCGAGAGGGGGACGACGCGCAGGCGGTAGAGAAGATCTTCGCGGAACTCCCCTTCGCGAACCCGCGCGTCGAGGTCGCGGTGGGTGGCGGCGATGATCCGTACGTCGACCACGATCGGGTCGCGGCCGCCGACCGGAGTGACCTCGCCGGATTGGAGCACGCGCAGCAGCTTCGCCTGGAGGTCGACGGGCATGTCGCCGATCTCGTCGAGGAAGAGGGTCCCGCCCGAAGCTTCACGGAAGCGGCCGGTCCGAGCGTTCGTCGCGCCGGTGAAGGCGCCGCGCTCGTGACCAAAGAGCTCGCTCTCGAGCAGCTCTCGCGGAATCGCCGCCGCGTTGACCGCGACGAAGGGCCCTTCGCCGCGGGGGCTCGCCGCGTGGATCGCGTGGGCGACGAGCTCCTTGCCGGTGCCGCTCTCGCCGGTCAGCAGGACGGGGACGTTGCGGGGCGCAACCTTGCCGACGGTCTTGAAGATCTCGAGGAGCGCGGGGCTCGAACCGACCAGGCGCTCGCCGCCCGGGGCGACGGCACGGCCGACCTGACGGCGGAGCGACCGGACTTCGTCCTTGAGCGCGCGGGTCGAGCGTGCCTTCTCGGCGAGTGCTTCGACTTCGGCGAGCGCGAAGGGCTTCACCAGGTAGTCGAGAGCGCCCGCCTTCATCGACTCGACCGCGTTGTCGAGCAGGTTCTGCGCGGTGATGATCACGACCGCGACGTCGCCGCCGGCGGCGCGATGCTGTTGGAGGACCTCGATGCCGGTCATACCGGGCATCCGGATGTCCATAAAGGCCATGTCGTAGAGGCCGCTCGCCAGCTCGCGGGCGGCTGCCTCCCCGTCTTCGACTGCGACGACGTCGTGGCCGAGG
This sequence comes from Deltaproteobacteria bacterium, assembly GCA_002709835.1. Lineage (GTDB taxonomy): Bacteria > Myxococcota_A > UBA9160 > UBA9160 > UBA4427 > UBA4427. Next base: position 11,006 of record PAQX01000083.1, read on the forward strand.
CCATCGAGGACTTCCTGCAGCACGAAGCGGATCGAGGTCTCGTCGTCGGCGACGAGGATCCGCATGGCGTCGCTTCCGGGGGTCACGTTCGCTCCCGAGTCGCCGCGTCCGTCGGGAGCACGGTCGGCGCGAGAGGGAGGTCGACGGCGGCGCGAGTGCCTTCGCCCTCGAATGAATCGAGTCGGAGTCTGCCGCCGTGTTGGCGGATCCAGTGGCGCGCGACCGAGAGGCCGAGGCCGGTGCCTCTCGGTTTGGTCGTGAAGAAGGGCGTCGAGAGACGATCGAGGATGTCCGGCGGAATGCCCGGTCCCGTGTCGGCGACCACGACCTCGATCGTCGGGCGCGGGCGGCCGTCCGGGCCGACGACGCGATGCTCGAGGGTCATACGGGTCGACAGGGTGAGGGTCCCCCCCGTTTCCTCCATGGCCTGCATCGCGTTCCGCGCCAGGTTGAGAAAGACCTGTTGCAGGCGCGCACCGTCGGCGAGCAGCTCCGGCAGCGACGGGTCGAAGGTTCTTTCGACCCGGATCTCCCCATAGCCGCGTTCGAGTTCGAGGAGGTCGAGCAACGCATCGAGGGGCTCGTGGATGTTCACCCCTTCCAGATTGAGCTCTTCGCCGCGCGCGAAGACCATCAGCTCGTCGACGAGTCCGGAAATGCGATCGACTTCGCCGACGATCAGGTTCGCCGACTTCTTGGAGCGCTCGTCTTTGGCATCGAGCGAGAGGAGCTCCGCGGCGCCGCGGATTCCACCGAGCGGGTTCTTGACCTCGTGGGCGATGCCGGCGGCGATGTGTCCGTAGGATTCCTGCCGTTCGCGCTCGCGAATCTCCTCACGAAGCGAGCGCGAGGCGCTGCGATCGCGAAACGTGACGGCGAGCGGTCGGGCCGTGCCCGGGCCGACGGGTTCGTCGCCCAGTAGCGAGATGGACACGTCGACGGGGAGCGGCATCGCGAGGCGCCGCGGGAACTCGACCTCGTCGTGGATCGCCGGTCGCCCGGATTGACGCACGCGTTCGACGATCCGCGAAAGAGGGTGCTCGGGGCCGAGCGTGTCGGCCAGGTGCTTGCCCGCGCTGCCCTCGAGCGCCGTATCGAGCAGGCGGCGGGCCTCGCCATTGCTGAACTCGACCCGGCCGTCATCGTCGAGGACGACGACGCCTTCGAGGAGCGCATCGAAGATTCCCTGGAGGTCGAGGTTCATGAATCTGCCTGTTTTTTGGGCATCCGCAGGCCGCGCGCGAATCTAGCCGCGGGGCGAATCGCTGCAAGGTATAGAATCGGCACACATTTTCGGGCCGAACGACGCCGGCCGGCGAACGCCTCCCCGCGGGCGATGCTCTCAGGGCTCCCGGGATCGTTCGACACCAGGTACCGTCTGTGGCGAGCAAACGCCTCGTGCGGAGCGGCGTGGGGCCGTTCCAGGGGTGCGGGAGAGCGGAGCGCGATGCGGCAGGGACTGACCGTCGCCGAGGCCCAGGAGGCGATCCTCGCAGAGACGCCTCGTCTCGGCGCAGAGACGATCTCGGCTTCCGATGCCGCCGGGCGCGTCCTGGCCGAAGCCGTCGTCTCCGCGCGTCGCCACCCTCCTGCGGACTGCTCCGCGATGGATGGCTACGCCGTCCGGCGGGAGGATCTCCTCGGTGCGACCGCCGATGCACCGCGTTCCCTGCCGGTCGTCTACGAAGTGCCGGCGGGCGGCCAGGCCGCGCGTCCTCTCGAAGCGGGCGAAGCCGCGCGGATCTTCACGGGCGCCCCGCTCCCGCCCGGGGCGGACGCCGTGGTCATGCAGGAAAACACGGATCAGGGCACCGAGCGCGTCGAGATCCGAAAGGAGCCCACGCCGCGAGACAACGTGCGGGACGGAGGCGAGGACTTCGAGATCGGGGATCGCCTGATCGACGAGGGTGTCGTGTTAGGCGCAGCCCACCTGGGCGTGCTCGCGTCCCTCGGACGCACGATCGTCTCGGTCCACCAGCGCCCGCGCGTCGCGATCCTGTCCGGGGGCGACGAACTGGTCGAGCCGGACCGCCCTGCGGACGGCGGACGGATCGTGTCGTCGAACTCCTATACCCTCGCCGCGCAGTGCCGCGAGATCGATGCGGACCCCGTCTATCTGGGGATCGCGGAAGATACGCCTGAGGCGATCGAGTCGCGAATGCGTGCGGGGCTCGGTGCCGACGTGCTCGTGTCGAGCGCGGGCGTCTCCGTCGGGGACCACGATCACGTGCGTGACGTCCTCGAGAAGGTCGGCTGCCGTCTGCGTTTCTGGGGGGTGAAGATGAAGCCCGGTTTCCCGCTCGCCTTCGGGGTGATCGAGCCGACGGGGCAGCTCGTCTTCGGGTTGCCCGGCAATCCCGTGTCGACGGCGGTCACCTTCGAAGAGTTCGTGCGGCCCGCGCTCCGGAAGATGATGGGGCACCGTGCGGTCCATCGGCCCGTCGTACGGGCGACCCTGACCGACGATTACAAGAAGAAGCCCGGGCGTCTCCACTTCGTTCGGGTGAACCTCGAGCGCGAGGGGGATCGCGTCCTCGCGCATTTGACCGGCAACCAGAGCTCCGGCGTGCTCACGTCGATGATTCGCGGTCAGGGGCTCGCCGTCGTGTCCCTCGAGTCCGACGGCGTGTCGGCCGGGGCGGAAATCGACGTTCAGATCCTCGATGGCACCTTCTTCGACCGCGCCGAGCGGGGCTTCTAGTTCCATGAACGCACCGCAGGCCGGAGCCGTCGCGGCACGCCTCGGCAACGTGGAAGCCGCCATCTTCGAGGGCCGGCTCGCCGATGAAGACGGTCTCGACCTCTTCGAAGCGCACTTCGTCACGGCGCGCCGGGCGTCGTCGGGAGATTCCGTCCGCGGCTGGATCGACGTGCTGGCGGGCGCGAAGGAAGAACGCGTCCTGATCGTGGGTCCTTCCTCGGCGTCGCTGGATCTCGAGGTGATCCAGGCGCTTCTGTGCTGGCCCGAATCCGAAGTGCTCGTTTTTCAGGACGCAGCGCTCCCGACGGTTGCGCTCGGTCGTTCTTGCTCGATCCTGGTGTCCGCCCGATCGTTCCTGGAAACCGGGAGCGACGAGGCGACCGCTTGGCTCGCCTCGATCGAGGCCGAGCGCCTCGATCGCTCGGCCCTCGGCCTCGGCGCGTCGGTGGAGGCGCGTTAGGCGATGCTCGACCTGCCGCGTCTGCAACGGCTTTCGTTGACCGCGCGCCCGCTTCCCCAGCGGATCCTTGGTCGCGCGCTCCATGCGAACTACGTGTACCTGCCCGGCGTGGACCTCAATGTGGAGGGCCGGGAGAACATGCCCGACGAGCCGGTCATCTTCGCGATGAACCATACGGACCGGTACAACTACTGGCCCTGGCAGTACTGGATCTGGAAGGACTCCGGCCGATTCACCGCCGCGTGGGTCAAGGGCAAGTACTACGAGAGTCGGCTGCTCGCGCTCTTCATGGAGAGCATGCTCCAGCTGCCGACCGTCTCTCGCGGCTACCTGATCACGAAGGACTTTCAGTCGGTGCTCCAGCGCACGCCGACGGATCAGGAGTACACGCTTCTTCGCGACCTCGTGGATCGCCGGGCAGCAGGAGAGGAGGCGCCGCTGCCGGAGCCGCCCGAGGTCCCGGAGCGTCTGCTGCGAAAGCCACGGAGTCCGCTGGGGCTCTCCTTCGAGCCGACCGAACGCGACTATGCCGACTACATCTGCGATCTCTTCAGCGCGATGATGGCGCGCTTCGTGGAGTTGAACGAAGAAGCCCGGGATCTCGGGTTGGATCTGCTGATTTTTCCGCAGGGCACGCGCTCGATCCGCCTGCTCGAGAGCCATATCGGCATCGCGCAGATCGCACTTCACCTGCGGATCCCGATCGTCCCCGTCGGCTGCAACGGCTCCGAGCGTCTCTATCCGGGGGGTTCGCCCTTCGCGAAGAAGGCGAGCGTGACCTATCGAATCGGCGAGCCGATCCACTACGAGGACCTTTCTGCCTTCCACGTCGAGCGGGCGTTCGCTCCCTTCTCGGCCGAGGCCGAACACGACCATGCGAAGCAGTTTCGTGGGATCGCCGCCCTCGTCACGGATCGAATCGAGGCGCTCCTCGACGAGCCCTATCGTCGCGCGCCGGCGGAGCCGGGCGAAGAGGACGGCTCGCGGAGCTCCGACCGCTTCATCTGAAGCCGGGCGAAACTAACGTCGCGACTTCGGCCGCCGAAGCGCTTCGATCGTCGAGGTCGTCGAGTGTCCCTTCAGGATGGGCAGTCGCGCGACGGATCCGCCCCAGCCTTCGACGTCTTCCCGCCCAACGATCTCTTCTAGATGCCAGTCTCCTCCCTTTGCGAGCACGTCGGGGCGGAGTGCCCGGATCGTGCGCAGGGGCGTATCGGTTACGAAGCCGACCACCCAGTCGACGCACTCGAGGGCGGCGACCATCTCCTTGCGAATGCGCGCAGGCTGGATCGGCCGCTCGGCGCCCTTCAGTCGGCGCACGCTCGCGTCATGGTTGATCGCGACGACCAGGCGGTCCCCCAGCCCGCGCGCCGCTTCGAGGCTGCGCACGTGACCGGGGTGGAGGAGGTCGAAGCAGCCATTCGTGAAGACGACGGTTTCGCCGCGCCGCCGGGCGCGGGTCACCGCGCGCCTCGCGGCGTCGAGTCCGAGCACTTTGTCGCGTGTGCGCGTGAGCGCCGGGCCGCTCATGAGTCCCCGTCCCCGCCGTCGAAAAGGAAGCGCAGCGCCTTGAAGGGCGCCTTGATCGCGTCGGGAACTCCGGACATGAGCGTCTGGACCGGCATCGCATCGACCTCGGGATCGTTCAGCGCGCCCTCCACCTCGAAGTAGGTGCCGAAGAGTCCGCGTTCAGAGCCTGGCAGGAAGCTTCGCAACAGCGACAGATTGTCGAGCAGCGCGGACGGCTTCCGGAAGAGGAAGATACCGACCACGCTCCGGATCGTCGCAGGGCGCGGGTTCGTATCGATGTCGGCCCGGGCGAAGACGCGGAGCGGCCCTTCGATCTCGAAATCTTCGACGGAGATCACGCCCCGGTCGAGGGTGAAGGTCCCGTCCATCGTCTCGTAGGCGAGGCGGTTTTGGTTGGCGAAGGGGTTGTAGCCCTCGGTGGCCTTGGCGAGGCGGAAGAGGAGGGGAAGGCTCGTCTGGATGGTGCCCTCGTGGGCTTCGGCGCGGACGCGGCCCTTGAGCTCCGCGATGAAACTCGAGTTCGGGCGGACGCGCCCGTTCACGGAGCCGGTCGACTCGATCGAGCCCTTCGCGAGGTCTTCCGGCAGCGCCACGAAAGGACCGATTTCTTCGAGACGCGCGCCGGTCAACGCGAAGCTCGTGTCGAAGCCGACGGAGTCGTCGAGGTCGAGGGCGAGGGCCATTCGGGCGGCGAAGGTGCCTTGCTCTTCGACCTCGATGTCGAGGTCGTCCAAGTGGATTCGCGTCTCCTCGAAGCGCACGTGGCCGGTCGCCCGCTCGAAGGGCAGCCATGGGCGAGGCCGGAACTCCATCTCGAAGCGCCCCTGCCCCCAGCGCCCGGCGGGCATCGTGTCGTGGCGATCAACGAGCTCGACTCTGTCTCCTGGCGCCGCGGGCGCCGCCCCTTTCGCGGGTGCGGGGTCCTCGGGTGGGCTGAGGGTGAGGGTCGCGGAGACCGAAGGGGCCTCGGGATCGTTGAACCAGACGACCTCTCCTTTCACGGGGGCTCCGCCCCAGCGTCCCCTTCGAACGGTGAGCTCCATGCCCCGCCGGAGCGGCTCGATCAGGACTTCGAGGTCCTCCAGCGGCCAACGAAAAATCGGATGCTCGAGGCGCTCGAGGGCGAGGCCGATCACCTTGAGCGGGGGGAGGGCGTCGGGATCCCGGGGGCGGAGGATCTCGAAGAGCGGCCCGAGGCCCGGGAGCGGCGGCGGACTTCGGCGGATCTCCCTTTCCTCCGGGCGGGTCTGCGCGAAAGCGGACAGACCGTTGATCACGGCGTTCAGCTCGGGCAGCGGGCCCCCCCGATAGCTGCCTCGACCGTTCCTGAAGACGATCTGGTCGCCGACCCATTCGACCTCGCCTTCGAGATCCTCGATCGCGTCGTCGGGTCCGCTCCTCACGACGACCTGTTCGAAGGCGCCGCCCAGCACGAAGCCCGCGGGTAGATCGCGCAGTTCGCCGCTCGCGAGGGCCTGCCACTCGGCGAGGGGGGCGGTGCCGGCGACTTCGATCGACTTGACGCGGCCGGCGACGACCCGCTCGGTGAGCCGAGAGATCGTGAGCGCCGTCGGTGAGTCGTCCGCGAGTGAGAGGGCGTATCGACGGAGGGCATCGAGGTCGATGCCGCGGGTTCGGGCTTCGATCCGTGTCGGCGCGAGGCTGCGGATGGGCCGGCGGACGGCCCCCTGGAACTCGAGGCCGAGCTCTCCTCCTTCGAGGCGCGAGCGGACGAGTCGGATCTCGACCGGGTCGACCTCGAACTCCGCTTCGAGCTCGACGCGGTCTTGCTCTAGCAGCATGCCGGAGCGTTGGAGCTCGATCGTGGCGTTCTCGATCGCACCTTCGACCGCGAGGCGGTGGAGACCGCCCGTATCCGTGAAGAGGCGGAAACGGGTGTCGAGGGTCCCTTCGATCTCTGCGAGTCCCGAGAACACGCCCATCGGCGCTTCCGTGGCGGCGAGGGGGATGCCCTCGATGCCGAGGCTCCAAACGAAGTGTCGGCCTTCGGCGCGGTGCACACCCAGTGTAAAATTGAAGGGGGAGTGGATGCCGTCCAGGAAGACGCCCCGCCAGTCGATTGCGATGTCCTGAGAGAGCCAATGGCGTTCGGCGATGCCGTTCAGGAGCTCTGCGCGCACCGTCGTGGGCGGGCCGTCGGCGGTCGGGGGACCGATCCATTCGAGGGTGCCGTCGACGATCACGATCCGGTCGGCTGCCTGGAAGTCGTCCGCGATTCGCCCCGCGGCGCCGTCGAGCTCGGCCAGACGCGCGAAGACGAGCTCTGCCGGCTCGCGGTCGTCGAGGCCCGCGTCGGGATAGGAGGAGGGGACCTGGATCTGAAGCCCGCCCCAGCCGCCCTCGACGCTCTGCACGAGGCGGACGTGAGGTCCCTCGAAAACGAGGGTCGAGAGCTCGAGCCGCCCGACCATGAGCGCGAAGAGGTCGACCCAGGCGATGATGCGGCGGGCTCTCAGACCGGGGGGCGTGTCCTCGAGCGGGCTCGGGTAGGCCGCGAGGTCCCGCGCTTCCACGCGGAGCCCTTCCTCCCAGCGGACGTCGACGCCACCGATCTCGACCGGACCCCGGAGGATCCGGGTCAGCTGCGTCTCGATCTCGGTGTGTAGAAGACGCGTGCCCGCACCGGAGGACACGAGGTAGCCGGCGGCGATGCCGACGACGACCACGGCCATCCAGAACAGGCGCATCCAGCTGCGCCGCACCCGCGGATCCCCCCGAAATTGGCGCCCGAAACTAGCAAAGCGGCGGGCGGAGCCGGTTTGCCGGGGCCTCGGCCTGGGTTCGATTCCCCGCAAGGCCACGGGCGCCATTCTCGCGTTGCAGGTCCGTGAAGCGGATTTGCCTACGCCTGAACCCTCATTGCGCTCAAGGGCAGGTCTCGGACCGGCGATTCGTGCCTGTAGGTCGCCGGTTCTCCGCCTGTCTTCTGCATCGGCACTCGGCACGCGGGGAAGTGGCCAAAAAAGGCTCCAATGAGGCGAATCTACTCAAGAAAGCTCTCGGGAGCGACGAATCGCCCAATGATTCAAATGACGTACTCCGGGAGCAACTCCCGGAGCATCGAAAAACGGGGGTGTGATTGTGATGGATTCGATGAACGCTCAGGAAGAGCGCGTGCCGAACCGTGTTCGAGAGCTTCGTGAAAACAAGCTCATGACGCAGGCGCAGCTGGCTCGAAAGGCCAAGGTCGCGCTGCGAACGATTCACAGCGTGGAGAAGGGGATGAACTGCCGCATGGATACCAAGCGGAAGATTCTCCTCGCGCTCGGTCTGTCCTTCGAGGACAAGGACCAGGTCTTCCCGCCGGTCTCGCGACCGCTGGGTTTCCCGACCACGCACTGAGACGCGGTTCAGGGAAGGGGGAGCCGAGGGGCTCCATCCGACCTTCTGAAGCGCCCGAGGCCATGGCCTCGGGCGCTTTTGTTTTTTGGGAGGGGGACTTCCACGGCGTGCCGGCGTGCACCCACTTTGTTGGCGCCGGATTGCCCCTGCTACCTTGCGGCGTCCCCCGGCCGCTGCCGCGCGCGCGGCCACCCCAGGAGCCCGTCATCTCCGATCGAGTATCCATCCTCGCGGACGTCGCCGAAGTCGTCACGCGCTCGCACGATCTCGAGGAGACCCTCGCGAACGTGACGGATCTCGTGTCGAAGCGGCTCGATGCGGACGTATGCTCGATCTACGCCGTCGATCCCGAGATGAACCGACTGTCCCTGGCCTCGACGATGGGCCTCGAGGCCGAGGCGGTCGGGCAGGTCGAGCTGCCGGTCGGTGAGGGGCTGGTCGGGATGGCGGCGGAGCGGGGTGAGCCGATCGCGATCGAAGACGCGAAGTCCCACCCGAACTATCGATACTTCCCGGAAACCGGTGAGGAGCGCTTCGCGTCTCTGCTGGCCGCGCCGCTGATCGTGCAGGGCGTGGTCATCGGGGTCATCGTGATCCAGACCGTCGAGCCTCGGCGCTTCGAAGAACCCGACATCGAGCTGCTCCAGACCTGCGCTTCCCTCCTCGCGCCGGTCGTCATCAACGCCCAGCTGCTGGCTCTGATGTCGAGCCCGGCGGAGCAGCGCGGGACCGTGGTCGAGAAGATCGTCGCCTCGGACCGGGTCCAGGCGCGTCGTCGCGAGGCCGGCCTCCGCGAGCCGCGCGCCGAGAAGAACGTGATGATTCGTGGCCTCGCGACGGCCCGGGGCGTGGCGATCGGCCCGATCTTCCAGATGGACCGCGACGTCGAGCTCGCCCACCTCGATTACGCCCCCTCCCCCGAGACCGCCGAGGAACACGACCGCTTCAAGCGCGCGATCGGTGTCGCTCTGCGCGAGATCGAGGACATGCGCGACGTCGTTCAGGACAAGTTCGGTCCTGAGTTCGCTGCGGTCTTCCATACCCAGATCCAGATCCTCGAGGACAAGGGTTTCGTCACGAACGTCTCCCAGGCGATCGACGCGACCGGCAGCGCGAGAACGGCGCTGGCTCAGGTCCTCGACACCTATCGCCAGACCTTCGAGCGGATCGAGGACCCCTACTTCCGCGAGCGCGGGACCGACATCGCCGACGTGGGCAACCGCGTGATGGAGCGCCTCCTCGGACTGCGCGACAAGCTCGAGCCCATGAAGCGCGGATCGGTCGTCGTCGTGGATCAGCTCCTGCCGGCCATCTTCGCCCAGCTCGATATGGACAAGGTCGCGGCGATCGTGGCGGAGCACGGCGGTCGGACGAGTCACGGTGTGATTTTCGCGCGGACCCTCGAGATTCCGACGGTGACCGGGGCGACGGGGCTCTTGCAGGAAGTACGCGAGGGAGAGACCGCGATCGTCGACGGCGCGACCGGGACTCTCTACCTCTCGCCGGACGAGGCCCTGATCGGCGAGTTCGAGCAGGCGCAGCACAACTTCGAGGTCGCGGTCGAACATCTCGACGCGATGCGCGAACGCCCTGCGGAAACCCTCGACGGCCGCCGGGTGAAGCTGTCGGCGAATGCCGGGCTGCTCGCCGACCTCCGGCTGGTCGAGAAACACGGCGCGGAAGGCGTGGGGCTCTTCCGGACCGAGCTCCTCGCGCTCGCCCACCGTGGGTTCCCGAGCGAAGAGGAGCAGGAGCAGCTCTACCACCGCGTCGTGGAGCAGATGGAGCCGCGGACGGTCACCATTCGCACCCTCGATCTCGGCGGCGACAAGGGCATCCCGAACATCGGTCTCGACGATGAGGAGAACCCTCAGCTCGGCTGCCGCTCGATCCGCCTCACCCTCGAGAACCGCCACCACTTCCACGCCCAGCTCCGCGCGATTCTTCGCGCGAGCACGCTCGGCAACGTCAGGCTGCTGCTGCCCATGATCGGGAGCCTCCCCGAGTTGCGGGAAGCCAAGGCGGTGATCCACGAGGTCCGGCGGGAGCTCGAGCGCGAAGGCAGCCGCTTCGATCACGATCTGCCGGTCGGCATCATGATCGAGGTCCCCTCTGCGGCGATTACCGCCTCGACCCTCGCGCAGGAGTGCGACTTCTTCTCGATCGGGACCAACGATCTGACCCAATACACCCTGGCCGTGGACCGTGGGAACGAGCGCGTCGCCCATCTCTACGACTCACTCCACCCTGCGGTCCTGCAATTGGTGGAGATGTCGGTACGTGCCGCTCGTGACGCGAACATCCCGATCTCGGTCTGCGGCGAGATGGCGACGAATCCGCTCTCGGTGCCGATCCTGGTCGGCCTCGGGATCGGCGAGCTCTCCGGAACGCCGGCGTCGGTGCCGGTCGTGAAGGAGATCGTGCGGGCACTCGACTCGAGCGACGTCGAAGAGGACGCGCGTGCCGCTCTGGCTGCGAAGACGGCTGGGGAAGTCCACGCCATCGCGGCGACGCGGCTGCGGGCCGCCGGGCTCACCGAGCACCCGGACATCGGCGAGTGGCTCGATCAGCTGCTCGATGCCGCGCTTTCGCCGACGTAGGTCCGGATGCGCCGTCGGGAGATGCGGCGCGTGAGGGGCGACTAGCGGCGCGACCGGTCGAGCAGGATCGCATCGGCCTCGTGGTGCAGCTCGACCATTCGTCTTTCGAGCTGCCGCGCCAGGGCCTGTTCGTCTCTGTCGTTCGAGGCGTCGGGGCCGACGGTGAGGGGCTCTCCATAAACCACGACGACGCGCGAGAAGGGGAGGGGGAGCAGGCTCTGGTCCCAGCTCGAGAGGCGGTGGCCCGGGCGCGCGGAGAAGGCGATCGGCTGGATGGGGATCTGTGCGTGGCGGGCGATGGCGATGATCCCGGTCTTGGCGACCCGGGCGGGGCCGCGAGGGCCATCGATCAGCACCGCGGCGGTCGTGCCCTTGCCGAGGAGGCGCACCATCTGGCGCAGGGCGGCGGAGCCGCCCCGCGAGCTCGAGCCCCGAGCGGGTTCGGCGTAGCCCAGGGCGAGAAGAGCGCTCCGGATCAGGTCGCCGTCGCGGCTTCGGGAGACGGCCACGCTGTAGCGTCGGTCCCGGTAGAGCCACGCACAGAGCACCATCGATTCGTGGAAGAGGGCGGCCAACCGCGGCGGATCCGACGGGCTCGCCGTGCGCGGGTCGTCGCCGTGGACTTCGATTCGCCAGGTCGCTCCGAGCAGGCGGAGCAGCGCGCTGGTGGCCAGGCCGAAGCACCAGAGTCCGAAACGCGACCACGTGCCCCGCAGCCGCAGGCTGGCGGTGGGCCTTTCGGAGCCGCTCGCGGGCGGCGGGGAATCGGGCGCGGAGTCCGGTTCGCTCATGCGCCCGGAAGGCTAGGGCACGCCGGGAGTCGAGGCCGTCGGCGAGGCGCGGGCGCTGCCGGCTGCCGCGTCCTGTAGCGGTGCGTCGAGGGGGCCCGTGTGGTACCCGTACGCCTGCGCTGGCGTCGTCCCGAGGGGGCGAGTCCCACCGGATCGCACGGGGTCGAGCTGACCCGAGCCCGCTGGCCCCCCGATGCCACCCGTCCCGATTCTGCGCACCCTTGGAATCCATGAGCGACTCCGCAATCACTGTTGCCCGCAACTATCTCGACCTGACGAAGCCGCGCCTTCTGCCGATGGTGCTGTTCACGGGTCTGCCCGTGCTGCCGATGGCCGCGGGGGGATGGCCGAACCTGGGCTTCACCTTCCTCGTGATGACGGGGATCGCGCTCGCAGCCGCTTCGGCGAACACGCTCAACGCGTACATCGAGCGCGACAAGGACGCGCTCATGGATCGCACGAAGACCCGCCCGCTTCCGGCCGGCCTGATCGCGCCGCGTTCGGCGCTCCTCTTCGGTCTCGCCCTGGGCGTGCTCTCCACGGTGCTGCTCTACGCCGTGAGCGGGATGGCTGCCGCCCTGGTCGGCGTCGCGTCGATCCTCTTCTACGTTTTCGTCTACACCGTGTGGCTGAAGCCGCGCTCGATCTGGAACGCGGTCATCGGAGGCGCCGCCGGCGCGGCCGCCCCGCTGATCGCGGACGCCGCCGTGAACGGAACGATCGGCCCGGCGGGCTGGACGCTCTTCGCGATCGTCTTCTTCTGGCAGCCGCCCCACGTCTGGGCGATCGCGCTCTACCGCAAAGACGACTACAAGGCGGCGGGAATCCCGATGCCTCCCGAGGTGATCGGCGACGAGGCGACCCGCAAGCGCGTCGTCTGGTACACCGCCGGGCTCCTGCCCGTGACCGTCGCGCCCTACTTCCTGGGCCTCGCGGGGCCGATCTACTTCGCCGTCGCCGCGGCGAGTGGCGTCTGGTTCCTCTACCGCTCGGTGCGTCTCTTCCAGGAGCGGACCGACGAAGCCGCGCAGGGCGTATTCCGCGTGTCGCTCGTCTTCCTCTTCGCCGTCTTCCTCGCGCTGCTGGTCGATCTGGTCGTCGCCGCGCTCTAGCGAGCGGGCCGGGAGGAGCCCGTTCGCGGGCTGCGGATTCGGTTACGATCGATCCGACGTCGCAGGACCGCGACGGAGGAGTCGACCGTGCCCGATGCGACCGCGTTTCCCCTTCACGGACTGCGCGTCCTCGATCTCTCGACGGAGATTGCGGGGCCCTACGCGACCAAGCTGCTCGTCGATGCCGGCGCCGAAGTCATCAAGATCGAGGGGCCGTCGGGGGATCCGCTTCGCCAGTTCAGCAGCTCCGGACAGGATCTGTCCGCGCGGGACGGGGCTCTCTTCCAGTTCCTGAACGGAGGGAAGCGGAGCGTCGACTGGGACCTCGAGACCGAGGCTGGGCGCGAGGCCTTCCTGCGTCTCGCGCAGACCGCGGATCTCGTCGTCGAGAGCGGCGGCGCAGGCTGGCTCGAAGCCCGGGGGATCGACTTCGCGACGTTGCGCGCCCGCAACCCCGCGCTCTCCCTGGTCTCGGTCTCCCCCTACGGTCGGACCGGGCCGTGGGCCGAGCGGCCGGCGACGGACTTCACGCTCCAGGCGGAGGTCGGTTCGACCGCCTACCGGGGGCTGCCGGACCGCGGCCCGCTCTACGCGCCCGGGCGACTCGGCGAGTACTCCGCGGGGGCCGCCGTCGCCGTCGGGGCGCTCGCGACGTGGCGTTCGGCGCGGGCCAGCGGGGTCGGGCTCCACGCGGACGTATCGATGCTCGAGGCGCTCTGTCTCTGCTTCACGACCTATCACGACCTCTTCGGTCAGTTCGTTCCCGGCTTCGCGATTCCCATCGCGATCGAGACGCCTTCGATCGAGCCTTGCAAGGACGGCTGGATCGGCCTCTGCACCTATACCGGCCAGCAGTGGAAGGATCTCTGCGCCCTGATCGGACGGCCCGACGTCGGCGACGATGAGCGCTTCTACGACGGTTCGGCGCGGATGCAGCACCTCGACTTCATCCTCGACGTGATTCACGGCTGGACGAAGACACAGACGATGGCGGAGGTCACCGAGCTCGTCGGTCTGATGCGGATCCCGGTGGCGCCGATCGGCGATGGGAAGTCGGTGCTCGAGTTCGACCAGTTCGCGGAGCGCGGGGTCTTCGTCGACCATCCGGACGGTTTCAAGGCGCCGCGCGTCCCCTATCAGGTCCACGGCATGCCGCTGCCCGCGTTCCGTAAGGCGCCCGCGCTCGGCGCGGACCGCGCGGCGATCGAAGCCTCGCTGCCCGAGGCGACCACCTCCGGCGCGCCGATCGACGAGTCCGGCGTGAAGCCCGCTTTCGACGGCCTGCGCGTCATCGATCTCACCGCCTTCTGGGCGGGCCCGCTCGCGACCTGCATTCTCTCGACTCTCGGCGCCGACGTCGTGAAGGTCGAATCGATCCAACGCCCGGACGGGATGCGCTTCGCGGGCGCCGTTCCGTCCGAGGCGCTCTGGGAAACCTCGCCGATCTTCCACGGCGCGAATCTGTCGAAGAAGGGGATCACGCTCAACCTCGACGCGGAAGAGGGGAAGGCGATCCTGCGCCGTCTCTTCGAGGACGCGGACGTCGTGATCGAGAACTTCTCGGCGCGCGTGATGGAGAATTTCGGCTTCACGTGGGAAGTCCTGCACGAGATCAACCCTCGGCTGATCTCGGTGCGGATGCCGGCGTGGGGGCTCGACGGACCCTGGAAGGATCGAACCGGGTTCGCGCCGAACGTCGAACAGGCGAGCGGCCTCGCCTGGATCACCGGCTACGAGGACATGCCGCTCATCCCCCGCGGCGTTTGCGACCCCGTCGGTGGCATGCACACGGTCTACGCGCTCGCGATGGGCCTCGAGGAACGCGAGCGGACCGGGGAGGGCATGGTCGTCGAGGTTCCGCTCGTCGAACCCGCACTCAACATGGCAGCGGAGCAGGTCATCGAGTGGACTGCGTATGGCGAGTTCCTCGGTCGTCGCGAGAACCGCGGGCCAGTCGCTTCACCGCAAGCGGTGTTCGTGACGAAGGCTTCGGCCGAAGAGAAGCGCTTCGAGAAGAGGCACGTCGCCCTCGCGGTCGAGACCGACGCGCAGTGGGCGGCGCTCGTCGAAGTGCTGGGCGCACCGGATTGGGCGAGCGACCCCCATCTCGCTAAGGAGGCCGGGCGGCGCGACGCGGAGGACGCGATCGAGGCGGCCCTCGGCGCCTGGTTCGCCGAACAGGACTGCGATGCGGTCGTCGATCGCCTGGTGGCTGCCGGTGTCCCCGCGGCGACCCTCGTGAACGGCTACATGATCTCGCCAAACCCGCAGCTCGATGCGCGTGGGTTCCGGCGGCCGATGACCCACGCGGTGAAGGGCGAGATGCTCTATGCCGGGTTGCCGTTCACGCTGTCGAACGAGGCGGCGAACGTCTACGCGTGGGCGGCGCCGACGATGGGCCAGCACAATCGCGAGGTGCTCCAGGGAGAGCTCGGCCTCTCGGACGACGAGTTCGCCGAGCTGGAGGCGAAGCAGGTGATCGGGACTCGACCGGCATTCGACGTCTAGGCTCGCGCGCTCGGCGGGCAGCGCAACGCGCCTTCGGGAAGGGGCCCGTCGGCTCGACGAGCGGCCTGCTCGGAGGATCGGGCGCGGCGCGTCTAGCTCGCCTCGAACTGGTCGAGAAAGCTCTCGGCCTCGCGAATCGATGCATCGATGTCACGGATGAGCGAAGCCACGTCGCTTTCGATCTCGCCCACCGTCCCTTCGAGAGCGGCGATCGCTCGAGCGTTCAGGCTGTGCTTCATGAAGAGCACCTGGTCGCGGAAAGCGTTCAGGACCGGCGGCATCTTCGACTCCGCCCGCTTCATCGCCGCGATGAGCTTCGCGTAACGCTGCTTCGTCTCGCGTAGGCTCTGCTCACTCGAGCGCTTGAGGGACGCGCTCGAGTAGAGGGCGATCTCCTCCTGCCATTCCGTGAAGAGATCTGCGGCGACCTCCTCGATCGACTCGATCCGCTCGCTCACGTCGTCGGCGCGATCCTGCGCGGCCTCGGACTCGCTGTTCAGGGTGTCGTACACGCGCTCGAAGTCGCCGCCGTCGTAGTCGGCCGCTTCCTTGAAGCGCTCGTACGTCGACTTGATCTGTTCCTGCGCCTCCTGCTGATCCTGCTGGCCGGCCTCGATCCGGCTGCGGAGGATGTCGCGCTTGTGCTGACCGATCTGCTCCATCGCCGAGTAGTAGGCGTTGGTGCAGCCGGAGAAGGCGAAGAGCAGAACGAGGGCGGCGAGCAGCCGTACGCGCGGGGCGAGGCTTCGAAGCGTCATTCGGTCTCTCTCTCGTGGGGATCGGCGCTAGCCGAGGATCGCGCGGAAAGCCGCGCGGACTTCCGCGACGAAGAGCTCGGGCTGCTCGAAGGCGGCGAAGTGGCCGCCCTTGTCGAGGACGTTGTGATAGGCGAGCTGCTTGTAGCGGGCCTCGCACCAGCGCCGGGACGCCTTGAAGATTTCGTGCGGGAAGACGCTCACGCCGACCGGGACCTCGACGTCCACCATCGGCGGGTTGCTGAAGCTCTCCCAGTAGAGCCGCGCCGAGGAGGCGCCCGTCGCGGGCCACCAGTAGAGCATCACGTTGTCGAGCATCTCGTCCCGGTTGAGGGCGTTCTCGGGATGGCCATTGCAGTCGGTCCAGCTCCAGAACTTCTCCATGATCCAGGCAGCCTGGCCGACGGGCGAGTCGACGAGGCCATAGCCGAGGCTCTGGGGGCGCGTCGACTGCTGCTTCGAGTAGCCCGAGTCCTTGTCGTTGTAGTGCTGCATCCCGGCGAGGGCAGCCTGCTCCAGCTCCGTCAGGTCGTTCATCGACTCTTCGGTCGGCGGGGCGATTGCCATGTTGAGGTGGATGCCCTGGCAGTGGGTCGGGTCCTGGCCACCGATGCAGGTCGTCACCATGGCGCCCCAGTCCCCGCCCTGCGCGACGTACTTGTCGTAGCCGAGGAGAGCCATCAGCTCTGCCCAGGTGTCGGCGATCTTCCCGAGACCCCAGCCCGTCTCGCTCGGCCTCTCCGAGAAGCCGTAGCCCGGCAGCGAGGGGCAGACGAGGTGGAAGGCATCTTCGGCCTTGCCGCCGTGGGCGACCGGGTTCGTGAGTGGCTCGATGACCTTCTGGAACTCGACGATCGATCCCGGCCAGCCGTGGGTCATGATGAGCGGCGTGGCGTTCTCTTCCGGCGACTTCACGTGGATGAAGTGGATGTCGAGGCCGTTGATGTTCGTCTTGAACTGGGGGAAGCGATTCAGGAGCGCTTCGCGGGCCTTCCAGTCGTACTCGTTCGCCCAGTACTCGGCGACTTCTTGGACGTAGGCGAGCGGGATGCCCTGTTCCCAGTCGTCGACGGTCTCCTTGTTGGCCCATCGCGTGTTCGCGAGTCGCTGCTTCAGGTCGGCGATCTCCGCGTCGGAGATGTTGATTTCGAAGGGGGTGATCTCACTCATTGGGATGGCGCTCCGGGGGGCGGGCCTCGCTGGCCGCGGGTGGAAGTTCAGGCGAGGCGAGAGAATGGAAGAAGGTTCCGGCCGCGTCGAGGGGGGCGGGCCTCCCTCGACGTGAGCCGGCCCCGCGCGTCCTTCGGTGGGTCCCGCCGTTCCCGGAACGTCGGATGCCCTGCTCGGCCTTCGTGCGACGGAGGGCGCTTCAGTCGCCCGAGTAGATCACGCCCTGGGCGTGCGGCTCGAACGTCGCAGTTACGCGCAGGAACTCGTCGATCGTCCACTCGCCCTCGTGGGTCGCGTCCTGCGCCACGGCGAGCGGGTCGAAGAGGCCGACGCGGTCTTTTTCGAGGTAGAAGATCTCGCCGTTCCAGCGGCCCGCTTCCTCGTGGCAGAGCGAGGCGATCAACCGCGCGATGTTCTCCGGAGGTTGGAGCGCGGCAACGAGCCCCGCCGCCATATTGTCTCCGTCCGGGCCCTGCTCGCGAAAACGTTCGATCGCACCGGTGACCATTCGCGTCTCGGTCGCCGCAGGGTTCACGGCGTTCACGGTGATCCCGAACTCGCCGAGGTCCCGGCTCGCGACGTTGGTCAGGCCGAAGACGCCTCCCTTGCCGGCGCCGTAGGCGGCCTGCCCAGGGACGCCGAGCAGCCCCGCGCGGGAGACGACGTTCACGATCCGTCCATAGCCCGCGTCCTTCATGTGTGGCGCAGCGGCGCGCAGGCAGTAGAACGTGCCGTGCAGGTGGCTGGCGACGACGCGTTCGAAGAGCTCCGGATCGTGATCCCATATCGGCGCCGAGGCCGAGAGACCGGCGTTGTTCACGAGCAGGTCGAGGCGCCCGAAGGTGTCGAGGGCGGTTTCGATGATCCTTTGGGCGGACGACCAGGTGGCCACGGAGTCGGCGTTGGCCACACTTTCTCCGCCGGCGGCGCAGATCTCTTCGACGACGCTCGCGGCGGGGGTCGCATCCGGGGCGTCGCCCTGGAGTGATCCGCCGAGATCGTTCACGACGACTCGGGCGCCGCGACCGGCGAGCGCGAGGGCCGTCGCTCGGCCGATCCCACGGCCGGCGCCGGTCACGATCGCCACACGACCTTCGAGGGGTTGGGACACGAGCACCTCCTGCGGACCGCGCGGCCGGGATCGGCAGAACGGTCGCGTGCCATCTGCATTGGCCGAGAGCGTAGCGAGCGAGGTCGGGGCGAGGGATGCCGGGTCGCTTGCACAGGCAGGGCTCGCCGGTACAGTCGGTCCATTCTCAGGGCGGGGTGGAAGTCCCCACCGGCGGTATGCGACGAGCGTCGCGAGCCCGCGAGCGCTGGGCCGCAGCAGGCGGCCCGGGTCAGCAGATCCGGTGAGAGGCCGGAGCCGACGGTGATAGTCCGGATGGAAGAGAAGATCGGTGGAAGACGCGGGCGCGAGTGTGTCCTGCGCCTCCTCGCGATCGGTGCGCTCTGGGTGCTCGTGAGGACACGGGATATGCAGCGAGCGTGATCCCGATCGACAAGGAGAGTCCGATGACACCCGCTCGTTATGCGTTCGTGAAGGCCGGCTGGCACGCCGACATCGTGGACGAGGCCCTCGCCGGCTTCGGCGAGATCGTGGGCCTCGAGAACGTCGACGTGTTCGACGTCCCCGGTGCGTTCGAGATCCCGCTGCTGTCGCGCGATCTGGCGAAGACCGGAAAGTACCTGGCCGTGGTCGGTTGCGCGTTCGTGGTCGATGGAGGGATCTACCGCCACGACTTCGTCGCTTCGACGGTCGTCGAAGGCCTGATGCGGGCCCAGATGGACTCCGACGTCCCGGTGTTGTCCGTCGTCTTGACGCCGCACAACTACCAGGAAACCGACGCCCACAACGCGTTCTTCCGCGCGCACTTCGTCGAGAAGGGCCGGGAGGCGGGTCGCGCCGCGCAGATGATCGAGAAGACGCGGGGCCAGATCCCGCGCTAGTCGGGAGAGCCGCGCCCCTGCACGGTCTCGGGGCGGCGCTTCCGCCGTCGCAGCGAAGTGTCTCCCGCCCCTGCTCGTTCACGGGACGCGCAGGGCACGCGCCGCCTAGCCGACGATGTTGACGAGGCGCCCGGGGACGACGATCACCTTTTTGGGATCCCGCCCGCCCAGGCTCTTCTGGACGTTCTCGACGGCCAATGCCGCCGCTTCGATCGCGGCGTCATCGGCATCCGCCGCCACCTCGATCTCGCCGCGCTTCTTGCCGTTGTGCTGGACCACGAGGCTGACCGTGTCGGCGACGAGGAGACTCTCGTCCGCGACGGGCCAGGCTTCGTAGGCGAGGCTCTCGCCATGGCCGAGCAGCGACCAGAGCTCCTCCGCGAGGTGCGGAGCCATGGGCGCGAGGAGCAGGACGAAGGTCTCGGCGCTCTCGCGCGGAACCGCACCGTCCTTCGTGATGTCGCGAGCGAAGATCATGAGCTTCGAGATCGCGGTGTTGAAGCGCATGTTCTCGAGGTCTTCGGTCACCCCGCTGACCGTCTCCGCCGTCAGCCGACGCTGGTCGTCGGTCCCGGCGCCGTCCGCCGGCGCGACGAAGCGCTCTTCCTCGTCCTCGCCTTCATGGAAGAGGCGATATGCGCGCTGGAGGAAGCGGTAGATCCCCTGGATGCCCTCGGTCGACCAGGGTGCGGACTTCTCGAGCGGCCCGATGAACATCTCGTAGAGGCGCATCGAGTCGGCGCCGTGCTCTCGGATCACATCGTCCGGGTTGATCACGTTGCCGCGGCTCTTCGACATCTTCTCCACGACGCGCTCGAGGGGAAGCGACGCGTCTTCCGGATGAACCGCGTTGCGATCTTCGTCGAGGGTCACGTCCTTCAGCTGCAGCCAGCGCGCCTTGACTGCGCGACCGTCTTCCTTGAGGACCGGACCTTCGGCCGTCTCTTTCACGGCATCGCTCGGGAAGCGCGTGGGCGAAGTACTCGCGTCGTCGTTCGGGTTGTCGTCGTAGAAGCGGAAGCTCTCCCCGAGGATCATTCCCTGGTTGACGAGCTTCTGGAAGGGCTCCTTCGTCGAGACGAGCCCCAGGTCGTAGAAAACCTTGTGCCAGAAGCGCGAGTAGAGAAGATGGAGCACCGCGTGCTCCGCGCCGCCGACGTAGAGGTCGACCGGCATCCAGTATTTCTCGGCCTCTTCGCTCCAGGGCGCCTCGTCGTTCATCGGGTCCAGGAAGCGCAGGAAGTACCAACACGAGCCGGCCCACTGGGGCATCGTGTTCGCGTCCCGCAGGACCGCACGACCCTCCGCGTCCGTCGTCTCGATCCATTCCTTTACCCGCGCGAGGGGCGGCTCGTAGCCTTCGCCCGAGGGCTTGAAGTCCTCGAGCTCGGGGAGGGTGAGCGGGAGTTCGGATTCCGGGATCAGTTCGACCCGGCCGTCCTCGTGATGGACGACGGGGAAGGGCTCGCCCCAGTAGCGCTGTCGTGAAAAGAGCCAGTCGCGGAGCTTGTACGTTACCGTGCCCTGGCCGAGGCCTTCGCTCTCGAGCCATTCGATCATCTTCGATTTGGCGGCCGGCGTCTCGAGGCCGTCGAGGAAACCGGAGTTCGTGGCGGTTCCGGGGCCGGTGTGGGCGGCCTCGGTCACGTCGCCACCGGCGACGACCTCGACGATCGGTAGATCGAAGGTCTTCGCGAACTCCCAGTCGCGCTCGTCGTGGCCGGGAACGGCCATGATCGCGCCGGTGCCGTAGCCCGCGAGGACGTAGTCTGCGATCCAGACCGGGATCGATTCGCCATGGGTCGGGTTCGAGGCGGTCGCTCCGGTCCAGACGCCGGTCTTGCTCCCGGCGTCGGCCATGCGGTCGCGTTCGCTGCGCCGTGCCGATCGCTCGACGTACTCCTCGACGGCGGCGCGCTGGTCGTCGGTCGTGATGGAGGCGACGAGCTCGTGCTCGGGCGCGAGGACCATGTAGGTCGCGCCAAAGAGGGTGTCCGGTCGCGTGGTGAAGACCTCGATCTCGACGTCCTCGCCTCGTGAAGAGGAGCTGTCGACGCCGAAGCGGACGTTCGCGCCCTCGGAACGACCGATCCAGTCGCGCTGCATCTTCTTGATCGGCTCGGGCCAGTCGAGTTCGTCGAGGTCCTCGATCAGGCGGTCCGCGTACGCCGTGATCTTCAGCATCCACTGCTTCATCGGCATGCGCACGACGGGGTGGCCGCCGACCTCGCTCTTGCCGTCGATCACTTCCTCGTTCGCGAGGACCGTGCCGAGCTCCGGGCACCAGTTGACCGCGACCTCGGCTTCGTAGGCCAGTCCGTGCTCGTGGAGCTTGCGGAAGATCCACTGGGTCCACTTCACGTAGTTCGGATCGGTGGTGTCGATCTCGCGGGACCAGTCGTAGGAGAAGCCGAGCGACTGAATCTGACGCTTGAAGTTCGCGATGTTGTTGCCGGTCGTGATCCGGGGGTGGGTGCCCGTCTTGATCGCGTACTGCTCGGCCGGGAGGCCGAACGCGTCCCAGCCCATCGGGTGGAGGACGTTGAAGCCGCGCATGCGCTTGTACCGGGCCATGATGTCCGTGGCCGTATAGCCCTCGGGATGTCCGACGTGCAGACCGTCCCCGGACGGATAGGGGAACATGTCTAGGACGTAGTACTTGGGCTTCGAGGCGTCGATCTCGGCGCGGAACGTCTCGTGCTCCTGCCAGAATTCCTGCCACTTCGATTCGATTGCAGACGGGTCGTAGGCCATGGCCCGCAGAGAATGGGCGGTGGCTTGCGATTCGTCAATGAATTCGGGCGATTGCGGCGGGTTTCCGGCGGTTTGCAGGGCGTTCGGCCCCGAGGCGGTGTTCGGCGGAAACGCGATAGAGTCCGGCGCAATGTCCGCCCCGAACAACGACATGACCGTCTTCGTCGTCTCCGACGGAACCGGAGACACCGGCTCCGCCGCCGTCCGCGCGGCGATGATCCAGTTCCGTGACCGCTGGAGGCTGCGCGTCTTCCGCGACGCGCGGACGATCTCCGAGGTCCAGCGCGTGATCGAGCTGGCCGAGGAGGCGGGGGCCCTCGTCGTCTTCTCCCTCGTCGAGGGCGATGTGATCGAAGCGCTCCAGCGCGAGGCCGAGCAGCGTCACGTCGCGACGGTCGATCTGCTCGGGCCGCTGATCATGCGCGTCGCCCAGAAGCTCAAGGTCGAGCCGCGCCATCAGCCGGGCCTCCTTCACGGGTTCTCCGAGGACTACTTCGAACGGGTCGACGCGGTCGAGTTCGCCGTGCGCCACGATGACGGTGCGAACATGCGCACCCTTCACGAAGCGGACATCGTCTTGACCGGGGTGTCGCGGACGTCGAAGACGCCGCTTTCGATGTACCTGGCCCAGCGCGGGTACAAGACGGGGAACGTTCCGCTCGTGCCCGGGCTCGATCCGCCGACGGAGCTGCTCGAGGTCAACAAGAAGCGGGTCTTCGGCCTGACCGTCGATCCCGGAACGCTGCTCTCGGTTCGAACGGCGCGGATGCGCTCGATCCGCGGCAAGTCGGCGACTGACTACACGGATCCCGATCAGGTCATGCTCGAGCTCGATCGCGCGAAGAAGCTGTTCCGCGCGAATGGCTGGAAGCAGATCGACGTGTCCGGCCGCGCGGTCGAGGAGAACGCGTCGAAGATCATCGACGCCTACGAAGAGGCGTTCGGGGAGTAGCCTGCGCCTCTCTTTGCGTCCGGGTCGGGACACTCCGACAGGAACGCCCAGGGCGACCAGATGTGGCACCCCGCGCTCCGGGCGCGGCCCTCGACCTGCTTGTCCCGGGTCACGACGAAGGTCCGTTCCGGCGCTGACGCCCGCCGCGCGCGACGGACGATCCAATCGTCGGCGCTTTCGACGTAGACGCTGTGGACCCGGGGTACGTCCGGGCGGTCGCCCGCGGCGAGGGCGCCTTGGGACTCGAGCTGAACGACCGGTTCGGCCCACTGGGCCCAGGCGGGGCGGGCGCCGTCGAAGGCGACCCAGAGCTCGTCGGTCGCGGTCGGCCAGCTGGACGCGAGGCGAAGCAGTCGTTCGCGCTGGGTCCGGCGCCACCATCCGCTCTCGCGTTCGTGTTCCTCGAGCACGGCGTGGAGGACGTTGAATCCGTCGACCAGGATCGTGCGTCGTTCGCCGGGGTCCGTCTGCGCGGAGGCGTCGAAGGCCGCGTCGATCATCGAGCGGACGAACCGGCGGTCGGCATGAATTCCCGCGCGTACCGATCGGTCGTCGTTCTGGTCCACTCCGCACCCTCGACTCCCGCGACGCCGAGAGGCGACGGCGGGACGACGACAGCGTACTCGGTTGCCGGGGCACCGCCGGCCGAGACCTCCGGCGAGGAAGCGTCGAAGCCCAGCTCGTAGGCTGCCCAGCCGAAGCCGAACGCCATCGTGGCGAGGATCGCGACGCCCGCCTCGACGAGCCCATTCTGGCCCGCATCTTCGTCGCTCGGCCGAAAGGCCTCGCGGCTGATCGCGAGAGGCCTCGACGGGGGCGCGACACCATGCCGCCGTCGCGGCGCCCGGGGGAGGGGGAGCGGCCCCGGTCGCCAGCGGGACCGGGGCCCGGAGGCGGGGGGCTGCGGGGAGTGAGTGGGGGCAACGCCGCGCGGGCGTCGAAATTCGGAGGAGAAGATGAATTCGGCCTGGTCCGTGGTTTCCGTCATGCGGGGGACTCCGGTTCCGGGGGGGTACGACCAGAGAGTGCAGGCGGGCCATGACAGTTCCGGTCACGTAGTCGGAAGGCCCCTGCCACCTGTGATCCAGCCCACCGTTTCGTGTGCTTGCGCGCACACGAACCGTGCTTTAGAAAAGCGCCGATGGAAGCCGTGAAACCCCAGGATCGGGCGCCGACCCGGCGCGTGGGCGTCGTGCAGATGCGCTGCGAGCCCGACCCCGCGCGCAATCTCCGACACGCCCAGGACGCGATCGGCGACGCGGCCCGGGAGGGCGCGGACGTCGTCTGCCTGCCCGAGCTGTTTCGGACGACCTATCTCTGTCAGAGCGAGGATCCCTCCCGCTTCGACTGGGCCGAACCGATTCCGGGCCCGTCGACGGAGGCGCTGTCAAAACAGGCCGCCGACCTCGGAATCTCGATCGTGGGTTCGCTCTTCGAACGTCGTGCCGCCGGTCTCTATCACAACACCGCGGTCGTGCTCGACGCCGAAGGTCGCCTCGCCGGGCGCTATCGGAAGATGCACATCCCCGACGACCCGCTCTACTACGAGAAGTTCTACTTCACGCCCGGCGACCTGGGTTTTCAGGCCCATCGGACCGAGGCCGGAATGTTAGGCGTACTCGTGTGCTGGGATCAGTGGTTCCCCGAGGCCGCCCGCGCGACGGCCCTCGCAGGCGCGGAGATGCTCTTCTACCCGACGGCGATCGGCTGGCAGTTCGACGAAGGGGAAGAGATCGACGGGTCCCAGCGCGAAGCCTGGAAGACGATCCAGCGGTCGCACGCGATCGCGAACGGGGCCTTCGTGATCGCGGTCAATCGCGTGGGACACGAGACCCTCGAAGGGGCCGAGGGCGACGGAATCCGGTTCTGGGGCTCGTCCTTCGTGTCGGACCCGTTCGGCCGGATCCTCGCGACGGCGCCCGACGACGACGAGGCGGTCCTCGTGGTGGAGTGCGACCTCGGCAAGGTCGAGCGGACGCGGCGGGACTGGCCCTTCCTGCGCGACCGGCGGATCGACGCCTACCAGGCGATCGGTCAGCGGTTCGTCGACGAGCCTTCGGCACGGTCGAAGACGCCGGCCGAGCGACGGGCGGCGACCGGCGAGGATGGCGCGGGCTCGTTGTGAGTCCGGCGCTCCGTCGCTGGCCCGCCGAGTGGGCCCCCCATCGCGCGACCTGGCTCTCGTGGCCCCATAGCCGCGAGACTTGGCCGGGCGCGGGGCTGCTCGAAGCGGTCGAGGACGCCTTCTGTGAGATCGTCCGCGCGATCCTCCCGGGCGAGGCGGTCGAGATCAACGTCGCGAGCGCCGAAATGGCGGGGCACGTGCGCGGTCGGCTGAGCGGCGCCGGGATCGCGGACCTGTCCGGGGTGCATCTCCGCGAGATCCCGACCGACGACGCCTGGGTGCGGGACCACGGCGGGATTTTCGTGTTCGAGGACGACGATCGGGTCCTGCTCGATTTCGAGTACGACGCCTGGGGCGGGAAGTATCCGCCGTGGGATCGGGACGCGGCGGTCGCTCGGCAGATGGCGCGCGCTGCCGGGGTTCCGCGCGAGGCCGTCGACCTGGTCCTCGAGGGCGGGTCGATCGAGGGGGACGGTGAAGGGACGATTCTGACGACCGAGTCGTGCCTGCTGAACCCGAACCGGGCCCGGCCTGGCGTCGACCGCTCGCGGGCGGCCTTCGAAGAGATGTTCGGGACGCGTTTCGGGGCTTCCCGCGTCCTATGGCTGGAGGACGGCGTCGAGGGCGACGACACGGACGGCCACATCGATGATCTGACCCGGTTCGTCGCGCCCGGACGGGTCGTGACCGGGGTGGAGCCGGCCGCGAGCGACCCGAATCACGCGGTGCTGGCGCGGAATCGGGCGCGTCTGGCGGAAATGGTGGATGCGCAGGGGAGGGCGCTCGAGGTGATCGAGCTCCCGATGCCCGGCGCGTTCGAGGGCCCGCACGGCCGCGCCCCGGCCAGCTACGCGAACTTCTACTTCGCGAATGCGGGGCTCCTCGTGCCGGTCTTCGACCAGCCGACGGACGCCGAGGCGATCGGGATCCTCGAAGCGCTCGGGCTCGACCGCCCCGTGTTGCCGATTCCAGCCCAAAGCCTCGTTCTAGGACTGGGGGCCGTCCATTGCCTCACGCAACAGGAGCCCGCGCCGCACCTTGGCGGTGCCGAATCGAGATGATCCCTGCGGGGGGACTGGGCCGAGCCCGGCAACCGCGCGATTCCATCCCGGGTTGATCGTTGGATCACCTTTTCACGCTCCCCGCTATAGGTTAAACCCCCGTAGCGCTTGCGTACGGCGGCCCTCCGGCCCCGCCCGCGGGCGGCTCGTCGCCCCGTTTTCGCTGGCGCGACAGGCTCTTGTCTCAGTTCGTTTCCGATTCAACCTCACTTCCGAGAGGTCTCACCCATGGACGTTTCCCGACATGAC
>PAQX01000084.1 GCA_002709835.1 Deltaproteobacteria bacterium
CCGAACCCGTGGAGACCGGCTGCCGCTCGAGCTCGTGGTGCACAAGCAGACGAAGGCCACGGCCGACGTCTACGGACTCGGCGATCGCGGCTCCCTCGAAGTCGGGAAGGCCGCGGACATCAACGTGGTCGACCTAGACGGTCTCAAGCTGCGGTCGCCGGAGATGATCCACGACCTGCCCGCGGGCGGACCGCGACTCGTGCAGCCGGTGGAGGGCTACCTGCACACGATCAAGTCCGGATGCGTGACCTTCGAGCGCGGCGAAGCGACCGGCGAGCGGCCGGGCGTCGTGCTGCGCGGTCGGCGCTGATCAGTCCAGCGAGGACGCCGGCGCCCCGCGCTGGACCGAGTTGAAGCGGCTCGCCAGCGACGGCGTGTCGAAGATCGGGTTCGATCCTGCGTAGCCGAACAGATACTGGCCGACCCGGCGCATCTGCATCTCCTCCGAGCCCTCGGTGATCCGATAGCGGCGGTGGTGGCGGAAGATGTGTTCGAAGGGCAGGTGTCGGCTGTAGCCGATGCCGCCATGAGTCTGGATTGCACGATCGGCGGCCTGCCCCACGAGTCGGTTCGCCCGGTAGTTGCACATCGCGACCTTGTCAGAGATCTCGTGACCATGGTCGACCTGATCGAGCTGCCATGCGGTCTTCCTGATCAGCTCCCGGAGCATGGCGGCTTCCGTGTGGAGTTCCACGAGGGGCCACTGGATCGCCTGATTCACCGAGAGCGGGCGCTCGTGGATCTGGCGCTCCCGCGCATACTTCACCGCCTCGTCGATGCAGTACTGCGCGGCCCCGAGACTCGAGGCCGCCTGCCGGATCCGGTTCTCGTGCACGAAGAGCTGTGCCGTATCGAGACCGCGTCCCTCTTCGCCGAGGATGTCCTCGGTCGACACGCGCACGTCGGTCAGCGTGACCTCCGCGTGGTCCGTCGGCATGTTGTACGTCCACCACATGAACTCGACCTGGAAGCCGGGCGTGTCCGTCGGGACGATGAAGCAGGTGATGCCCTTCGGGCTGCCGGGCTTGCCCGAGGTGCGCGCGAAGATGTAGTCGTGGGTCGCCGAGTGGAGACCGGTGTTCCAGCGCTTCGCGCCGTTGATCACCCAGTCGTTCCCGTCGCGCACGGCGGTCGTCTCCATCCGCGTCGCGTCGGTCCCGAACATCGGCTCGGTCAAGCCGAATCCGATACGCGCGTTGCCCGCGAGCATCTTCGGAATCCACTCGGCCTGCTGCGCCTCGGAACCGAACTTCTCCATCATGAGGACGCCGGGGAAGTTGCCGACGACCGAGCTCTCGTTCTGCAGGTCGTTGTGGAGACCGAGCCCCTTCGCTGCAAGGTGCTCGCGGATGATCGCCATCGCGAGGTTCGAGCCGCCCTGGCCTCCGAAGCGCTCCGGCAGGTGGTACCGAAGGAAACCGGCGTCATCGGCCCGCTTTCGCATCTCGCCGAGTAGCGCTTCCCACTCTTCGTTCGGCCAGCCGTCTCGGTCCCAATCCGTACGCGA
Organism: Deltaproteobacteria bacterium; assembly: GCA_002709835.1. Taxonomy (GTDB): domain Bacteria; phylum Myxococcota_A; class UBA9160; order UBA9160; family UBA4427; genus UBA4427. Next base: position 1,508 of record PAQX01000084.1, read on the forward strand.
GTCCTCGCGGCGGTGGTCGAAGAAACGGATGTTGTCGTTCTCTCGCTCGAGAGGCTTGATCTCGTCCTCGATGAACCGGTCGAGGGCGTCGAGGAAGTGCTGCACGTCGGCGGGGATGTCGAAGTCCATCGTCGTTGTCTCCGTAGGAGCGAGAAAGGAGCGCTAGTCGTCTTCGGGCCGCGCAACCGTGGCATTCGCCTGCTTCGCTTCGTCCGAAGCGTTCGCCTTCGCGAAGAGACGCCCCTCGAGTCGTAGACCTTCGTCGAGCGGCATCTGGAGTCCCTCGACCACCGCGCGCTTCGCCGCGAAGACGGCCCCGGTCGAATGGCGCGCGATCCGCCCGCACCAATCGAGGGCCGCGTCCTGAAATCCTTCGCTCGGCATCACCTCGTTCACCAGGCCGATCCGGTGGGCTTCGTCGGCCTGGACGATCCGGCCGGAGAGGCAAAGCTCCGCCCCGACCGCGCTCCCCACGAGGCGCGGCAGACGCTGGGTTCCGCCGGCCCCCGGGATGATTCCGACGCTGACCTCGGGCTGGCCGAGATGGGATCGATCCGAAGCGATCCGCATCGTGCAAGCAAGCGCGGTCTCGCAGCCCCCACCCCAGGCCTGACCGTCAATGGCCGCGACCGTCGGCTGGGGCATCGACTCGAGCAGGTGGAGCGCCTTGCCCCAGGCGCCGGGATCACCGGCGACCGACTCTCCCTTGGCCATCAGCGCGAGATCGTCGAGATCCGCGTGGGCGATGAAGTAGCCATCGATCCCGCCGGTCAGCATCACGACCGAGACCTCCGCAGCCGCTTCCGCGAGGCGCTCGAGATGACCGACGAGCTCCGTCATCGACGCGAGGTTCATCCAGTTGCTGGGCGGACGTTCGAACGTCAGCACCGCGACCTTCCCGTGTCGACTTTCGTTCCACACGTTCGTCATGGCCGCACGGTAGCAGTCGAAGGGGCCTCATCCGGCGAAGTAGCGAGGGGAGCCGGGACTGAGGTTTCATCCCCCGGCCGGCGACGACCGCGGCACGAGGAGACCCGATGAAGATCCGAGACGATGCGCTCCGAACGAGGCCTTTGCTCCTCGCGCTTGCGCTGTGGCCGCTTTTCTCCGCCTGCGCGTCCCATCAGCCGCTCTCCGGCTGCGACGCGGCGGACGGCGTGACGCCGATCTGCGGCTTCCAGAATCCGGAGGATCTCGTATCGCTGGCGGACGACTGGCTCTTGATCAGCCAGATGAGCCGAAGCGACGCCGCCGGCAGTCTCGTTGCCTTCCGACCTCCCGACGGAAGCCGACGAGTGCTCTGGCCGAACGACGAGACCGCGTCCACCAATGCGACGAAGGCCGCTTGCGAACCTCCGTCGCCCGGACAGTTCGGCCCCCACGGAATCGATCTCGCCCAAGACGGCCAGATGCTCCTCGTGGTGAACCACGGCGGTCGCGAAGCGGTCGAACGCTTCCGGATCGGGCAAAACGCGGACGGCCCGACGCTCGCGTGGGAGGACTGTGTCCCCTTCGGCGACGAAGTGATGCTCAACGACGTGGCTTCCCTCCCAGGCGGCGGCTTCGTCGTCACCGAGATGATGGGTTCCGGAACGTTCGCCGCCCTGGGTCTCGTGTTCGGCCGAAATACCGGCAAGGTCTGGCACTGGACCCCGGAAGCCGGCGCGCGACCCGTCCCTGGCTCGGAGGCGCGGGGCCCGAACGGGATCGCCGCGTCCGCCGACGGCACGACCCTCTTCATCGCCGAATGGGGAAGCGCGAACCTGATCCGCATCGGGCTCGACGGCGGCGGGCGGGCGGCGGCGGCCCTCGGCTTTCACCCCGACAACCTGAGCTGGACGGCGGACGGACGCATCCTCGCGGGCGGCCAGCTCGTCGGACCGCTCGAAGCGACCGGTTGTTTCGACGTACCTGAGGGCGGCTGCAGCCTCGGCTCCGCCGCGGCGATCATCCACCCCACCACCCTGCTCGTGGAGCGGGTCTGGACCCAGGATCCGGCCACCGTCGCCGGAGGGATCTCCGCCGCGCTCGAGCGGGGCGACACGATCTGGCTCGGCGCCTATGGCGGAGATCGGATCGCGCGCATTCCGGCGCCGTGAGGAGTAAGCGGGCGCGGCCTAACGTTCCGCGGCCGCCACCCCCGCCAGATAGCCGCCGGTCCAGGCGTTCTGAAAGTTGAAGCCGCCGGTGACCCCGTCGACGTCGGTCACCTCGCCCGCAAAGTACGCCCCGGGGCAGACGCGGCTCTCCATCGTCTTGGGTTCGAGTTCCTTGAGGCGAACGCCTCCGCAGGTCACGAACTCGTCCTTGTTCAGATTTTTACCCGTGACCGCGAACTCGCCTCGGGTCAGCTCGGCGATGAGCGCCTTGCGCTGGACCTTCGTGAGATCGGCCCAGTTCTGGCCTTCGCGAACACCGGCCGCTTCCAGGAACCGCGACCAGAAGCGCTTCGGGATCTCCGCGAAGGGGGATCGCCTGTCCATCTTCTGCTTGCCGGCCTGCTGGCGTTGCCGCTGCAGGACCGTGTCGACGTCGATCTTCGGGAGCCAGTTCACCTCGAGCGTGAAGCGGTAACCCGTCGCCGCGAGCTCGCGGGCCCCCCAGGCCGAGAGCTTGAGGATCGCCGGCCCGCTCAGTCCGCCGTGAGTGATCAGCGTGGGGCCCTGCGAGACGAGCTTGATCCCCTGGGCCCGGGTCTCGGTCTCGACCACCGCGATGCCCGGCAGGTCCCGGATTCGCGGGTCGTCGATCTTGAAGGTGAAGAGAGAGGGAACGGCGGACTCCAGGGTATGGCCGAGCTGCTCCGCAAGGCGCGCGCCGGCCGCGAGCCGCGTGCCCCCGGTCGCGATCAGAACCTTGCGCGCCTCCAGCCTCTCTCCCGTCTCGGTCTCGAGCACCAACTGATCTTCGCGCTTCTCGATTAACCCGATTCCGCACCGCGTCCGGAGGTCGACGCCCGCTTCCTTCGCCGCATCCTGCAGGCAGTCGATGATCGTCTGCGAGTCGTCGGTCGTCGGGAACATCCGCCCATCTTCCTGCGTCCAGAGTTCGACACCCCGGGCCTGGAACCACTCGATCGTGTCTTGCGCCCCGAAGCGGTGGAGCGGACCGAGAAGCGCCTTCTCACCCCGCGGATAGTGCTTCGTGAAGGCGCGTGGTTCGAAGCACGCGTGGGTCACGTTGCATCGACCACCCCCCGAGATCTTGACCTTGCCGAGGGGCTTCGCCGCGCGTTCGACGATCATCGTCCGGCCGCCCCCGCGCTCCGCGAACGTGATCGCGCCGAAGAAGCCGGCGGCACCGCCGCCGATCGTGATCAGGTCGTAGAGCATCCCGGAGGAGGATAGATGCGCAGTGCCGCGGACGCCTGACCGCGGCCCCTACCAAGGGTGCAGGCGAACCGGCAGCGCGGTGAAGCCCTTCACGAAGCAGGACTTCGTCCGAACCGGTTCACCGACGACCTCGACGAAGCGGAAGCGCTTCAGGATCTCTTCCCAGAGCACACGGAGCTGGAGCTCGGCGATCCGGCTCCCCATGCAGAAGTGGACGCCCCAGCCGAAGGAGAGGTGCTTCTTCGATTCCTTGCGGTCGATGATGAACTCGTTTGCGCGGTCGATGGCGTCCTCGTCACGATTCGCCGAGACGTACCAGAGGACGATCTTCTCCCCCTTCTTGATCGTCTGGCCGCCGAGCTCGGTGTCTCGGGTCGCCGTCCTTCGCATGTGCGCAAGGGGCGTCTGCCAGCGGATGATCTCGTCGACCATCTTCGGGATCACGGCCGGATCGTTGCGGAGCTTCTCGTACTCCGCGGGGTTCTCGTTGAGCGCGACGACGCCGCCAGAGATCGAGTTCCGGGTCGTGTCGTTGCCGCCCACGATCAGAAGCAGAATCGTCCCGAGATAGGTGACCGGATCGAGATCCTGGGTCGCGTCCGCGTTTGCCAGCGCCGTCACGAAGTCGAGGCTCCCGACCTCCTTCCCCTTTCGATCCTTCCAAAGCTTCGTGAAGACCTGCAGGCACTCCTTGAGCGCCTCGCGCCCCTCTTCGGGAGAGACGCCCATGTCGGCCAGCTGCGCCGCGTTCGCCGTCGTGACGTCGCTCCAGTAGGTGAGCTTGCGCTGCTGTTCGCGATCGAAGTCGAACATGGTCGCGAGCATCCGCGTCGTCAGCTCGATCGATACGTTGTCGACCCAGTCGAAGGGCTCGCCGACCGGAAGCCCGTCGAGGATCTCGCACACGAACTCGCGGATCAGCGGCTCGAGCTGCTTCAGGTTGCGCGGGGACGAGACCGGCTGGACGACCTTGCGATGAGCATCGTGTCGCGGACCGTCCATGGAAATGAAGCCCGCGTTCTGAACGACACCGCTGGGCGGCGGGTCCCAGATGACGACGCTCGGCTCGGAGGACCACGTTTCGGGGTCCTTCTCGATAGCCACGATGTCGTCGAATTTCGTCGCTGACCAGTACGGCCCGTAGCCGCTCGTCGAGCAGTAGTGGATCGGTGCCTCTCGGCGCAGTCGCTCGAACCAGCCCCACAACTCATCGCGAGTGAAAAGCTCGAAGTCGGAGACGTCGATCGAATCGAGCGGTACGGAGTTCGGATCGACTCCGACCAGCGAGGGCTTCCGATCCTGCTTGTTGTGCAGGGACGCCCTCGGGACGGCTTCGCTCATGACGGACTCCTCGAGCCGTGCGCGGGGGGCGGCGGGCTTCGATCGGGGCGGCGTGGGCGGGCCGCAGAAGAGGCCGCCAGTCTATGTGGGCACTCCTAAACAAGCAAGCTTGCTGGTTTGTTAAAATCGGGCTACTCCCGTCTCCATGAGCGAGAGCGCGGACATCAGCGTTTCAGGCGGGCGGAATCCCCGGCGGGCACGACGCACCCAGGACGAACGAACTGCGGAGACGCGGACGCGGGTCCTCGATGCGGCGATCGATTGTCTGATCGACGAAGGCTACGCCGGGACGACCACGAAGCGGATCGCCGAGCGGACCGGGATCTCTCGCGGCGCCCAGCAGCACCACTTCCCGAAGCGCCACGACCTCGTGATCCAGGCGATGACCCACCTCGCGAACCGGCGCCTGGCCGAGCTCCGCGCGGATGCCCAGCGACTCACGGACGTGGAGGACCGCGTCGAGCGACTCCTGGACCTCCTCCAGCAGAGCGTCACGGGGCCCCTCTTCTTCGCTTCCCTCGAGCTCTGGGTCGCGGCGCGAACGGACCCGGCGCTTCACGAGGCGCTCTTCGTCGCCGAGCGCGAGTTGGGCCGGACGATCGGCGAGCTCACCGCCGAGGTCAGTCAGATCGCCGCCGACGACGAGCGTTTCGAGGACCTCGTCGACCTGACCATCCATCTGTTAAGGGGAATGTCGCTCCAGCGCATCCTCCGTGAGGACGACTCCCGCCGGCGCCGGCATTTCGAACTCTGGAAACGAATCGTCCTCCAGACGATCGAGCACCCCGTCGCCCCCTGACCGGGGGACGTCCTGCTCGATCTCGGTAGAGCCCGGTGCTATGCCGTGAGTGTGTCGCGAACCGTTCTCCGCCCGTTTCTCGTTTCTCTCGCCCTGGCGATTGTGATCCTGCCGCGGGTCAGCGCGGCAGACGACCACCACGCCGGCATCTGGTTCGTGAACCAGTTTCGCGCCCCCCTCGGCGAACGCCTCTCGCTCCACGGAATGCTCCAGAACCGATGGAACGACGAAATCGGGGACTACGAGCGGACCGTCGTCCGTCCCTGGGTGTCCTACTCCTGGCCCGAAGGCGCCCACCTCGCGGTCGGCTACGACCTCCACGAGTTCGAGTCACCCGACCGCCATGAGCATCGCGCGTGGCAGCGCATCGCCTATCAGCATCCGGTCGACCACTTCACGCTTCTCGCCCACGCCTGGCTCGAGGAGCGCTTCTTCCAGAACACGGACGACATCGCGCTCCGGCTCCGGCTCAACTGGGGCGCCGCCACCGAGCTCGGCCGTGACTTCGGCCTCCTCCTGCGCAACGAGATCTTCTTCGACCTGAACGGGACGTCTCGGATCCGGAACGCGGGACTCGGTGAGAACCAGCTGGTCCTCGCGCTCGGCCGAAAGCTCCCGGGCAACCTGCTCTTCGAGGTCGGCTATCTCCAGCAGTACGTCGATCGTCGCGGCGGGGACGACCTCTACAATCATTTCGTGATGACCGGATTCAGTTGGCGCGCACCGCAGCTCGCGGACTGGCTCTGAATCATGCCCGAGCTCACCCGCCTCGCCCGCGACGCCAGCGCGACCCTCGTCTCTGAAGCCCTCGACCGGGACGGCGCCGTCATCGTCGAGGGCGCGCTCGCTCCCGATCGGATTCGGGACCTCGAAGGCGAACTCGCCCCGTTCTTCGAGACGGCCCGTCGGGGCACGAACGCGTTCGCCGGCTTCGACACCCAGCGCATCGGCGCACTGATCGCGCGCTCCCCCACGTGTCGGGCGCTCGCCCTCGATCCGCTGATCAACGACGCGTGCCGCGACTATCTGGGTCGCCACGCCGACGGCTACCAACTCCACTTCACGCAGGCCGTTCGCATCGGTCCCGGCGAAGGTGCCCAGCCGCTCCACCGCGATCGCGGCGTGTGGGGCGGCCGCGTCCCTCGCTCGATCGAGACGCAGTTGAGCACCATCTGGGCAGTCACCGACTTCACCGAAACGAACGGCGCGACCCGGGTCGTCCCCGGCTCGCAGACCTGGGCGGGCGATCGCCAACCCGAAGCCGGCGAGACCGTGTCTGCGGAGATGACCGCCGGATCAGTCCTGATCTATTCGGGGACTGTTCTCCATGGCGGCGGCACGAATTCGAGCGAGTCCCACCGGCTCGGCGCGCTGCTCCACTACACGCTCGACTGGCTTCGCCAGGAAGAGAACCAATACCTGTCCTGCCCACCGGAGATCGCGAAGGATCTATCGCAGCCCCTGCGCGCCTTGATGGGGTACGCGAGGGGGAACGAGATCCTGGGCTTCTACTCGGATCCGGTCGGCCCCGGCGAGGCCGGTTTGGAGCTCGCCGATCCGGAGCGGCTCTTCAGCAAGCCCTCGCGCTGATCCCACCTCCCGCGCTCAGCCGAAGCTCGGTCGGCTCGAGAGCTCTCCGTACCAGCGAGTGAGGTTCGGGCGACCTCTTTCGAAGTCGACGCCGGTCATCTTCTCGACCATCTCCGCGAAGCCATAGAAGACGCCGAACGAGATGTCGGCGATCGAGAAGGCGTCGCCGGCGAGATAGGCCGTCTTGCCAAGCTGGTCCTCGAACATTCCGAGCTGGTTCTTCGCTTCTTCGGCACAGACGCGGCCCCACTCTTCGACGCACACCTCTCGGTCCTTGAAGAAGCCGCTTATGTTGCGGAAGGCCATGGCAGCATTCTGGGCGAAGTTGAACTCGGCGCGACGGTTCCACATCTCGATCCGCGCCATGTCCTCAGCGGTCTTGCCGAAGAGGTTCGGCTCGGGGTGGAGCGCCTCGATATAGCGGCTGATCGCCACGCTCTCGGCGATGAAACTGCCGTCGTCGAGCTCGAGCACGGGAACGCGACCGGCAGGATTCTTGGCGAGGAACTCGGGCGACAGGTTCTCTGCCGCCCGGATGTCGACGGGCTCGCTCTCGATCTCGACGCCCTTCTCCTTCAGGAAGACGTGCACGCGACGGGCGTTCGGGGACTCGGCTTCGTGGAGCTTCATGATGGCAGGCCTCTCCGGGAGATCGGGCAGTAGCTCGATTTTACGGGGTTACGGGCCGGCAGTCACACCGTCAGGCGATGGAACGGCTACTTTCAGCACACCCTTCTCGAGGAGTTTTTCCAATGACTACGATCGCGACCCGTCTGATTCTCGTCCTGGCTTCGCTCGCGATGATCTTCGCGCTCGGCGGCTGTGCCTCCATGCAGGAGCACGACTCCGACCACGAGCACCACCACGGCGCCGACACCCACACGTCGGAGCACGATCATCACCATGGCGCGGATGCGCACAGCACCGAGCACGAGCATCACCATGGGGACGACGGCCACGGGTCGGAGCACGAACACCATCATGGAGACGATGGCCACACCTCGGAGCACGACCATCACCATCACGGCGCCGACGAAGCCGACGGCGGCGATCATCACCATCATTAGAACCGGGTGAGCGCGTGCGTGCGCGCGCCCGCCTCTAGACGGACGTGGTCACGCGTCTCGCACACGCCCGTGAACGCGCTCGATCACGACCGGCTCCGCCATGCTCTCACTCTGGCCCGTTTCGGGCACGCCGCGCAAATCGTTCGCGAGCGGGTGTCTTCCGGGCGGGCAACGTGGTCAACCCAGTCAGGGGCGCCGCGGCCGTCCAAAGCGGAACCCAGCGCTCCTCGCGCCCGCCGAACCGCGTCGCGTTCCTCATCGATCGTAGCAGTGGCGCACTAACCGAGTCCGCCGATCGGCGGCGGCGGACGAAGAGGCTCTGAGCCGTCCAGGATGCCCTGCACCCGGCCTTCGACCATCGAGGCCCACTCCGGGTGCGTCAGGATGTAGAAGCGCTCGTCGCGAATCGCCTGCAACACGATTTCCCCGGCTTCCCGGGCGGGCATCCCCATCCCGAGGAACTGCTTCATCCCGGCGACCATCTGCCGCCCCGCCTCCGTCTCCTGGTGGGACTTCACCGCCTCGGGCCGCAGGTCCTCGTAGTTGTCGAAGACGTTCGAGGTGACGAACGCGGGACAGAGCACCGAGCACTTCACCTGCTCGCTCACCGCGCTCAGCTGGTCCTGCAGCCCTTCACTGAGGGCGACGACGCCGTGCTTCGCGGTCATGTAGACCGCTTCCGAGCTGCTCCCCGTGATCAGCCCCCCCATGGAGGCGGTATTCACGACGTGCCCCGGCACCCCTTGATCGAGCAGGATCGGAACGAAGCTCCGGATCCCGTGCACGGTCCCCATGATCATCGTCCCGAGATGCCAGTCCCACTCCTCGAGGGGCGCTTCCCAGAGGAGAGAGTTGCTGCTCGCAACGCCCGCGTTGTTGCACACGACGTGAACGCCCCCGAACCGCTCGACCGTCCCGTCCGCCAGGGCCTGGACGGAGGCGGGATCGCGCACGTCCGCGAGGATCCCTGCGGCCTCGGCTCCCTCCGTTCGGAGCGACTCGACCGCCTTCGCGAGGGCCTCTTCCCGTACGTCCGACAAGACGACCTTCATCCCCACCGCCGCGAAGGCCTCTGCGAGACCCAGACCGATTCCGCTGGCGGCTCCGGTGACGACCGCAATGCGCCCTTCGAACTCTTTCATCTCTGCGTACTCCCGGAGCCTCGTCAGGCCCCCTCTTCCGGCATGCCGAAGTGGACCATGTTGTCCTGGGTCGAACGGAAGACGGTCCAGTTCGTGTCCGACATCGCGCGACCGACCGCCTCCCCGACCGCGTCCAGATCTCCTTCCGCAGTCTGGACTTCGGACGCGGCGTAGACGACGCGCGAGAAGCCGCCGGCGCCCGCGGTGAACGTCTCACCGGACACGTCGCAGCGCTCGCTCACGAGCCATCCCACGAGGGGCGAGATCCGTGCGGAGCCGAACTCGTCGTGAAGCTTCGTCTTGAAGTCCGAATCGGGCAACAGCGAGGTGAGCCGAGACCACGCGGCGGGCAGGATCTGGTTCACCCGGATGCCATGGGCCGCACCGAAGATCGCCGCCGTCTTCGTCAGTCCGAAGAGCCCCGCCTTGGTCGACGCATAGGCCGCGATCTCGTTCCCGAAGCAGGCCGGCGAGCCGGTATTCACGATTCGTCCCCGCCCCTGCTCGACGAGATGCGGCCACGCGGCGCGCGCCGTATAGAAGCAGCCGAGGAGCGTCACCCGGACGTGTCGCTCGACCTCCTCGGCGTCGATGTCCGGGAAGAAGCGAGCACTCGCGATCCCGGCATTGTTGATCACGATGTCGAGGCGTCCCCAGGTGTCGAGGGCGGCCTGAACCATGTCCTCGGCCGTCTGTGGATCGCCCACGTCCCCGGCGTTGGCGATCGCCTCGCCGCCCAGCGCACGGATCCGGTCCGCCGCGGCCTCCGCCACCCCGGGATCGATCCCCTGCACCGGCAGGCCGAGGGTTCCGCCTCCGAAATCGTTGACGACGATCTTCGCGCCCCGTTCCGCGAGGAAGCACGCGTGGGCGAAGCCGAGGCCATCCACGTCTCCGGCGCCGGTGATCAACGCGACCTGTCCTTCGAATTCCCCGGCCACCGATCAGACGTCCTTCAGAAGCGGCGCGAGGCGTTCGATCGTCGCGAGACTGGGACGCGACGGCTCGTCCACGTCGAGGGGCTGGATGCAGACGTGCGTGGCGCCCGCTTCCCGGTGAGCGCGGACCCGATCGACCAGCGCCGATTCGTCCCCCCAGGCGACGACCGCATCGATCACGCGATCGTTGCCCCCGTCGTCGAGCTCGGCCTCCTCGAAACCGGCCCGCATCAGATTCTTCCGGTAGTTGGGCATCGTGAGCGGTCCGGCCATCGCCATGCGCGCCCGCGCCCTCGCCCGCTCGGGATCCGACTCGAGCAGCACCTTCTGTTCCGGACAGATCCAGGCGTCGTCGCCCATGATCTCCCGCGATCGTCGCGTGTTCGAAGGCGGCGCAAAGAAAGGATGGGCACCGAGAGTGCGCTCCGCGGCGAACTTCAACATGAGCGGCCCCAGCGCACCGATCACGATGGGCGGCTTCTCATCGAGCTCGGGTCCCCACCACATCGCGTTGTCCATCTTGTCGAGGTAGGTGCGCATCGACGGCAGCGGCGCCGGATAGTCGATCCCGAAGAGCGGCTCGACGGCGGTCTGATGGGACACGCCGAGACCCAGCAGGAAGCGACCGCCCGACTGGTCGTGCAGCTCGCGCTGGGCGCACGCCGTCGCCTGCGCCTCGCGCAGGTGGATGTTGACCACCCCGGTCGCAATGACGAGCTTCTTCGTGTGCTGGAAGAGCATCGCCGCGTGCGCGAAGGGATCGCGCCCGAACGCGTCGGGAATCCAGAGGGCCCCGTAGCCCAGGTCCTCGACCTGCTGTGCGAACTCGATGGCTTCACTCGACGAGAACCCATCCATCCGGGTCCAGACGCCGCTCGTTCCGATGTCCATGTGCCTCTCCCGATTCGAGCACCGCGGGCGCGCTCGAGCTGCAATGCCAGACTCTAGATCGCGCGCCGACGTATCGCCGGTGGACTCCCGTCCCGCCCTCCGCGCGCGAGCAGCGACTCCGGACGCGCTAGGCTGCGGCCGCCCGCGCCCCTCGCCGGGCTCCCCATGCCCCCATCAGGAGTGCTCATCCATGGCCGAGGCCTACATCATCGACGCCTGCCGAACGCCCCGCGGCGTCGGCAAACCGGGGCGCGGCGCCCTCTCCCACTTCCACCCCCAGCGCCTCGCCGCGAAGGTCCTCGAAGCCCTCGCCGAGCGGAACGACCTGGACACGTCGCAGGTTGACGACATCATTTGGGGCACCAGCTCCCAGCAGGGGGCGCAGGCCGGTGACCTCGGCCGCATGGCCGCCCTCGACGCCGGGTACGACATCAAGGCGTCGGGCGTGACGCTCGATCGGTTCTGCGGTTCGGGCATCACGTCGGTCAACATGGCCGCGGCGCAGGTCGCTTCCGGCTTCGAGGATCTCGTCATCGCCGGCGGCACGGAGATGATGAGCCAGACCATGTCGATGGGGAACCCGAACGAGCCGCCGCCGCTCCTCGACTCGGGCAACCTCCATCTTCGTGACCTCCACCCGCAGACGCAGCAGGGTGTCTGCGCCGACGCGATCGCGACCCTCGAAGGGATCGACCGTCAAGCCGTCGATGAGCTCGCAGTCGTGAGTCAGGCCCGGGCCGAGATCGCGATCAAGGAGAATCGTTTCGACAAGTCGCTCATCCCGGTCAAGAACGACGACGGCTCCATCGCCCTCGACTACGAAGAGTTCCCGCGACCCGGCACCTCCCTCGAGACTCTCGCCGAGCTCAAACCGATCTTCGGCATGATGGCGGGCGTCCCAGCGACCGAAGACGGAACGACCTTCGGTGCGCTCGTCGAGAAGAAGTACCCGCAGCTGAAGGACGGCTGGACCCACGTCCATCACGCGGGCAACTCGTCGGGCGTCGTGGACGGCGCTGCAGCGTTGCTCCTCGCCTCGGAGAAGGCCGTCGAACGAAAGAGGCTCACGCCCCGCGCGCGGATCGTGGCGACCGGGAACATGGGCGACTGCCCGACGCTCATGCTCAACGCGCCGGTGCCCTCCGCGAACCACGCCCTCGCCAAGGCGGGACTGGCGAAGGAGGACATCGACCTTTGGGAGATCAACGAAGCGTTCTCGGTCGTGGCCGAGAAGTTCATCCGCGACCTCGACCTCGACCGCGAGAAGGTCAACGTGAACGGCGGAGCAATGGCCCTCGGCCATCCGATCGGTGCCACCGGTTCGATCCTGATCGGTACGGCCCTCGACGAGCTCGAACGACGAGGAAAGCAGCGCGCGCTGATCACGATGTGCGCGGCCGGCGGCATGGCCCCGGCGATCATCATCGAACGAGTGTGATCCGCTGGGCGCGCGGCAAGGCCGACCGCGCCGCGCGCCGACTTCCGGAGTGAATCGAATGGGCCTGGTCGAATGGGGTGAAGACGAACGCAAGCTCACCGATCGCGTGAGCGTGCTCGTCGGAACGGACAACGGGAAGTACCCGTCCGGCAACACCCTCGTCGTCCGCGGCGAGAGCGAGTGCTTCGTGATCGATCCCTCGGTCGACGTCGTCGCCCGCGGTGGCGCACCGATCCGCGTGGATGCCGTCCTCAACAGTCACGCTCACGAGGACCACATCGCCGGCAACGGCCTTTTCTCTTCGGCGCGGGTCCACGTCCACGCCGCGGACCTCCCGGGCGTCACCAGCCTCGACGGGCTGATGGACGTCTATGGCCTCGACGGCGCTGCGCGAGAGGGCTTCTCTCAGGTCGTCGTCGACGAGTTCAGCTTCGAGCCCCGCCCTGACGCCGAGGGCTTCGGAGACGGCGACACCTTCGATCTCGGCGGAATCTCGATCGAGGCCATCCACCTGCCTGGTCACACCCGGGGACACAGCGGCTTTCGGGCCTCGAGCGATGTCTTCTTCCTCTCCGACATCGACCTGACCGGCTTCGGCCCCTACTACGGGGACGCCTGGAGTGATCTCGAGGACTTCGAAGAGAGCCTGCGCAAGGTCCGGAACGAAGACGCCGCCTACTACGTGACCTATCACCACAAGGGCGTGATCGAGGGTCGCGCGAGGTTCCTCGAGATGCTCGAAGCGTTCCACGAAGTAATCGCGCGGCGCCACGACACGATGCTCGGGTTCCTCGAGGAACCGCACAGCCTCGCTGAGATGGCCACTCACCGCTTCATCTACCGGCCGCACGTGGAGACGCACTTCGCCGAATCCGTGGAGCAACGCAGCGCGTATCTCCACGTTCAGCGCATGCTCGCCCGCGGCGAAGCAAAAGAAGTCGAACCGGGACGCTTTCAACGCACCTAGCGCACCGAAGCAGCGCTCTCCGCCGGAGGCCCGCTCCGCGCATCTCAAACCGGCTCGACGGGATTCGCTCCGCATTCACCGAGCCACGCATCCGCCCCCCTGGGCGGCCGCGGCGGGAACCGCGGCAAACTGGGTTAGAATGCCTCCGCCTCTGGCGGGGGATCGACGCGTTTCCTCACCGATCCAGGGCGCCTGAGACGCCCTCTCGCGATTCTCCTCAAGTTCTGCGCGGATCGCACGATCCGACCAAATGGGGTGGCCTGCCGCCCCACCGGAGGATGAGCCGGATGGAAGACCGCCGAGGGAAACGGGACGAGCAGATCGAGAGCCGGAGTGCCGAGCGCTTGGCCGTCCGTGCCGATGTCGAGTTCGTGGTCGGGGGCGTCCACTACGTCGCGACCGCCGAAAACCTGAGCGTGCAGGGGGCCTTCGTCGCGACCGAATTGGGTGTCTTCGAACGGATGCCCGTCGAGGTCAGCCTGTTTCTCGAGCCGACCGCCGAGCCGCTCAAGCTCGTGGGAAAGGTCATCCGTCTTGCTCGACGACGGGACGAACGTCCCGGATTCGCGATCGCGTTCGACGCGATCAGCGACGCGACGCGGGAGCGCATCGTCGCCGCGCTCGGATCCGGCTGAAGGAGTCCCGTCCGGTTGGCTCCAAAACATGAACTGCATAGCCTCTCTCCATGCCCAGCCTCCCCCCGCTCCCGTCCCAACCCACCGCAACGCCCTGGCCGACCGAGGACTGGGCCACCACCGATCTCGACCCCCGGGTCGACGGTGAGGCGTTGAACGCGCTGCTGGATCGCGCGTGCGCGAACCCGGAACCCGATGACCTCGAACGCACCCACGGCGTCGTCGTGATCCACCGCGGCGCCCTGGTCGCCGAGCGCTATGCGCACGACGTCGAGATGGACGACGCATTCCGCTCCTGGTCGATGGCCAAGAGCATCACGATGGCCCTCGTCGGGATCCTCGTCCGCGACGACCGGCTCGACATCCACGCACCGATCCCGGTCCGAGAGTGGGACACGACGGACCCTCGAAGCGCGATCACGATCGACCAGATGATCCGCATGGTCGACGGCCTGCGATTCCGCGAGGCCGAAGCACTCCCGAACGGCGGCGTGAAGTACTACCCCGACGAGGAGAACGACGTCGTCCAGATGCTCTTCGGACCGGGGCGCGACGACGTCGCGGCCTACGCCTCGACGCTCCCCACGGTGGCCGAGCCCGAAGCGCGCTGGAACTACAACAGCGGCGCGTCCAACCTGCTCGCGCGCCTCGTCTCCGACACGATCGGAGGGGGGCAGGAAGGCATGCAGGCCTTCATGGAGCGGGAACTCTTCGATCCGCTCGGCATGCGCACGGCGACGCCGGTCTTCGACGCCGCCGGCACCTTCGTGGGCTCCGCCTACTGCCCGGCCAGCCCGCGCGACTTCGCGCGTTTCGGGCTGCTCTTTATGCGCGACGGCGTCTGGGAAGACAAGCAGCTCCTTCCCGAGGGCTGGGCCGACTATGCCCGCACTCCGAGCGCGGTCTCCCAGGGACTCTACGGCGCCCACTTCTGGACGATCCCGGGGAGCCTCGGGACCTTCGAGTGTCACGGTGCCTTCGGCCAGCGGATCACGATCGTACCGAAGCTCGATCTCGTCGTGGTGCGGCTCGGCAACACGTCGCCCGCTAAGGTCGGGCACGTCATCGCCTTCAACAGGGCGATCGTGGATCTCTTCCGCCCAACCGCCGACTGAGGCCGCCGCTCAGAACGGTTTCTGCTCCTCGATCCCGCCGCGCCGACTCGTACCGAGGGCGACCTCCGGCGGCAGCGTGTCGGGATGCCCCTGCGCAGGTCGGGAAGGCGAAAAGTAACCGAGGGATCCATTCCCGATCGTGTAGCCGAGCAGCCCCTGGATCTCGGACGAGAGCGTCCGAGCGACCTCGGGCGGGCACGACAGGTGCTGGTTCTCCTCCTGCCGCAGCCAGCTCAACAGGTAGGTGATGCTCATCCCGACGCGGGGAACGCCAGCGCGGTTGGCCCCACCGCCGTGCACGATCGAGCCGGAATAGAGGAGCACCGAGCCGGCGGGCATCTCCGCCGGGATGGAGTCGACGCCTTCGAGGGAACGCGCCCAGTCCCAGGCCTGACTTCCGGGTACGACGCGGGTCGCGCCGCTCGCCTCCGTGAAGTCGGTGAGCGCCCACATGCAATTGAACATCGGCTCGATCTCGGGAGGCAGCGATCGGCTGCAGAGGTATCGGTCGCGGTGTAGACCCTGCGCTTTCTCGGCGGGGTGGCACGCACGCAGGGAAGCGACGGAGGGGGCGTTCATGGCGCCGTACGTGGCGAAGGCCCTTGCGGCATCCGGCGTCCAGGTCGAAAAGACGGAGCTCGCCGGCGTGACCGTTCGCGTGCTGACGCCCCCAGTTCCCCGCGAACCCTTCCCCGGCATCGTCCCGATGAACCGCACGGCGGCGGCTATACGATTGGCGGCGGTGACAACAGCGTGGGCGAAGGGCTCGGCCTCGCGCTCGCAGGCTATCGCGTCGTCTCCGTCGACTACCGGATGCCCCCGAAACATCCCTTTCCCGCCGCAGTCGACGACGGCGTCGCGGTCTATCGCGCCCTGCTGTCCGACTACGCTGCCGAACGGGTCGCGATCTTCGGGACCTCGGCCGGGGGCGGCCTGACCGCCTCGGTGATCGTCTCGGCCCGCGACCAGGGCCTTCCGCTGCCTGCCGCCGCGTTGATGCACACCCCGTGGTCGGACCTCTCCAAGACCGGGGACACCTACTACACCCGCGAATGGGTCGACCCGATCCTCTCGAGCTACGACGGCGGGCTGGCCCAGGGCGCCTAGATCTACGCCGGCAACACCGGCTTGAAGCACCCCCTGGTCTCGCCGGTCTACGCCGACTTCGAGCCGGGCTTCCCGCCCTCGCTGCTTTCGTCAGGCACGCGCGATCTCCTGCTCAGCTGCACCGTCCGCCTTCACCGGGCGCTCCGTGAGGCCGGCGTGGACGCGGAACTCCACGTCTTCGATGCGATGTGGCACGGCGCATCGAACATGCCCGAAATGGCCGATCTTCGGCGGGAGACCCTGGTCTTCCTCCAGGAGCACGTCGGCCCGGCGCAGTAGCGCCCTACCCGACCGCCGAAGCCCGCGGCGCCTGCGGGTTGTAGTACTCGCGCAGTCGGCAGACCTTCCCGTCGCGCACGTACCAGTACCCGACGTAGCGGTTCGAATAGGGTTCGTCGTTGTCGGTGAATTTACCGGTCGACGTGTACTCCCCGATCAGCAGCTGCTCCTCGGGGATCCAGTGGTAGTGGGTGAAGACGAGGTTCATCTGCTGAACCGGAATGAATGCCTGCAGGTAGGCGCGCACGTTCTCCCGCCCTTCGACGACCATCGGCTCGTCCGGCTTGAAGTACGGGAGTTCGAGGATGTAGTCCTCGGTGTAGTTCTCACAGAGCGCCTCGACGTCCTGCTTCGCGAGCGCGTCGAAGCATCGCCCCACCACCGCGACGGCCTCTTCGACCGACATCGTCCCGCTCATGTCCATTCCTCCTCGTGAACCCCGGTGAAAAACCCGACGGGCCAAGCGCCATGGTAGGTGATAGAAGTGTCAATCGATCGAAGAGGATCCCGACATGCTCGAACGCGACTCCCTCATGCAAGCCGCCCGCGAAGCCGCCCAACTCGACGACTTCGGCCCCGATGACTTCGAGGAGGGCTTCGCCGTCCTGCTCGATTCCTACGCGAAGGACGCGCACCTGACCGAACTCGGTCAGCAGCTCTCGCGCGACGAAATCGTGGGCGACCTCGTCGGACGCCTCCAGGTCGTGGAACAGCTGAAGCAGACGCCCGAGATCCTCGAATCCGAAGTCGAGCGCCCCGTCTTCATCCTCGGCCTGCCCCGCTCGGGCACGACCACGATCCACCACCTGCTCCAGCAGGACCCGGACAGTCAGGTCCTCGAATACTGGCTCGGCGTCGTCCCCAAGTCGCGCCCACCGCGGGACACCTGGAACGAGGACGCCGACTACCAGCGAGTCGCCGAGGTCCTCCGCCTCACCTACGAGGCCGACCCCGACCTCCGCGCGCTCCACGACGTCTCCGCCGGGGGCGCCGGCGAGTGTCGCTTCGTCTTCCGCCACCTCTTCAAGGACGACTCCTACGATCACACGGCCCACCTCCCGAGCTATCGCGCGTGGTTCGATCAGCAGCCGATGGACGACGTCTATCGCTGGTATCACGACGTGCTGAAGTTGATCCAGACCCCGAACTCCACGGGCAAGCGCTGGATCCTCAAGTACCCGCCCCACCTCCGCTGCCTGAAGGAGCTCTTCCGCGAATTCCCCGACGCGTGTGTCATCCACACCCACCGCGACCCCGCGAAGGTGATCCCCTCCTACGCCAGCCTGCTCACCCACTTTTCCGCCGTGTACGAGGAGAAGGTCGATCCCCACCAAATCGGCGAGCTCTCCGCGCGGCTCTGGCAGGAACGGATCGCGCAAGGCGTATGCGATCGTGCCGCACTCGATCGCGAGTCCCAGTTCGTCGACCTTCACTTCCGGGACGTCCTCGCAGATCCCGTCGGCTCGATCGAGCAGGCCTTCTCCGCCCTCGATCTTCCGCTCTCGGAGACGGCCGTCTCTCAGATGACCGCCTGGCAATCGAGCCATCAGCCCGAACGGCACGGGGTGCACCAGTATTCCGCCGAGACCTACGGTCTCGACGCCGCAGCGCTCTCGGACGCGTTCGCGGACTATCGCGATCAGTACGGCATCCCCGCCGAGTGATCGTCCTCGTCTCGAGCAGAGTCCACGGCACACGGACACGCACAAGCAAAAAGACAAGGAGCTTCATCCGATGAGTTTCATGATGGAAGGCAAAACGATCGTCATCGCCGGCGTCGGCACCGGACTCGGCAGCCAGGTCGGACGCCTCGGCCTGCGGGAGGGCGCGAACGTCGTCCTCGCCGCCCGGAGCGAAGACGTGCTCGGCGAGATCGCGACGGAGATCGACCCGTCGGGCGATCGCGTGCTCACGGTTAAGACCGACATCACCGACGAGGGGCAGTGCCAGCGCCTTGCGGACGAATCAGCGAATCGGTTCGGCGGCATCGACGCCATCTGCCAGGTCGCCGCGCGGGATCGCTTCTTCGGCGGGCTCGGTGAAGTGAAGCGAGAGGAATGGATGGCCGCCTTCGAGTTCGGCGTCGTCGGCTCGGCGCAGTTCACGTAGGCCTGCGTGCCGCATATGAAGAGCCGGGGCGGCGGCTCCGTCGTCTTCATCGGCTCCCACGCCGCATTCCTTCCTCTCGTCCCGCAGATCGCCTACGGAGCGGCCAAGGGCGCGCTCACGAGTGCCTCCTACTTCATGGCCCAGGAGCTCGCCGCGGACAACATCCGCGTCAACACCGTCGTTGCGACCTACATGATGGGCCCCGCGCTCGTCGGCTACATCGAGGAGACGGCGGAGGCCCGCAGCGTCCCAGAGGCCGAGGTGGAGGCAGAGCTGTCCGGCTCGATGCCCCTGGGCAAGATCCCGACGGACGCCGAAGTCGCCGAGGCCGTGCTCTTCTTCGCCTCGGAGCGGGCGTCGACGATCACGGGACAGCAGCTGCTCGTGAACTCAGGCCTCGTGATGCACTGAGGCCTGCCCACGCCATCCCCCCACCCGAAACCTAGATTGGAGGGCACGCGGGGGAGGGGACGCCTCGGTGGCAACCCCTGAAGTCATTCTCTAGATTTGAAAATGACTTTCAATTTCAATTTAGCCGTCACCCACCCGATGCCGGCGGACGCCTCGAACCATGATGCAAGCGTCTCGACCGAACCGCTCACCCGGGAGCTTCAGGTCGGCTTACTGGCTGCTGATGATCGGATTCGCGTTCGGATCGCTGTTCGTCGCCTGTGGCTCGTCCCTGACCTTCCGCTCCGTCCGCTCCGCCCTCGATCGTCCCCCGCTCGAAGTCTTCGGCCATCGTTTCGAGCGGCGGCGGCTCGCCAACGGGCTTGAGGCAATCGCCGTCCGCGAACCGAACGCAGGCGCCGCCTCGATCTACGTGATCTACGGCGTCGGAACCCGACACGAGACGGCCGATGTCTCGGGGATCGCCCACCTGACGGAGCACCTGCTATTCAGCGGTACAGCGACGACCGGACTCGGCGAGCACGAGGCCTTTGTGGCCTCCGCAGGAGGAGAGTCGAACGCCTTTACGCGCGCGGATTACACCTTCTACTACAACGACGCGATCCCGCTCGACGTGATCCCGCGCGTGCTCGCGATGGAAGCCGATCGGATGCGCGGTCTGACCTTCGAGCCTGCCTCCGTCGAATTCGAACGCGAGCGACTGATCGCAGAAGAGAAGCGGAGTTCGACCGACCGGCGGCGGCGCGAGCAGGAAGTCGACCGAGCCGTTTTCGGTTCGTCCAACTACGGGAGTCAACTCACTGACGCGGACGGCCACACCCGCGCGAAGGACCTCGAACTCGACGTCGTTCGTGCGTTCTATGAGCGGTGGTACGTCCCCGAGAACGCAGCGGTCGTGATCGCTGGCGACCTGGACGAAAAGGCCGCGCTCGAGGCAATCGAGCGGGCCTTCGCGGCGGTCTCGCCGGGCGACCATCGCGACTCTATGCCCCCAGGCGATCCCCCCCGCGCGACGACGCGGCGTATCGAAGCAAATCTCGACGCGCCCATGAAGGTGCGGGCCTGGAGAGGGCCCGCGCGCCGCAACGCAGATGGCGATCCTTCGGACCGCCTAGCACTGTCTGTCCTAGCGCGCGTGACCAGCGCACGACGCGGCGGCGTGATCGCCGAGGTCGGCGACCGCGCCGCCGCTGATCGATTCTCGCTCTACGCAACGGGTCCGGAAGCGGATCAGCAGATCCGACGAACGCTCGAGGAGCTTCGGACGGTGCTTGTCCCCCGCGAAAAACTCCTCGACGCGACCGCCGCCCTCGAACGAGAATGGCGCTCCGCGCCGCTCCGCGGCCGCCCCTACTTCTCTCTGGCGGGCCAGATCGGCATCTTGACGGTGCTCGGAGATCCTGAGTACCTCGTCGACGCACTGAGCGCCCTCGACCGGCTCACGCCCGCACGAGTCCGGGAGACGGCCGCAAAATGGCTGACGCCCGAGTCGAGCACCGTCATTCACTTTGATCCGCGCGTCGGCGAAACGATGCTCCGGGAGGGCGCGCTTCCGTCCGACCCAGAGGCTCTCGCCGTGTACGCCGAGCGCGCCGTCGACTCCGGCCGGCTGCCCGCGGCCGCACAGGCCTATCGCCGAATTTCCGAGTCCGTCGAAGACCTGCGTGTTCGCGTGATTGCGCTCTACTCTCTCGCGCAGATCGAGCGCCAAAGGGGGCGACTCAGGGACGCGCGCACTGCACTGCTCGACGCCCTCGCCCTCGTTGAATACCCCGCCGTTCGCGCACTCCTCGAAGAAGTCGAGTCCGAGATCGGCGCAGGACCCAGCGTCACCGCACCTCCGACGACCACCATTCACGGGGCAGCACGTCCCGCATATCGTTCGGCCTTCGGCGTTGCGAATCCAGCCGAGCTCCCCCCGGAGATAGTGGCACGCGCCGAAGATTGGATGGCCCGCGTGGAGCAGTGGCGCGGCCTCCCCTTCCTGGAAGACCTACGCATCGAATACGGAGTCGAAGGTGAGGACGAGCACCTCGCCGGCTACTACTCCCCCGCGGAAGGAAGACTCGTCGTGATGGCCGGGCGGAACGAGACATTTTCGAACGGAACGCTGCTCCATGAGATCGTGCATGCCCTCCAGGACCAGCATTTCGATCTGGCACAACTGCACCGAGACGCCGACACCGCGGATGCGCAGCGCGCACTCGCGGCGTTGATCGAGGGCGAAGCGATGCTCGCAGTGTCCGAACTGATGAACTACGACTTCCTGTCGCACGCGGCGCTCTTCCGCTCCCAGCCCATCGATCGCGACCGGTTCTACAAAGTGTTCCGCTACGCGGAGGGGATGCGACTCGTGATGGCCCTGCGCGAATCGGGTGACTGGGCGCTCGTGGATGATGCCTGGCGATCACCGCCGGATCGCACGATCGAGGTCCTTCGACCCGACCTGTGGATCTCGGGGACCCGCGACGAAAAAAGCACAGCCACGGCCCTCGGTGCATACGCCGTCTGCCTCCTACTCGGAGACGACGAGAGGTCCCGTCCCCACGCCCGTACGCTCGCCATGAGCGTCGTCGCGGATAGGTTCACCCGAGCGGGCGATGCGCCCACTTCCGACGAGCCAGATCGGTGGACGATCGAGTTCGAGAGCACGGGCGCTGCGAAGCAATTCCGCGCGCTCGTCGCGGATCGCCGGGACGTCCACCTGGTTTCGTCCGATGCCGGAGGAACGAGCGTCTCCCTCGATCTGGACGGTTCCTGGGCTCCCTAACCCTCGCTCCAGTCAGCGCGACCGCCCGACGGGCTCCTCCGGATCTCCACGTCTCAGAGTCGACTCGAATCGGTGCGTCTGATCCGTCAGCCCGTAGAAATCGCTCGTCGACGTGAAGGTCCACGACATCACATCTTCGTGGAGGCGATACGTGACGTCGACCTGCTCCCCGGGCATCTCGAAGCCGTCGATGTCGCGCGGACTCGAGTTCCCAGAGAACGAAAGGCCGACCTCGCATCCGGGTTCATCGACGAACGCGCCCGCCAGATTAATCGATAGGCCTTGGGGCGACAGGAGCTGCATACGCAGCGCCGCATCGTCGATGCTGAACGAGACGATGGCGAGTTCGTGATAGAACGGAGACGTGCGCGAATCGCCCCACGTCAGGCTCGTCCGCGATCGAAGGCTCGCAGCGGGGGCCCCACCCACATGCCGACGGTCGAGGTAATGCCTGGACTTGCCGTTGGGCGTCGTCCAACACCCCGTGCCGCTCCATGTCCCCATGAATCCTTCGAACGGATCACCGAAGCCATGCATGCGCAGACCTCCCCTCTACGAGCGCGGTCCGCAACGCGGCGGAGACTACACGCGACTACTCGACGACGAGCTTGCCCCGCATCGTGCCGAAGTGCCCCGTGAAGCTGCAGAGGTATTCATAGGTCCCAGCCGCGGGGGCATCGAACTCGATCGTGACGGATTCACCGCCCCCGACCACCGTCGTGTGCGCGAGGACATCATCCTTCTTCGCTTCCGGGATGAATCCGGTGTCGCGGGCGCTCACGGCCGCGAGGCCGAACTGGACGACGTCGATTCCGCTCTTCAGGAGCACGAAGTTGTGCCCCATCATCTCCTTCGTACCCTTCCCGATGTGCGTGAGCGTGAGCTTGATCTTGCGACCGGCCGCCACCTTGATCTCGGTGACGTTGTACTGGAGCGCATCGTTCCCGGTCAGATTGATCGTGACCACCGAACCGTCGTCGGAAACCGCATCCTCGGCTAGGGATGCGGGCGCAGCAGTCAAAAGGAAGAACAGAGAGAGCACGCCAACGAGAGTGCGCATGACCAAAACCTCTTTAGAGATGGGAGGGCCCGTGTGGACGTGGACCGGCTGGGGAACGATCGAAACCGATTCAGCGCGGCTAGCCCCGGAGGGGGCCTGCAGCCCACCCCCGCAACCCGCCTGAAACGGCGCTTGGTACACCCTGACATTAATTTTTTTGAAAATGAATGTCAATTTCATACGGCGATCATTTCTTCCCTAGCGTAGATTCCTGGTGCGAAGGCAGCCCTGCGCAGCCCCGCAATTCCCGAACTCAACTCCGCCGCTGCCCACCCATCGCGCGCGGAATCTGCTCCGATCGTCTGCGCATTCTCCAATGCGCGGCCCCCGATCTTCTCGGTCGGGAGCGTCTCGCGTTCCCCGCCGTAGGCGCCCCACGGGCCACCGTGAGCACGGCCGAGGTCCGCATCGCGGGAATCCCCATCGCGACCGGGGCGGCGCGCGACCCGATGTGGCAAGCGCTCGCTGTTCGCGCCGAAGCGGCGCGAGGAAAGGGTTGATCGAATGAACACACGCACCGAAAACGACAGCATGGGGGCACTTCAGGTGCCCGCCGATCGCTACTGGGGCGCGCAGACACAGCGCTCCCTCGAGAACTTCAAGATCGGCCACGAACGGATGCCGCGCGCGCTGATTCGCGCGCTCGGCCTAGTCAAGCAGTCTGCCGCCGAGGTCAACGCAAAGCTCGGTGGGATTCCTGCGGGCATCGGCAAGGCGATCGAGGCCGCCGCCGAGGAAGTCATTCGCGGAGAACTCGATGACCACTTTCCGCTCGTCGTCTGGCAGACGGGAAGTGGAACGCAGACCAACATGAACACCAACGAGGTGATCGCCAACCGCGCGATCGAGGCCATGGGAGGCGAGATCGGCTCGAAGGCACCCGTCCACCCGAACGACCATGTGAACCACGCGCAGTCGACCAACGACGTCTACCCGACGGCGATCCACGTTGCCGCCGCCGAAGAAGTCCGCAATCGCCTGCTCCCGGCGCTGTGCCGATTGCGGGAAACTCTGGAGGCGAAGGCCACCGCGTTCGACGACATCGTCAAGATCGGGCGGACCCACCTCCAAGACGCCACGCCGCTCACCCTCGGCCAGGAGTTCTCGGGATATGCCGCGCAGCTCGGGATCTGCGAGATCGCTCTCTACCAGGCCCTCGCCCACGTCTATCCCCTCGCGATCGGAGGAACGGCCGTAGGGACGGGGCTCAACACCCGCCCTGGCTATGCCCATGAGATGGCGGCGGCGCTCGCGCGCCGCACGGGCCTCGAGTTCGTCTCGGCCGAGAACAAGTTCGCGCAGATGGCGGGAAAGGAGGCGCTCGTCTCCCTGAACGGTGCGCTCTCCACCTGCGCCACTGCGCTCCACAAGATCGCGAACGATATTCGCTGGCTCGCCAGCGGTCCGCGCTGCGGCATCGGCGAGATCCTGATCCCCGAGAACGAGCCCGGCTCGTCGATCATGCCGGGTAAAGTCAACCCGACCCAGAGCGAAGCGCTCACGATGGTCGCGACCCGGGTGGTCGGCAACAGCGCGACGGTCGCGATGGCCGGGGCGTCGGGCAATTTCGAGCTCAACGTCTACATGCCCGTGATCGCGTATGCGACGCTGCAGTCGGTCGACCTCCTGGCGAGCGCCACCGTCTCGTTCGACGAAAACTGCGCCCGTGGAATCGAGCCGAACCGCGACAAGATCGAGGAGAACCTCCACCGCTCGCTCATGCTCGTGACCGCACTGAATCCGCACATCGGCTACGACAACGCGGCGGACGTAGCCAAGACCGCCTACCGGGAGGGACGGACCCTGCGGGAGGTCGCCGTCGACAAGGGGCTGCTGTCCGTCGAGGAATTCGACCGGTTCGTCGTGCCGTCTGAGATGACCGGACCGAAGTGAACGCGCTCCGGTCGGCAGAGGGTCGGAATCCCGGTTCCGTCACGGCAAAGGCCGGGAACCTCGTCGACCGGAGCCCCATTCGCGCGATTCAGCGCTACACCTCTCTGCAAGCGCGGTGCGCGTTCGACACGAAGTGTGTGTGGACGAACACCCGGACCACGCTCCGCGGAGCGATCCATCGAAAGGAACACCAGAGTGACGGAGACCATCCAGGTCGGCGCAGAGGTGCCTGACTTCACGCTGAACACCTACGAACCGCAGACTGGAGACTTTGGCTCAGTCAGCCTCTCGGACCTGAAGTCCGCCGGGAAGTGGACGATCTTGTTCTTCTACCCGGCCGACTTCACCTTCGTCTGAGCGACTGAATTCGCGGCCCTGGCAGGGCTGCAAGACCGGTTCGCAAAAATGGGCGCCGAGCTGATCACGGTCAGCTGCGACACCCACTTCACCCACCTCGCCTGGCACACCGTCGAGAAGGAACTCGCGGACGTCAAGTTCAAGATGGGCTCCGACAAGACGGGCGACCTCGCGCGCCAGTTCGGTGTCTACCTAGGCGACGACGGCCTCGCGCTGCGCGGCACGTTCGTGATCGCGCCCGATGGGCGGCTTCTCTTCTCCGAGGTGAACTTCCTAAACGTCGGCCGGAACGTCGACGAGTTGATGCGGAAGTTCAAGGCCGCCCTCTACGTCGCCAAGAAGGACGAGGGCATTCCGCCCACCTGGAACGAGGAAGGCGACCTGACCCTCAAGCCGTCCGCCAAAATGGTCGGCAAGGTCCACGAGGCGCTGTCTAACGACGGCAACCCGACCTGATCCGGGCCGGCTCGGAAGCAAGACGGGCCCAGGGATGTCGCGAGACGGCCACCCCTGGGCCCGTTCTGCGTTGGGCGCCAGCGAATACGTGCCGCGTCCGGCCGCAGCGAGCGGCTCAGGCTTCGCCGCGCCGAGCGGCCTCACTCGCCCACGGCGCGTCCGGATCGGCGATAACCGAGGCGGGGACGTCCATCCGGAACAGCTCCGCCGCGTTCTTCCAAGTGATCCGCTCGAGGTCGCCGTCGGGAATCCCTTCGAACTGACGCGCGAAATGGTCCTGGGTCGAGGGCCAGTTCGAGTCGGCGTGGGGGTAGTCGCTCTCGATCAGCAGGTTCTCCACGCCGATCCGATCGCGGGTCTGGAAGCCCGTCGGGTCGTCGATCGCGCAGAACCAGAAGTTGCGTTTGAGGACCTCGGATGGCTTGAGCTCGCCCTGCCACGTGCCGTACATGGCCGAGTACTTGAGAACGTGATCGAGTCGGTCGAGCAAACCGCCGACCCATCCGATCCCGCCTTCCGAGAGACAGATCTTGAGCTTGGGGAAGCGAACCGGAATCTGGGAGTAGAGCCAGTCGGTCGCGGAGAACATGGCGTATCCGAAGAAGAGCACGCCCACGACGTCCGGCGGCGCGTCGTCCGACGTGCTCGGCGCCGTGCTCGACGAACCAATGTGGAGGCACACGACGGTCTCCGTCTCTTCGCACGCCGCCATCAGCGGGTCCCAGTAGCCCGAGTGGAGGGTTGGGAGTCCGAGCTTGTCCGGTGCCTCGGAGAACGTGATCGCGCGGAAGCCACGCGCCGCGTTCCGACGGACCTCCTCCGCAGCGATCTCGGGATCGAGCAGATACGGAATCTGCATCGGAATAATCCGCCCCGGATAGGTCCCGGCCCACTCCTCGAAACACCAGTCGTTCCACGCTCGAACCGCTGCCAGCGCGAGCTTCTCGTCCTTGGGGAGGAGCTGGAGGCGCTGCCCGGCGAAGCCCGGCAGAAATGACGGGAAGTTCATAGACGCCCACACGCCGCCGGTGTCCATATCCTGGATGCGCGCGTGGATGTCCCAGGCGCCCCGACGCATCTGGTCGAAACGCGCCGGCTCGAAGCTGTACTCCATGACCGGACGGCCCACGACCGCGTTGAATCCGACGTTCGGAAGGACCTCGCCGGCGTAGGTCCACACCTCACCGCCGTCCTCGGTCTCGATCACCCGCGGCGCCTGATCCTGCAGCGCCTTCGGGAAGCGGCCCTCGAAGGTGTGCTTCGGCTCGACGATGTGATCGTCGACGGAGATGATCGGCCAGCGACGGGTCTGGCGCGGCGGCTCCGGCAGGAACGTGACCTTGCGTTCGCCATCGCCGCGGCCGGCGACGGTGAAGTCGGTCTGGCGCTGGAGGTCTTCGAGATCGGCCATGGATGGAGTTCCCTCGGCGACGGGAAGTCGCAGTCGAGAATCCTAGGCAATCGGCTGGCGCTCGGCCGCGCCTCCGGATCGGGCTAGATGGCGCCCGCCTCCCGGAGCTGCTCGACCTTGTTCGCCGAGTAGCCGAGAAGCTCGCCGTAGACGACCTCGTTCGCCGACGCCTGCGGCAGGCCGGGGAAGCGGATCTTCGTCGACTTTTCCCCGAGCAAGCGGAAGGGAATGTTCGGCAGCTTGAGTTCGATGCCCGTCGCGGGATCCTCGCAGTAGTGGAAGCTCCCGCGCTCGGCGTAGTGCTCGTCCTCGTCGATGTCGGCCATGGTGAGGATCGGGCCGGCGGTAATGCCCTCCTTCGAGCAGATCTCGAGGACGTCGGCCTCGGTCTTCGTCGAGTGCCACTCCTGGATGATGTCGTTCAGGATGTAGCGGTTGCCGATCCGGTCGACGTTCGTCTTGAAGCGTTCGTCCTCGATCAATTCGGGCTGCCCCATGCACTTCGCGAGGTTCTCCCAGGGCTTCTGCGCCGAGCAGGAGAGCGCGATGTATCGGTCGTCCTTCGTCTTGTAGACCGAGCGCGGCGCCGCCGAGCGAAGTTCGTTGCCGATCGGCTCCGGGTTCTCCCCGGTCAGCTTGTAGCCGACGAACTCGCCGCCGAAGTAGCCGAAGAGGGCCTCGTAGAGAGAGATGTCGATCACCTGACCGCCCTTCACCCCGCGCTCCTGCTGCATCATCGCGAGCGAGATCGCGTAGGCGAGATGGATGCCGGTCGTCAGATCGGCGAGCGCGTGCGGCGGCGAGAGCGGGCCCTTCTCGGGGTCGCCGTTCAGGTAGGAGAAGCCGCTGTACGCCTCAGCGAGGGTGCCGAAGCCGGGCTGCTGATTCTTCGGACCGGTCATGCCGTAGCCGGAGACCTTGCCGATGATGATGCCGGGATTGATCTCGAGGATCCGCTCCGTCGAGAAGCCCAGACGATCCATCGCACCGACGCGCATGTTCTCGATCAATACGTCGCTCTGCTTGATGAGCTCGGTGAAGATCTCCTTGCCCTCATCGGCCTTCATGTTGATCGTGACGGGGAACTTGTTGCGGCCGACGACCGAGTGGTACGGCTCGATCCCGAGTTCCTTCAGCGTGCTCCAACCGCGAAGGGCGTCGGGCACCTTCGGGTTCTCGATCTTGATGATGTCGGCGCCGGCATCGCCGAGCATGCACGCCGCGTAGGGCGCCGCAACGACGGTCGAGAAGTCGAGAACGCGCTTGCCCTGGAGCGGAAGGCCGTCGAAGCAGTTGGACTGGCGCTGGCCGGCGATGAATTCGTTGAGCTCTTCTCGGGTTCGCATGTCGGATTCCCTCGTTCGGATCGGGGTTCGGTTCAGGATTCGTCGCCCGCCTCGGGCGAGACGTCGGCGATCTCCCGGGAAGTCGGCCGCTCGTCCGTGGGCGCCGCCGCCGATGGGTCGGGGCGTGCCCGGAGGCCCGGATCCGCGCGCAGAACGCGTCGGCGGGTGCCGAGTCGGCCGCAGGATAGGCGCTCGCGGGGGCGCTGCAATGACTCGGGCCCAGCCGCGCCGGACCGAGGCGCCTCGCGTAGGCCCGACCGCCTGGACCGGGCCTAGAGGAGCAGGGTCTTGATTCCGAAGCGGGAGAGCAAGAGCGCCCCGGAGAGCCCGATGGGGCCACAGCCGATGATGCAGACGTGGACGTCGATCATGGAAGTCTCCTCGGAAGCGCCTGGCCCCGGGAGGCAGCACGCTCGGACACCGGCCGATCGGCGCGGGGCAGCGCCCGCTCGAGGGAGCTCCGCTCCTGCCCTTTCGCCATGGCCCCGTCGACGGGCCCAGTCGTGTCGTCCTCGTGAAGCTCGATCGGAGAAGCGCTGGAAGCCATGCGAACGCTTCCGCCTACTTCTTCATGAACGCTTCGAATTCGGCCTCGTAGGCTGGATTCCATCGCGATAGCGCGGGCCGGTTCTCGATCAGGTCGTACGTGTTCCAGAGCGCGCGCTTCTCGTCCATTTCGCGGGTGACGTCGTTGTCCGGACAGAGAACGTAGAAGTCGCCCCGCGCGAGAGACTCGAAGAGGAACTCGGCGACCTGCTCCGGCAGCCAGGCTCCGGGAGGCTTCTCCTTCAGGAAGCGCTTGATCATCCCGGTGAATGTGAAGCCCGGGACGAGCAGATGCGCCGTTACGCGGCCTTCGGTCTGCTGAAGCAACGTGTGCGCGAGGCCTTCGGTCAGGCTCTTGATCCCGCTCTTGCTGACGTTGTAGGCCGTGTCGCCCGGGGGTTGGGTAATCCCCTGCTTGGAACCCGTGTTGATCACCAATCCGGGCCGATCACTCGCGACCATGTCGGGCACGAAGCGCTGGATCCCGTGGATCACGCCGAAGAGGTTCACGCCGAGAACGTGCTGCCAGCCTTCAGGGTTCGAGAGCGCGTCGCCGCCGCCGCCCACACCGGCGTTGTTCATCAGGAACGAGACCGGACCGAGCCGATCAGCGACCGCATTCGCGAGCGCATCGACCGACGCCCTGTCGGAGACGTCGGTCTTGTGCGTGAGGACTTCCCCCGTCGAGGCCAGGTGCTCGTGGGCCGCGGACAGCGCGTCGTCGTCGAGGTCCGCCAAGCAGACCCGAAGACCGGAGCGGAGCAGACGCTCGGCGGTGGCGAGGCCGATCCCGCTCGCGCCCCCCGTAATGACGGCAACGTTGCCCTTGGAGAGGGCAGGATGGATGGGTAAGGACATGGCAAGTTTTCCGAAGGTGAGGAACGGCGCTGCCCGGCCGGACCGGCAAGGGCTGACGCCGTCAGTTCTACTTTGCTGCTGAAGGGCACCCAGACCACGCGCGGCTAGGCATACCCCTCGGCCACGGACACCGGAAGACCGTCCTCATTCACCTGATCGAGGAACTCGGAGAGGCCGTAGCCGACTTTCCCGCGCGCCGTGTAGCGGGTCATGCCCTCGGTGATTCGCGTCATCATCATTTCGCCATCGGGACTCTGCCGACGGTTCCGAAGCGGGATCAGCGACATGACCTCGCCCTCCACGTCGAACTTCTCGCCGTCCTCCATCTCCACGTGGGCGACGAAGGACTTCTGGTAGTAGTCGGCGTCCCAGTCGGTATCGAAGGACACGTCCTTGATCTTGCGGTACTCGCCGTTCTCGAGGACGACGCCCCCGGCTCGCGGCTCGTTTCCCTCGCCGCAAATGAGCGACAGCATCATCGCGTGGTCGCGTCCGAAGTTCATCGGACACCAGCGGTACCAGTGGATCGCCTGCCAGTAGCGCGGTCCCCAGGAGTGGTCCCGAAGACCGAAGCCTTCGATCTCGAAGGTCTCGTCCTCGATCCGGATGGATCCCATCGCTGCGACGTGCTGCTCCGTGTGACCTCGGGCGAAGGACTTGTCCGCATCGAGCTGGATCTGGGAGCCGTCTTCGTTCACCGGTTCCCCGCCCGTCACCGGCGACACCCCCGTGTACTCGACGGTCACCTCCGCTGGGATCCGCGGGTTGGTCTTGAACGCCTCTCGCGGGTTCGCCATCTGGGTCGGGTCGGTGAGCAGCGTGAGCTTGCCGCTGTATGTGACCTTCAGCCGCTTGTGCGGCTCGATGACCTCGAAGCGCATGCCACCCGCATCAAAGGCGTCGTTGTTCTCGATCTCGGGGCGCTTGAACATGAAGCCGACGCGGCCATCCGCCAGGTAGAGGCAGCAGGTCATCTCCGCGTAGCCTTCGTTCGGCCGATTCCCGAGCCGGAAGAAGCCCCCGATCTCGCGCTCCGGGTCGAAGACGTTGAAGTACATGCTTTCGTTGAAGTTCGAGGCAGACTCGACGGGGTGCATGTAGTCGTCTTCAGGGACGAGCTTCATTCGCTTGGCGGTGCCGGCCATGGGACGTTCCTCTCGCGGTTCGCCCTCGACCCTAGTCCCGTTCCCCCGGCGTGGCGAACGACGCGGAGTACAGGAACGATCGGACTCTGCAGGCCCCGACCTTCCGACACATCGTGCGCCGCGCCTACTCGCCCTCGAGATACATAAGCGCCAGCGAGGCACGCTTGTCGAGACTGTTGAGGAAGGGCAGCTGCTCCTCCGCGATGATGTCGCGGAGGCGCGGCACCATCCACGAGAGCGACGCGCGCTCATCGGGCTCGGACGTCCGTAGGCGATAGAGCAGATTCGCCATCAGCTGTTCACGGAGTCCGTCGAAGTTGACCTCGTACATCATCTCGTCGAAGAGGCCTTCGGCGCCCTCCCCATCGAAGATCTTCCGGACGATCTCTCCCTTGTCGACGTCCCAGTTCTCGTGGAGATCGACGAGGAAGGAGCAGTGCTCGCGGAGCCCCTCGAAGCGGGCCTCTTCGTTGAAGGCCGCGCGCAGACGCGTGAGCGGCCACATCCCGAGGGCCGGGCGGGAGAATTCGGGCGCTATGTCCGCGAGGTCGAAACGCCCGGTCGAGCGCGCCTCGAGATTGTGCATGTTCTTGAAGTCGCCCACCGGCAGCTGCGTCCCGGCGAGCGGAACGAGTCCGTCCTTCGGGTTCGCGATCGAGATCGCCGAGCAATCGAAGGGAATGAAGACGCGTCGCAAGGTCTTCAGGAAGGAGCTGCCGTGGAGCATCTGCGAAACGCCCGGCATGAACCGCTTGACGTAGGCCGGAAGCGTCGACGCTTCGAGGGCGCTCCCTTCCTTTCCCTCGACCAGGCTCGGACTGCGAGAGATCCCGTCGTACGGCGCGCCCAGGCCGATCGCGAGAGCAACGGGGCTGTAGCGATGGACGCGTCCGCTGCGGTGCGAGTGCAGGAAGCGTCGTTTGTCCTTGACGCGGACCTGCTGCATCCCGAGCTGCATCGCCCTCAGCGCGACGAGCCCCCCCTGGCTATGTCCGATCAGGATCATGCGAGGCGCGAACGCGTCGAAGATGTGATTGATGATCTTGAGCGCCTTGTCGTCGCCGATCTCGTGGCGCCGCCCTTCCGCGTCCACTTCGAAATCCGGGAGAAAGGAAGCGAGTTCGGTCCGGAAGCGCCGCTCGAGGTCATCGAAGTAGGCGACGGTCTGGGCGGCACGGAGCACGGCGAGACGCATCTCGGGAACGCCTTCGGCTTCATCGGCGAGGCGTTCGAGGAAATGGGTCTCGGAGATCCGAGTCGCGATCGCCTCGGCGAGCGGCGACTCGTCGAGGGAGAAGATCTCGCGAATGACGTGCGGCCGATCCTCGATCCGGTTGAGAGAGCTCTCGAGGTGGTCGACGACCCGTCCGATCGTGTGCTTGAACTTCACGGCGCGGGTCAGCTGGACGTCTTCCAGCTTCCGCCGCGAGTTCTCTTCGAGATCCTGCGCGGCCATGATCCCGACGTTCGTCCGGGTCACGATCCGACGGACGTTCTCTTCGTTCTCGAGATGGTCCATCAGGCCACGACCGCTCGACGCGGGACCGAAGGTGCCGGCCACGAACTCGAGCAGATAATTCTTGGGTAGGATGGAAGGGCGGGCCACGACCGCACCGACCGTTTTCTCCGGCGCCTCGTCCCGCGAGAAGAACCAGCCGCCCGGAATCGCCTCGGCGAGCCGGTCCGACGCGTCCCGGAGCGTCCGGGCGGTCGAGCTCAAGCCGAAAAAGTCACGATCCGCGGGGTTCTGCATTCGCCCCCTCTCCAGTCCGTGGGGCAAGGGAAGGAGCCGCCAGAGTAGCAGCTGCCGTCGACGACTCCTGCAAGCGACCTACCGCATCACGCCATCGATCGGGGTGCGATGGCTCAAGCGTCCAGGGTCGTAATCACGGGTCACCGCCCGGAGCACGTCGGCGGTCGAAAACCGAAGGCGGGCGCGCCTGCTCCAACGCTCCGTCAAACGCGTTGATCCGGGGCGCGGCACGGGCCATGCTGGGAGATCCCTGCTGAATCCCTCGCAACGGAGAAGCCCATGGCCCGCCCCACCCTGCGCACCGAGTTCTGTGACCGCGTTGGCATCGAGTATCCGATCATCCTCGCCGGGATGGGCCCCGTCGCGGGGACGGGCGACCCCGTCGCCACCGGCGAACTCGTCGCGGCAGTCTCGAACGCGGGCGGCCTAGGCGTCCTCGGCGGGGTCGCCTACTCCCCCGAGCAGCTGCGCGCCGAGATCCGCAAGATCAAATCGCTGACGGACAAGCCCTTCGGCGTCGACCTGCTGCTCTCTCCCAACTTCCTCATGCCCAAGCCGAAGGACGCGGTCGTCCCCTCGGCGCCGAAGCCCGACCAGCTCCCGCAGTCCCATCGCGACGCCATCGCGCGCATCGCTGAATCCCTCGACGTAGAACTGCGGACCGCACCGCCGGACAACGCGGTCCTGGGGAGCTGGATCGAGCCCGGGAAGAGCTGGGCCGGCTCCCAGATCGAAGTCCTGATCGAGGAGGGAATCCCCGTCTTCGCTTCGGGCCTCGGCACACCCGCGGCCTTCGCCGACGAGCTCAAAGCCAACGGCGTGACGATCCTTTCGCTCGTCGGGACCGTGAAGGCGGCTCGCCAGGTCGCGGCGGACGGTGCGGACTACGTCGTCGCCCAGGGCACCGAAGCGGGGGGCCACACGGGCAAGATCGGCACCCTCGCGCTCCTGCCCCAGGTGATGGACGCGATCGCGCCCAAGCCCGCCATCGCCGCGGGCGGCATCGCCAGCGGTCGCGCCCTCGCTGGCGTCCTCGCCCTCGGTGCCGAAGCGGCGTGGTGCGGATCCGCGTTTCTCGTGTCGAACGAGGCGAACCAGCCCGACCTCCAGAAAGACCGCATCCTCGCCGCCGACGCCGAAGACACCGTCGTGACGAGGCTCTACAGCGGGAAGACCATGCGCAACGTCTCCAACCCCCTGATCGAAGCCTGGGAACGAGAGGGACTGCAGGCGCTCCCGATGGGGGCGCAGGGGGTCCTGATCCGCGATCTGCAGTATTCGATCGAACAGGCGGGACGCCACGAACTCCTGATGAATGCGGCCGGCCAGACCTCCGGCATGCTGAACGAGCGAAGACCTGCGGCCGAAATCCTGGAAGAGATGGCCGCGGGAGCCGCCGAAGCCCTCGACACGAAGATGAAGGCCAGGATCCAGGTCGCCGTCTGAACCGCGCGCCAGGCCACGGCGCTCAGAAGAGCGCGACCCGCCGCCCGCGAGGCGCGGGCACCCGCTCGGTTTCCGGAAGCGTGCAGAGGCGATCCATGCGCGTGGTGCTGCCGTCCGCGTACTCCCAGACGAGCTGCTCGCCGTCCAGGTAGCGCTTCACGACGACGGGTCCCCATCCGAATACGTGGAAGTCGAGGATGCCGTCATTCCAGATCATGCTCGCGGAGGTACGGGCGCAGAACTCACGCTCGCCCAGCATGAAGAACACGCTGCCCTCCGTATCGTTCGTATTCAAACCGGCGGTGCTGTTCGGGCCGTAGTCGTGGATGATCCCCGAAGACGTGACGACGGTTCGGCTCCCACACTGTTCCACGCGCTCGACGTGCCCGACGTGTCCCCCTTCAACACCGAGCCAGAGTCCGCGGAGGTCGGCCGCACCTTCGGGAAGTGGCTCCGTACAGTCCGCCAGGATCGGCAGCGGAAAGTGGTCGTACCCGCAGCCGGGCGTGTTCCCCTTCGGAATCTCCGCCGCGGCCTTGCCGCTCCCGTCGAGCGTCGGCAGCACGCAGTAGTCGAGGGTGCTGCCGTCTCCCGCGAGGGTGGCCGGATCGATCGTCAGCGCGGGCCGCGAAGACAGATACATCTGGTAGAAGGCGAGCAGACCGAGAAAGGCCAACGCGATGGGGATCCGAACGAGCCACTTCATGATCGATCTACCCTGCCTGATCAGTTCGCGTCGTATTCGGCGCCGGGGACCCGTCGGGTGAGCCCGGCATAGGCGTCTTCCGCTGTGCGTCCATCATAGAGCACACCGTGGACTTCCTGGGCGATCGGCATCTCGATGCCGTAGCGCTCGGCGAGCTCCATCACGACGGCGCTCGTCTTGACCCCCTAGGCGACCTGATTCATGTCCGCGATGATCTCGTCGATCGTCTTGCCGAGACCGAGCTGCTCGCCCACGAAGCGATTGCGGCTCTTCATGCTGGTACAGGTCGCGACGAGGTCGCCGACGCCGGCTAGGCCCGCGAAGGTCGCGCTCTCCCCGCCCATCGCGACCCCCAGCCGCGTGAGCTCCGCGAGCCCCCGCGTGATCACCGCGCTCCGCGTATTGTCCCCGACACCGAGGCCGTCCCCCATTCCGGTCGCGATCGCGATCACGTTCTTGAGCGCGCCCCCGAGCTCGCAGCCGACTACGTCGGTGTTCGTGTAGACGCGGAACACGCCGCTATGCAGGACCGACTGGAGCTGTCTCGCGAGCTCGACGTCCTCGAAGGCGACGACACTCGCCGCTGCGAACCCCGCCATGATCTCTCGTGCGAGGTTCGGCCCCGTGAGCGCGCCCGCTCGATGGTCCGGAAGGACCTCGCGGATGACCTCGGTCATCCGCAGATAGGAGCCTGGCTCAAGCCCCTTGGCCAGGCTCACGACCGGCACCCACGGCCGGATGTGCCTCGCGACCTCTTCGAGGGTCGAGCGCATGCCGTGCGAGGGCACGCCCATCACGACGACGTCTGCCGACTTCACTGCCTCCTCGAGGTCCGCCGTTGCACGGAGCGAGTCGGCCAGGGGAGCGTCGGGGAGATAGGCCGCGTTCGTGTGTTCGCGGTTGATCTCTTCCGCGGTCTCCGGGCGGCGACACCAGATCAACGTCGGCGCGTTGCGCGCGATGACATGGGCCATCGTGGTTCCGAAGGAGCCCGCCCCGAGAACGGAGACCTTGAGATTCATCGCCTTATGCCGCCTCTTCCCGGGAGCGCTTCTCCGTCGCCCGAAGGTTAACGTGTCCAGTCCCCGCGAAGAACGACGAGGAGGAAAGGACGGCGGCCTCGTCGGCGAGAAACGACCGCGAGACGCTCCTCGTCGCCAAGGCGGAGTCGCTGCGTCCACGTCGCCGCGCATCGCGCTAGCATTCTGGTTCAACTCGAGTGATCAGGAACCCTCCCATGAGCGACGCGACCATCGACCACGACGCCTTCGAAGCCGAGCAGCGGAAAGGCATCACCGCCTGGGTCAAGGAAAACCTCGGGGGCGAAGTGACCGAGATGGAGCGGCTCGCCCGCTGGCGCCCCCAGTGGCGCGTCAACTTCACGAAGGACGGCGCCCAGGACGTGGTCTTCGTCCGCGGCAATCGACCGATCGCCGGTGACGACGACCTACGCTTCGAGATGGACGTCATGATGGTCCTCGAGAAGAACGGGATCCTCGTGCCGCACATCTATGGATGGATTGACGAGCCGAAGGCTTTCGTCATGGACTGGATCGACGTGGAAGATCGCGATCCGGGCATGTTCCATACCGCGATCCACGCCCCGTCGAGCATGACCGAAGATCGCTGGCAGGCGATGCTCGCGTACATGGGGCATCTCGCGAAGATCCACGATGTCCCGGTCAGCGAGTTCACCCACATCAAGGGCATGAAGACGCTCGAGACGGCGGAGGAAATCGCACTCCGTCAGACCGAGCGCATGTACCGGATCGGTCAGTTCACGAACAACATCGACTCGAGCCTCGAGTTTCTCCAGCTCTGGCTCCGCCGGAACGTCCCCACCCACCGGACCGAAGCGCGCTTCCTGGCGGGCGACGCTGGCCAGTTCATGTCGAGCGGATCCGAGATCGTCGCGCTGATGGACTTCGAGATCGCGGCGATCGGGGACACCCACTGGGACCTCGCCTGCTTCCGCGGGCGCGACTCCGTCGAGAGCATGGGCGACATTCCGGCGCTCTACCGCGAGTATGGCCGGATCACGGGCCAGGAAGTGGACCTGCCCGTCGTCGCCTACCACACGGCCAACTTCCTGCAGCTCTCGGCGATCGCCGCGCTCACCTTCATGAATCCCCATATCCGGGGCGCAAACTGGATCGAAGGCGTCCTCGAATACGCGAGCATCTCGCGCCGCGCCTTCGAAGCGATCGCGGAACTCCAGGGGATCCCGCTGGACGATGACCTCCATCTCCCGGAGCCCGTCGAGCACCCCTGGGAGGCATCCGGCTTCGAAAAGATGCTCGTCGATATCGCCCAGCTCCCGATCTCGAGCGCCTTCCAGGAGTGGGAGCGGGACCTCCTCGGATCGATTCCCGCGTTTCTGCGCAACTACTCCCGCTATCGCGGCTGGCACGAGTCCGAGACGATCGCCGACATCGAGCGACTCACCGGCGAGTCCTACGGCCACGCCGCTGAGGCCGATCGCGCGCTGATGGCGTTCATCCAGAAGAGCGGCGCGGACCGGGACGAAGCCCTCGTCCCGCTGCTCCATCGGAAGGTGCTTCGCCTCTCGATGATCATCGCGGGCACGGATCCCGATGACGCGAACCCGCTCTTCCACAAGCTTCCGCCGATCCTCGGCTGACCCGCCACGCGCGCCTGGAGAGCGAAGACATGATCGAAGGCCCGCCTAAATCCTGGGATCGTCTCGTGGACGTGATCGTCGTGGGCAGCGGCGGCGCGGCGATGACCGCTGCCACCCTCGCCCACGATGGCGGCGCGGAGGTGCTCCTCGTCGAAAAGGCGGAGAAGTTCGGCGGGACGACGGGCATCTCCGGCGGCGTCATGTGGATTCCACGAAACGACCACATGGCGGAAGCCGGGATCGAGGACACCCGTGAGGATGCACTCACCTACATCCGCCACCTCGCGAAGGGCCAGCCGACCGACGACGCGCAGATCGAAGCCTGGGTCGACGCCGCGCCGGATGCACTCCGCTACCTCGAGGCGAACACGCCGGTCGAGATGCAGACCGTCCCGAACTTCCCCGACTACTACTACGCGTACGGCATTCCCGGGCGACGGCCGGGTGCGCGCTCCGTCGAGCCGGTGCTCTTCGATGCCCCCGCAGCGCTCGGAGAGTGGAAGGACCGACTGAGCAGTCGCGTCGCGGACCCGCATCTCGGAGGCGTGACGACCCTCGCGGAGGACATGTCGGGGGACGCGCTCACGATGGGCGACGAGATCGCGCGGCGCGAAGCCGCGGACGTCCGCGCGAAAGGCGCAGCCCTGATCGGACGGCTCTTCCGCGGGCTACTCGATCGGGGCGTCGACGCGCTCTCTTCGACGCCCGCTCGCGAGCTCGTCGTCGAGCACGGAGAGGTCATCGGCGTCCGTGTCACCCACGAGGGGCGCGACGCGTTCTTCGGCGCACGCAAGGGCGTCGTCCTCGCCTGCGGTGGCTTCGAATGGAATCGAGAGCTCGTGCGCGCCTTCATCGGCTACGACCTGAAGTCGCTCTCGCCGCCGCATAATACGGGCGACGGCCTGCAAATGGCGATCGAAGCCGGTGCCGCTCTCGGCAACATGAACTCCTATTGGGGTCAGCCCGCGATGATCGATCCTGAGGACACCCGGGATGGGATCCCGGTGGCACAGTTCGAGTCCGGCCGCGGCGAGCCCGGCAGTCTGATCGTGAACGGCCACGGTGAGCGCTTCGCGAATGAAGCCCTGCCCTACAACGATTTTCCGAAGGCCTTCGGCCGCTTCGATCCGACCGGCGTCTCGTTCCCGAACGAAGCCCCTGGTTGGCAGGTCTTCGACCAGGGCGTGAAGTCCCGGCTGACCGTCGTGGGCATCGCTCCGGACGATCCGCCCCCGGCGTGGATGCCGACCGCGGACGACCTCGGCACCCTCGCCCGTCAGATGGGCGTCGACCCCGAGCGATTCCAGGCGACGGTCGAGCGCTTCAACGAATACGCGGCAAAAGGAGAGGATCCGGACTTCGACCGGCACCGCACGGGCCTGATGGGTCCCGGCCGCGTCCGCCCTCTCGACCGCCCTCCCTACTACGCCGTACAGATCCACCCGGCGACCCTCGGCACGAACGGCGGACCACGCATCGACGAGCACGGTCGCGTCCGCCGCGCGAGCGGAGGGGTCGTTCCGGGGCTCTACGCCGCCGGCAATACCGCTGCCAACACCTTCGCCTGGGCCTATCCGAGCGGTGGTGGAACGATCGGCAATGGCGTCGTGTTCGGCTATCTGGCGGGGCGCCACGTCGCCACTCGACCCGCGAAAGACCTCTAGCGCCATGCCCAGCGTCTTCATCACCTGCGCCGTGACAGGTGGCGGACACGCCACCTAAAGGTGGCCCTCTTCCCGGCTTCACAGGAGCAAATCGCGGACTCCGCGATCGAAGCTGCAAGCGCCTGCGACTATTCGATCGGCCGATCCCAGTCTTCGGGGTGATCGAGCTCGGGATCGTGGGGAACCTCTCGCCCCCCCTTCTTCAGAAGCGACTTGGCGAGCCCATCGAGACCGGTCTCACTCTTCGACATCGCCCGACCCGCGATCCGTGCCATCCATGCGGACTTGAACTCTCGGAGCCATTGATCACGGCGGTTCCGGGTCGTCACGATGTCGCCCCTACCCTTCGAGGGTAGTCTTCGACATGCCCACCGGCGGATCGCAGGCAACCAATCGACCGGGGTAGCCGCGGAAGTGCGGGATGCCCTGCTCGTAGTCGATCAGGTCGTCCGTGTCCGTCGTGAGCACCGCGTCGGAGGAGACGAACGCGCCCGCGAGGTCGACTTCGCCACGGGTCTCGGGGAACCACCAACCGTGGGGGACGCGCAGATGGCCGCGGCGCATGCCCTCCTGAACGCTGACCTTCGCATGAACCTCGCCATGCGCCGTCTCGAGACGGGCCCAGTCCCCATCGACGAAGCCATCTCGCATGGCGTCTTCCGGGTGGAGGAAGAACTTCGGCGAGGGACAGCGGCGGCGAAGGACGCCGACGTTGCGCTGCCCCGTCTGGAAGAAGGGGTCCTCTCGCACGCCGGAGAACACGAGGTAGGGGTAGCCGGCAGTCGGCTCCGGTGCGGGCCGGTGATAGGGCAAGGGATCGAAACCGAGCTCCTCGAGGATCGACGAGGCGAGCTCGACCTTGCCGGACGGCGTCGCGAAGCCCGTCTTCCGGTACTTGCGGTACCTGGGAACGGGAATCTCCATGAACTTTTCGGCGCGAAAGGACTCGAAGGTCTGACCGGACGGCTCGAGGCGGTAGTCGATCACGTCTTCTAGGGTCTGCCAGGGGAACTCGTCGGCGAAACCCATCCGATGCGCGAGGTCCCGCCAGAAACGGAAGCTCGAACTGGCCTCGTCAGGCGGCGTCGCGACCGCTTCCGAGAGCGAGAGGCGATTGGTCCAGGACCAGGAATCCGCGATGTGGTTCCGCTCGCTGAACACGTCGCCGGGCAGCACGTAGTCCGCCAACATGGCCGTCGGGGTCATGAAGATCTCATGCGCGACGATCAAGTCCTGATTCATCAGCCCCTTGTGGATCTGGTGCTGATTCGGATACGAGAGCAGCGCATTGTTCCCGAGCGCGAAGAACGCCTTGACCGGGTACGGATCCCCCGTCGCCATCGCGCGAAAGAGCTCGCTCGGGTTCGCCATGTGGCAGCCCATCACCTGGTCGACCCATTCCCGGCCCCACACCTTCTTCATGTAGGGACGAAGGATCTCCGCCGTCCGGTAGGTGTAGGCGGGGTGCTTTTCGTAGCCGAGCTGTTTGGCGCGCTGCTCGGGAGAGATGGCGTCGTGGAGCTGGAGATCCGACTCGGTTCGGTAGCTCGGGTTGAGCCCGCCGAGGGTCTCGCCGCCGACCACGTCGAGGTTGCCCGTGATCGCGCGAAGGATGGCCTGGAGACGGATGCTCGACGTCGAGTCCAGCTGCTGGTCCGTGATCGGCGTCCAGGGGATGACGGCGCCGTCCGCGTTCGCGTACATCCGCGCGGCCTGGGCGATGAGCTCGGCGTCGACACCCGTGATCTGCGCCACGCGGTCGAGCGGATACTCGTCGACTCGCTCGCTCAGCTGGTCGAAGCCGACACACCAGTCCCGGACGAAGTCCTTGTCGTAGAGCCCTTCGTCGATGATCACCTTCGTCCAGCCGAGGAGGAGCGCGGCGTCGGTCCCCGCCTTGATCTGGAGGTGGAGCGTCGCGGACTCGGCCTGCTCGGAGACCCGCGGGTCGACCACGATCGTCTGCGCCCCGCGCTTCCGGGCCCCCTCGATCTGGTTGTAGATCGGGGTCCATGAGTGCTTGCGCGGGTTGTGGCCGAGGAGAACGACGCAGTTCGCGTTGCCGATGTCCCCCATCGGGAACCAGCCGTAGGTGAGCCGATTGACCGCGGCCGTGTTGCCCGCGCAGAGCGAGACGCCGGAGGTCCAGTTCGGCGAACCGAGCAGGTTCATGAAGCGGCGGTCGAGGCCGTGGGTCGTCTGGGTATTCCAGCCCGAAGTCGAAACGGCAAAGGCCTCGGGGCCATACCGATCGACGACGCCGCGAAGGCGCTCCGCGATCTCGTCTATCGCCTGCTCGTAGGAGATCTCTTCCCAGCGATCCTCGCCGCGCGCGCCGACCCGCTTCAGCGGCACCCGGAGCCGGTCCGCGTGGTTGTGGATGTGGGGGGCAGCGGTGCCCTTGTAACACACGTGGCGTGCGAGCGCGGGCGAGTCGTGGGCCTTCACGCGGTGAAGGACACCGTCTCTAGACTCTGAACGCAGCTGGCAACCGATGTCGCAGATCGTGCAGATAGAGTAGCCGGTTTTGACGTCGGCCGGATCCTGAGCAGCACTCATCGAGATCTCCGATCAGGCCAGCGCGAGGCGAGCATCCGGTTCTTTCGCGATCCGCGAAAGGGTCTCCAGTACGCGGATTTCGTGAGCCACCGGTCGGCTCCGATTCGTGGCGCGGTCCTCGCGACCGCCTCCGGGGCGCCGATCTCGAGGAAGGGCCCATGCGCCCAGCGCAAGCCGCCCTACTCGATCACGAACAGCCACGGAGTCGCTCACTTCGTGGGCTCGAAGGTGTACCCGTCGTAGTCCCGCGCCGCGATGTCGGCGATCCGCATGTAGTAGATCCCGCCCCCGAGGTAGGCCGAGAAGTAGCGCGGCTTGCCCTCGACGTTCGCGCCGGTCCACCACGAGTCCGTCTTGGGGAAGAGCGTGGCGTTCGCGATCCCCTGGACCTCGTTGCCCCAGGCCTCTTCGCTCTCGGCGGTCGGCTCAGCGGCGCCGTGGCCGTTCTTCTCGAGGAACTGGATGAACTCGCCGATCCAGCCCATCTGCCGCTCAGCACCGAGAGGCATGTTGTAGAAGACGCCGGGAGACCCGGGGCCATGGATCATGAACAGGTTCGGGAAGTCCTTGATCGTCATGCCCATGAAGTTGTGGAAGCGCTCGGTCCAGCGGTCCTTCAGGCTGACCCCGCCGCGGCCCTTCGGGTTGAGCTTGAGCAGCGTGCCGCTGATCGCGTCGAAGCCGGTCGCGAGGACCAGCATGTCGATCGGGTGCTCGCCGCTGGTCGCGGTCACGACGCTGTTCTCCGTGAAGCGCTCGATTCCGTCCTCACGCAGATCGACGAGCTCGACGTTGTCGCGGTTGTACGCGTGCCAGTAGCCGTTCTCGAGGATCGGCCGCTTGGTCATGACGTAGTGATCCGGCATGAGCTTGTCCGCCGTCTCGGGGTCCTTCACGATCTCACGGATCTTCCCCCGGACGAAGTTCGACATCGACGCGTTCGCTTCTTCGCTGGTCGCGACGTCGTTGTAGCCGTTCAGGAAGAAGTGGAAGCTCCCAATCTTCCAGAGCTTCTCGAAATGGGCCTGGCGCTCCTCTTCGGTGAAATCGAGGGCGGCGAGCTCGTTCCCCTTGTGCGGGAAGCCACCCGGGTGCGCGACCATCATCGCCTTGGTTTCTTCCCAGGCCTTGCGGGCGTTCTGGCGATCTTCTTCGGTCAGCGAGCGGTTCCCAGCCGGGAATGCGAACTGCGCCGTGCGCTGGAGCACGGTCACGTGATCGGCGATCTTCGCAATCTCCGGGATCGCCTGGATTCCCGACGAGCCGGTGCCCATGACGGCGACGCGCTTCCCCTCGAAAGAGACCTCCTCACGCGGCCAGTTGCCCGTGTGGTAGACCTCGCCGGCGAAGTCCTGGATCCCTTCGTAGTTCGGCATGTTCTGCGTCGAGAGCGCCCCGCTCGCGCAGATCACGAAGCGCGCAGTCACCCGATCGCCGCGATTCGTGCCGATCGTCCATCGCTGGGTCGCTTCATCGTATTCGACGTCCTCCACCCAGGTCTCGAATTGGATGTCCTTGCGGAGGTCGAATTTCGAGGCGACGTACTCGAGATAGGCGAGGACGTCCTTGCCCTCCGACTGGGTCTCGTCCCAGTCCCACTCTTCCATCAGGTCGTCGGAGAAGGTGAAGCAGTAGTAGGGACTCCCGGGACCATCCACGCGCGCGCCGGGATAGCGGTTGTACCACCAGGTCCCGCCCACATCGGACGCCCCGTCATAGGCGCGAACCGAAAGCCCCATCTCGCGGAAGTGGTGGACGGCGTACATGCCGCTCACGCCTCCGCCGATGATCACGACGTCATAGTTCCCAGTCTGCTCACTTCCACTCGGCATGCTCTTCTCCTGATGGGCGCGATCCGCGCGGCGCGCGACGAGAGATTCGCGTCGCGCACGTCCGCCACGATTCTAACCACAGCGAAGGAGCCCGGCCCCCCGACGGGGGATCGATTTTCCTTCGGGATACCGGCGGGGGAAGACGCTCCTCCGCCGGGTCGACTCATCGGAAGCCGGCCGAGCGGCCCGAGAAGCCGGGAAAGCCGATCGACTTCCCGGGGCGCGACCGCCTCCCAGCCTGACCGGCCCTGCCCCAGCCGCCTGCCCCTAGGCGAGGTCGAAGTCATCGTAGCCTTCTTCCGCGAGCTTCGTGATCAGCTTGCGGTAGCGGGGAGCCCCGCCGAAATACGCCACGTAATGGAACGTTCCTTGGCCGTGCCCCTCGACGTTGGAGTTGTAGCCCCCGAACCAGCCCTTGCTGTTCCGCACCAGCATCCGCTCGTACGAAGCAA
This sequence comes from Deltaproteobacteria bacterium, assembly GCA_002709835.1. Lineage (GTDB taxonomy): Bacteria > Myxococcota_A > UBA9160 > UBA9160 > UBA4427 > UBA4427. The sequence continues at coordinate 45,564 of PAQX01000084.1, forward strand.
CGACCTCCTCGTGCCAGGCCTTCTCGACGTCAGCACGTGACTCGATCCGCGTGAGCCCCTCGCGCTCCATGTGCTCGACCAATCCGGTCACCCAGTCGACGCCGTCCTCGATCGCGCGAGGGAAATTCGTCGAACCCGAAACGCTCTGGGGCCCGGCCACCATCAGCAGATTCGGGAATCCGTGCGTCACGAAGCCGTACGAGGTCACCGGACCGTCTTTCCAGACGTCCCCGAGACGGACGCCGTCGAGGCCACGGATGTCGATCTTGTCGAAGGAGCCGACGACGATGTTGAAGCCCGTCGCGAGGACGATCAGGTCCAGCTCGTAGTGCTCCGCCGTCGTCTGGATTCCCGTCTTCGTGAAGCGCTCGATCGGGGCCTCGGAGAGATCCACGAGGTGGACGTTGTCGCGGTTGTAGGCCTCGAAGTAGTTCGTCTCCAGGGGAAGGCGCTGAATCCCGAAGCCGTGGTCCTTCGGGATCAGCTTCTCCGCGACCTCGGGGTCGTCGACCCGGGCGCGGATCCGTTCGGCGATGTAGTCCGACATCTCCTGGTTGGCCGCTTCTTCGAGGAAGACCTCGGCAAAGTTCCCGGCGAGCACCGCAAAGCCGGGTGTCGCGTAGAGCTCGTCCCAGTGGGCCTTTCGCTCTTCCGGAGTCAGGTTGTGGAAGCCTCGGCGGTCAGGGAGGTGGACGAAGCCCCCGACGGTCTGCTTGCACTTCGCGAAGATCTCGTCGTAGTTCTCACGGATCTCTGCCATCTCCTCGTCGGAGATCCGCGAGTTACCGAGGGGGACGCTCCAGTTGGGACGTCGCTGAAAGACGAAGAGTTCGTCCACCTTGTCGGCGATCTCCGCGATCACCTGGATCCCGGTCGCGCCCGTTCCGATCACGCCGACGCGACGTCCCGCGAGCGGAACCTCTTCCTTGGGCCAATGGAACGTGTGGAACGCGTCTCCCTCGAACTCGTCCATGCCTTCGTAACGCGGTGGAGTCGGCGCGGAGAGGGGCCCCAGGGCGGTGATCACGAAGCGTGCCGTGTAGGCGTCTCCGCCCTCCAGATCGAGGCGCCAGGTCCGACTGGCCTCATCCCAGGTCATCGCGTCGACCCGCGACTCGAAGCGCATGTGGCGCCGCAGGTCGAACTTCTCGGCGACGAAGTTCAGGTAACGAAGGTTCTCCGGCTGGGGGGAGAAACGCTCCGTCCAGTGCCACTCTTCGAGCAGCTCTTTAGAAAACGAATAGCCGTAGGTGTAGCTCTCTGAGTCGAAGCGACAGCCCGGATACCGGTTGTGATACCAGGTTCCGCCGAGGTCGTCGTCCGCTTCGAGCAGGATCGCGTCGAGCCCGAGGTCCGCCAGGCGCTTGATCTGGTAGATCCCGGAAACGCCTGCGCCGACGACGATGTAGTCGTGGTGGTTCGCTTCACTCATGACGGCCCGATCGTCGCGCATCCTTGCCGCCCTCGTCCAGCGAGCCGGAGACCGACGGTCAGACGCCGTCTGGCGCCGAAGCAGCGAGCCGCGATACTGACCCACGCCCGCCCCACACGAGAGAAGCATGACCGACTCGAAGCTCCCGGCCCACCCCGACGAACTGACCCCCGCGTGGTTGAGCGAGGCCCTCGATGCCGCTGTCGCCACCGTCGAGGTCCTCGATCACGCCTTCTCGACCAACCAGCGCGCGCGCATCGGACTGACGTACGAAGACGGAAGCAACGGCCCTGCGTCGCTCTTCGTGAAGCTCGCCCCCCTCGACGAGGGCCACCGCTCCATGATCGGCGCCCTCGGAATGGGCGAACGCGAAGCGGAGTTCTTCGCCGACGTCGCCGGCACCCTGGACCTTCGGGTGCCGCGATGCCACTTCGCGGGGTCTTCCGGCAACGACTTCGTGCTCCTCCTCGAAGACCTCACGACCCGCAATTGTCGGTTCTCCCAGGGGGAATGGGGCGTGGGACCGGACGCGGCGGCCCGCGCGTTGGAGGAACTCGCGCGATTCCACGCCCGCTTCGAGTCCGAGCCTGCCCGCGACGCCGTCGCGCCCTGGCTTCGCAAGCCCGACCGGACCCCTGGAAGCGAGGCCACGTCCGGCCTCATGCGCTTCGTCCTCGACGAGAACGCCGACGCGCTCTCGGACACGTACAAGGCGATCGGGGAGCGCTACGTCGAACATCACGCCCGCTTCCACGAAATCTGGGACGAGGGACCGCGCACGTACACCCACGGCGACCTCCACATCGGCAACGTCTTTCTCGACGACGAGCGGGTCGGCTTCCTCGACTGGGGCCTCTCGAAGACCAGCACCCATCTCCGCGACGTCAGCTACTTCCTGACCATGGCCGTCGACATCGAGGCGCGGCGCTCCCACGAGCGAGCACTCCTCGAGACCTATCTCGGCGCGCTCAAGGCAGCCGGGGGCGTCGAGATCTCGCTCGACGAAGCCTGGGCGACCTACCGACGGCAGGCTTCGTACACGGTCATCGCGACCTTCCTCGCCTACATGCCGAGCTACGCGGACAGCGATGGAGTGGCGCTCAGCGAGGGGCTGCTGCGTCACGCGAACGCGGCGATCGAGGACCTCGAGGTCGTGGCCGCGCTGAACGAGGCGCTCTAGCGCGACCCGCCCAGCCGATCCGCGCGGAGTCGATTCCTCGTCGGCCCGCCCCGGCTCCCGCGTAGCGACAGCCCCCGGATCCGCCACTCACTGTCGATTCCAAGGGGCAGACGCCCGCTGATTTCGTTCTACCATACAGGGGAAGCGCCGCGCGCTGCTCCGTGCGCGGCCCCGTCCACCACGAGGATCTCGAGACTGCCATGTCGACTGCCCATCCCGAAACGTCGAGCGAATTCACTCCCCATTCCGCGCAGAGCATCGCGAACGCGCCCTACATCGAACGGCAGAAAATGACGGCGCAGAACTGGGCGAACGAGAGCCCCAATCGACCGTCGGTCATGGCGCTCTACTGGATCAAGTATCTCTGCGTGCTGATCCCGATCTGGGCATTCTGGTGCACGTTCAACGAGGGCTACACCAGCTTCACCGACTTCTCGAACTGGGCGATGACGACCGAGGCTTTCAAGAAGGCCATGGTCTGGTCGATGTGCTGGGAGCTCTTCGGGTTCGGGTGTGGCTGGGGCCCGATGAACGCACGCTTCGAGAAGTGGTACGGCGGCTACCGCCACTTCGCACGAACCGGCACGATCAAGCTGCCCCTGTTCCCGGGTGTACCCCTGATCGGCGGCAACACGCGCAACTGGCTGGACGTGAGCCTCTACTCGCTGAACCAGGGCCTGCTCCTCTTCGCTCTCACCCGACCCGAGATGACGCCGGAACACCTGCTTCCGTGCTTCCTGCTCGTCTTCGTGAACGGCATCCTCGACAAGACTCTTTATCTCGTCGCGCGCTCCGAGCACTACCTCGTCGTGATGGGCGCGATCATCTTCGCGTTCCCGAACGAGACCTTCATCGCGGGCGCGAAGTTGACCTGGTCGTTCATCTGGATCTGGGCGGCGGTGTCGAAGTGGAACAGCCACTTCCCCTCCGTGATCATGGTCATGATGAACAACGGGCCCTTCTTCCCGAAGGCGCTCAAGAAAAACCTCTTCGCGAACTTCCCCGAAGACATCACGCCCTCCCGATTCGCCCACTTCATGGCGGCCTTCGGGCACCTCTCCGAGCTGATCATCCCCTTCATCCTTCTCTACGCGACGCAAACCGGAAACTTTTGGGTCCTGCTCGGCGGCTGCATCCTGTTCACGGGCTTCCATAGCTTCATCGGCCTGAACAACCCCGCCGGCATGCCTGTCGAGTGGAACATCCTGATGATCTACGGCGGCTGGAACCTCTTCTTCTTCCATCCGGACGTCTCGATCTTCGAGATGACGCAGTACCCCGTCGTCATGGGCGTCATGCTCTTCTCGCTGGTCGCGGTCCCGCTCTTCGGGAACTTCGTCCCGTCGCGACTCTCGTTCCTCTTGTCCATGCGGTACTACGCTGGGAACTGGGCGTACAACGTCTGGCTCTTCAAGAAGGACAGCAACTACCGGGAGAAGCTCGCGAAGCTCAAGAAGCCTTCGACGACGGTGCTCGAGCAGCTCGAGGACATCATCGAGGACCCGGACGAGCTCGCCGCCGGCAAGGCGGCCATGGGCGTCAACCGGCAGCTTCATCTCCAGGGCCGCCCGCTCCTCGAGGCACTGCCCGCCGCAGTCGGCAGCCACATCGACGACTACGAGTGGCAGGAAGGCGAGACCTTCGGAGGGACCGTCCTCGGCTGGAACTTCGGTGATGGCCACCTGAACGGGAACGAGCTGCTCGAGAAGATGCAGCCCATCTGTGGGTTCGAGAAGGGCGAGCTCCGGGTGATCTCCGTCGAATCGCAGCCGCTCTTCGACGCCACGATGCACTGGCGGGTCTACTGCCCTGTCGAGGGTCTGATCGCCGAAGGCGTGACGAACCTGGAAGACTACAAGCTGCACCAGCCGTGGCCCGAAGGAGAGACGGCGGCGGCGCTCTCGCGCGGCTGAGCGGATGCCGCGCGCTTCGGCGCGCGGCATCGAGGTACGCAGATGGCGGAGCCGAACCGATCGTTCTCCGGCAGTGATCCGGACGCGCTCGAGGAGAAATATCGCCTCGAGCGGGATCGGCGTCGCCGGGTCGACCGGACGAGCATCCACGACCTGCGCAGCGACGACCGCTTCGGCCGCTACCGAAAAGACCCCTTCACTCCGTTCACCGAACGCGATCCGGTCTCGAAGGACTGCGAAGTCGCGATCGTGGGCGCCGGCATGGGCGGAACCGTCGTCGCCGCGCGTCTTAGCGAGCAGGGTATCGAAGACCTTTGTCTTCTCGATGAGGCCGGCGGATTCGGGGGCACCTGGTACTGGAACCGGTATCCGGGCGTGATGTGCGACATCGAGTCGACCATCTACATGCCGATGCTGGAGGAGATGAGGAAGACGCCGAGCACGCGATACGCGTTCGGCGAGGAGATTCGGGAGCACTTCGAGGCGATCGCCGACCGCTACGCGCTCCGCCCCGCCTCCCTCTTCCATACCCGCGTCGAGCGGACGGAGTGGAACGAAGGCGGTGCCCGCTGGGAGATCACGACGGACCGCGGTGACCGGATCCGCGCCCGCTTCGTGATCATGGCCGTAGGCATGCTCAACCTGATGAAGCTCCCTGCGATCCCCGGGATGGAGCGCTTCGAAGGGCACGCCTTCCACACCGCGCGATGGGACTACGACTACACCGGCGGCGGGCCCGGCGACTGGGACGAGCTCCCCGGCCTGCACGACAAGCGCGTCGCCCTGATCGGGACCGGCTCGAGCGGTATCCAGTGCGTCCCGCCCCTCGCCGCGTCCGCGGAGCAGCTCTACGTCTTCCAGCGTACACCCTCCGCGATCGGCGTGCGGGACAACCGCCCGATCCCGAAGGACTTCGCGACCGACCTGGCGCCGGGTTGGCAGGCCGCGCGGATGGACAACTTCGCGAAGACGATGCTCGCGCTCCCGACCGACGAGGATCTGATCGACGACGGCTGGACCCGCTACTACGCGCCGCTCCTGACGCCCCGGGTCGACTACTCGCGCCCCCTCGAGGAGATCATGCGCCAGATCGCGGCGATCGATCACGGGGTCATGGACGCCCACCGCGACCGCGTCGACGCGATCGTCTCCGACCGCGGAAAGGCGGAGATCCTCAAGCCCTATTACCGGTATCTCTGCAAGCGACCCTGCTTCCACGACGAGTATCTCCCCGCGATGGACCGGGACAACGTGACCCTGGTCGACTGTCCCGACGGCGTCGAGGAGATCACCCCGGACGGGCTGGTCGCCAACGGAACGAAGTACACCGTGGACTGCATCGTCTACGCGACGGGCTTCGAGAGCGAGTCCACCCCTTTCCAGCGCCGGGCCGGTCATCCGATCGTCGGGCGGAAGGGGATCGACATGGAGGCCAAGTGGCGGGACGGCGTGCGTTCTCTCCACGGACTCATGACGAGCGGCTTCCCGAACTTCTTCACGATGCCGAACCCGTACCAGCAGGCGGTCGTGACCGTCACACATACCCACGTCACGGTCGAGTGCGCGGACCACATCGCGAAGACCCTGGGCGCGATGCACGCGAAGGGGGTGCAGGCCTTCGACGTGACGCCGGAAGCCGAAGAGGCCTGGACGGCGGAGATCGTGTCGAAGGCCCTCGACCGAAGCAGCTTCACCGAGGGTTGCACCCCGTCCCGCTTCAACGGCGAAGGCAGCACGGAGCCTGCGAACCCCCGCAACGGGTCCTACGGCGGCAGCGCCGGCGATCTCTTCGGGTACCGCGCGTTGCTCGCGGACTGGCGGGAACGAGGCGACTTCGCAGGACTCGAGATCCTCCCGAGGGCCGAGGATCTCGCGGCTTCCGACTGAGCGAGATGGAAATTCCGGGGAGATCGACTCGACGAAAGCGAACGACCCGAGGCGGCGCGCCCCTGGAAAGCCCGGCATCCGCCGACGTCGATCTGGAGCCTCGTCCATCCGGCCTGAGATTCAGCCTGCGACGCGCTCGATCTCGACCGGAATTCCGGTCATGAACGCCTGCCCTGACATCGGTTCGAAGCTCCCTGGGCCGTAGGGCAGCAAGCGGTTCACGTTCACACCGGGGCGCTCGGCCGCGAACCGCAGAGAGGGCGAACCCTGAAAGCCGCCCCCGTGAGGCATCGCGACGACGCCCCGCGCGAGCCCCTCGTCGAAGGCGACCTCGACCTCGATCTCGCCGAACCCGTTGCGCGCCTGCGCGCGGTCGCCGGGCGAGAGACCCAACCGAGAAGCGTCCTCGGGATGGACGAAGAGCCTCGGCTCACGATTCCGCCCCCGCATCTTCGGCAGGTTCTGGAGCCAGCTGTTGTGCATCGTGGGCTCGCGCTTCGAGATCAGCTTCAGCCGATCG